>DAIDIF010000216.1 GCA_027451805.1 Acidobacteriota bacterium
CCGCCGCGCGCGCTGCGCCGGTCCGGCCGTCATTCTGGTGGGCGGGGTGGTGCGGCCGTCCCGCGCCGCCCCGCGAACCGCCGGCGTGCCGCTCCGCCCCGCGGCGCCGCCCTCCGGCATCATCGTCATGGCGCACGGCTCGCCCCTCGCCGGCTGGCAGCGCTCGGTGGACGCGCTGGTGCGCGAACTCGCCCGCGGCGGCCGCTTCTGCCGCGCCGCCTATTTGCCACCGGTCGAGCCCGGGCTCAGCGAGGCGGTGGCCCAGGCCGCCGCGGCGAATGTGCGCCGGCTGGCGGTGGTGCCCTATTTTTTGGCCGCCGGTGTTCACGTCCGGCGCGACCTGCCGGAGCTGGTGGCGCTGGCGCGACGCCGATTTCCGCGCTGCCGCATCGAACTCAGCCCGTGCCTGGAAGGCCATCCCGCGCTGGCGACCGCGGTGCTGGCGCGCGCCGACGAGGCGTTTCCTGTTACCCTGTAGGCATGGAACCGAAGCGGCACATCCGGGTTCCGGCTGCGGTCCTGTTTTTGGCGACGCTCCTGGCTGCGCTGCCCGGCGGTGCAGCCGCGCAAAAGACGGCGGCAGCGAAGAAGCCCGGCGTCACCGACATCCGGGTCACCGTCACCGTGCTCGATCCGCATGGCCATCCGGTGAAGAATGCCGGCGTGGTGCTGCGCCAAGCCTCGGTGGATCACGGCAAGCTGGGCAAGGATCCGTTCAACGTCGAGCTCCACACCGGCCATACGGGCACCATCACCGTGCGCGGCTTCACGCCCGGCATCGTCGTGGTGCAGGTGATCGCCAAGGACTTCAACACCTATGGCCAGGCGTTTATCATGAGGCACGCCGATGAGACGGTCCACGTCAAGCTCAAGCCGCCGCAGCGCCAGATCAGCATCTACCACTAACGCCGCGCCCTGCCCGCCGTCGCCGCAGGCTTGGGACCGCCATCTGCTTGCGCGCGCCTTGGCCGTCCCAGAAAAAGAGATCCCAGCCGCGATTCACGCCGCTCTGACCGCCTGGCGCACCCGGCCGGGCCGCTCCACGCTGGCCGCGCTGCTGTTGTCCGCGCGGATTCCGCGTTGAATCCTGTATTCTGGGTAGCGAGCTGATTTGGCGATGGAAGCGTTTCACTGCCCCTATTGCGGAGCTGCCATTCCGGGCGCGGGCCCGGCGGCGCGGGCATTTGTGTTCAACGTGGCGGTCCGCCAGGTGGTGGAGAACGCCGCGAATCTCCGTGCCGGCGACGTGCTGGTGGTGGTGGACTCGACGGTGCATCCGGAAGACCATGCCATCCACCGCTGCGACGATCCCAAGGGCAAACAGGTGGTGAAGTGGTTTGAGCATCACGCCACCGAGGCCTATTCGGCGATCAACTCCGCCATCCGCCGCAGTCTCGACGCACGTCCCTGAGCGCGCAACCCTGTAGCTCACTCCGTTGAGAGTTTCGCCAGGCGTCAACTTGGCGAAACCGCGGCCGGCACCCGCCTCGTCTAGCCATCTAAGCGTAGTGCAAAGCCATGGGGAACCGGTCAAACCGCCGCGGGCAGCCGCGGCGCTGGGTCGCGTTACTTTGTCTGGCGTCGGTGCTGGCGTTCGCCGGCCTCGATGCCGTCCATAACCGCGATTTCAAGCTGCTGGAGCAGCAGCGCAGCAACACCGCTCCCTGCCTGGTGTGCCAGCTCGCCTCCTCGACGCTGCCGGTGGCTGGCCACGCCATGCCGCCGCCGATTGCGCCCGCGTCCGACCGTCTGGACCCGGATGTGGCTCTGCCCGAGCCGGTCGCTCAGCCGCGGACGCTGCCCGACATCCGTCCTCCTCCTGTTCCGGACACGCTCTAAAACTGCGCCCGGCCTCGACGGTTGCCCCGCCGGGGCGGAGTGTGTTCGGTCCCTTTTGAACCCGCGGGGTTGAACCGCGTGCGAGGAGAACCGTGAAGTTTACTTTTTCGTTGTTGTGTGTGGCCGTTCTGGGGGCAGGGGCGGTGCCCCGGCTGGCCGCGCAAGCTTCCAACATCGGCACCATTCAGGGCATGGTGCTTGATCCCTCCGGCAAGGCGGTGGCGGGCGCGAGCGTGCTGGTGACCGATCCCGCCGCCAACTACCAGCACACCGTCACCACCGGCCCGCATGGCCATTACGAACTGCTCAATGTTCCGTTCGATCCTTACGAGGTCATCGCCCGCGCGCCCAAGTTCGCCACCGCGGTGCAGTCGGTCAACGTCAAGAGCGCGGTGCCGCTGACGGTCGACCTCAAGCTGGCGCTCGCCGGCTCCAACACCACGGTCAGCGTCGAAGCGGCGAGCAACATGGTGGCGACGGTCTCGCCGTCGGCCCACACCGTCGTCAGCCAGCGCGCCATCACCGAGCTGCCGGAGCCGTCGCCTGGCGCCGGTCTGGCCGACCTGATCGCGGAGACCTCGCCCAGCGTGGTGGCAGACTCCAATGGATTCTTCCATCCGCTCGGGGATCACGCCGAGCAGACATTTGTTGTGGACGGCCAACCCGACAGCAACCAGCAGAGCAAGCTCTTTTCCACCGCCATCCCCACCAACGCGATCTCCAGCCTCAATCTGGTCACCGCCGCGCCCAGCGCGGAGTACGGCGACAAGACCAGCCTTGTGGTCGAGGCCACCACGCGGTCCGGCCTGGGCGAGACCAAGCCGCACGGCGAGGTCGAAACCTATTACGGTTCGTTCGGCACGGTGGGCGAGAACGCGCGCCTGGGCTGGGGCAACGCCAAGTTCGGCAACTTTCTGGCGGTGGACAGCGTGCGTTCGGGCCGCTTCATGGACAGCCCCGAGTTTGTGCCCCTGCACGACATCGGCAACAACGGCACGATCTTCGACCGGATTGATTTCCAGCTCAACCCCGCCAACATTTTCCACCTCGATCTACTGGGGGCGCGCAACTGGTTCCAAATCCCCAACACCTACGACCAGCAAGCCACCAACCAGAACCAGCGCCAGCAGGTGATCAGCTTCGACATCGCGCCATCCTACCAGCACGTGTTCAACGCCAGCACGCTGCTTACCGGCGACGCCTGGCTGCGGCGCGACCACGTGAACTACTACCCCAGCGGCAACCCGTTCGCCGACCAGCCCGCCACCATGAGCCAGGACCGCTTCCTCACCGTCATCGGCGGCAAGCTGGATGTGACCTACGCCTCGGCCGACAACAACCTGGACGCCGGGATACAGGCGACGCAGACGCAGCTGCAGGAACAGTTCCAGTTGGGCCTCACGAATCCGCTGTTCAACGCCGATTGCGTGAACGCGGGCGGCGCGCCGGTGGCGGCGCCGGGGGTGACGCAGCCGGCCGGCTGCGCCGCCGCCGGCTTCCAGTCCAACCCCAGCTTCAGCGCCGGCCTCGCACCGTACGATCTGACGCGTGGCGGCAGCCTGTTCAACTTCAGCGGCAGGCACAACATCAATGAGATTTCCGGCTACGCTCAGGACTCGCTGACGCTGGGCGGCTGGAACTTCTCCCTGGGGTTGCGCGACGACCACTACGCCGGCCTGGTGACGTACAACGGCATCCAGCCGCGGGTCGGCTTTTCGCGCCGCATCCCCTGGTCGCACTCGGTCATCCGCGCCTCCTACACGCGCGCCTACGAGTCGCCCTATAACGAGAACCTGCTGCTCTCCAGCCTGACCGGCCAGGGCGGGCTGGCGACGAACGTCTTCGGCGCCTATGCCGCAGCGCCGCTGCAACCCGGCCGCCGCAACCTCTTCGACGTCGGCCTGAATCAGGAGCTGAGCAAGTACGTCCGCCTCGACGGCGACTACTTTTGGAAGTACACCAACAGCGCGTTCGACTTCGACACCATGTTCAACACGCCGATCACGTTTCCGATCACCTGGGCGAAATCGAAGATTGACGGCTTCGGGGTGCGCATCTCCACCGTCACCCTCCACGGCGTCAGCGTGGGCACCAGCATGGGCCACGCACGGGCGCGTTACTTCGGCCCCGAAACCGGCGGTCTGATCTTCAACTCGCCGCTTGCGACCGGCGCCTTCCGCATTGACCACGACCAGAACTTCCAGCAGTCCACCGACGTCAATTATCGCCACGGCAACGTGTGGACGGTGTTCACCTGGCAGTACGAGAGCGGGCTGGTGGCCGGCGCGGTTCCCACGCTGGCGTCGGTGCTGGCGCTGGGTGGCGATCAGCAGGCCGCCATGGGGTTCTATTGCGGTTCGCAAGTCGCCACGCTGACCCAACCGATTACCGCCTGCACGGTTCCCTACGGCCAGTGGGGCGCGACGCGGGTAAGCATCCCGGCGCCGGGGACGGAAAACCCCGACACCAATCCGCCCCGCATCGCGCCGCGCAACCTGTTCGACTTCACGGTCGGCGACGACGACCTGTACCGCACCGAGCTGGGGCAGTTCACCGCCAACCTGAGCATGACCAACCTCGGCAACACCGAGGCGCTCTACAACTTTCTCTCCACCTTCAGCGGCACCCATTTTGTCGAGCCGCGGTCGGCGGTGCTCACCCTGGGGTTCTCGTTTTGAGCCGCCCCCATACACTTCCGAAAGCCGCGATCCTCCCCGGCGGCAGGAGCTATCTCACGCGCGGGCAACTCGCGCGGCGGGTGGGGATCAGCCCTGAAACGGTGCGCTTTTACGAGCGTGCCGGGCTGCTGCCCAAGCCTCCACGCTCCGCCGGCGGGTATCGCCAGTATCCGCCCGCGACGGCCGAGCGGCTGGAGTTCATCCGCCACGCCCGTTTTCTCGGGTTGGGGCTGGCGGATATCCAGGCGCTGCTCGATCACGCGCCCGACCCCGGGAGCGAGCGCGAGCGCCGGCGCGAGCAGGCGCTCGCGGCGATCGAAGCGCGCGCCGAGGCGTTGGGCCGCCTGCGCGCCCTCGGGCACGGCGGTTGGCGCAACGGCAGCTAGACTGGAAGGGTGATCGTCAAATTCGCCCCGGCGGCGGCGGCGCGCAAGCCGGCGCGGCGCGACAAGCCGGAGATGACGCTCGATCGCGCGCTGTCGCGCGCCGGGGCAGCCTCGCGCACGGACGCGGCGCGGCTGATTGCCGCCGGGCGGGTACGGGTGGAGGGGCGCGTGGCGCGCGATCCGCAGGCCTGGGTGGCGCCGGCGCGGCAGCGGATCGAGCTTGACGGGCGTCCGCTGCGGCGGCCGCAGCCGCTCTACCTGGCACTGCACAAGCCGGCGGGGGTGATCACCAGCCACGGCGATCCGCGCGGCCGGCGCACGATCTACGATCTGGTGGGCGAACAGGCGAGCTGGTACTTTCCCGTCGGGCGGCTCGACCAGGACACGCGCGGGTTGCTGCTGCTCACCAACGACAGCGTCTTCGCCGACCGCATCGCCAGCCCCGAGGGCAAAGTGGACAAGACCTACCGCGTGCTGGCCGCTCCGCCGCTCGATGACGCCGAGCTGCAGCGGCTGCGCGCCGGGCTGGACATTGGGCGGGGCGAGCGCTCCGGGCCCGCACGGGTGCGGCGCGCCGGCTTGGCGGTGGAGATCACCATCCGGGAGGGCAAGAACCGGCAGGTGCGGCGCATGATCGAGGCGCTGGGACACCAGGTCGAGGACCTGCTGCGCATCCGGGTGGGCAAGCTGCGGCTGGGCGATCTGCCCGAGGGCCGATGCCGAAGCTTCCAGCCCAGCGATGTAATCTAAGAGTTCATGGCGGCAATGCACATCGAGCAGTTTTACCTTGGCTGCCTGGCCCACGCCTCCTATCTGGTGGCTGACCGCGAAGCCGGTGTCGCCGCGGTGGTGGATCCGCAGCGCGACGTGGAGCAGTACCTCGAGGCCGCGGCCCTTCTGGGCGTGCGTATCCGGTACGTCTTCCTCACCCATTTCCACGCCGATTTTCTCGCCGGCCATCTCGAGTTGCGCGACCGCGCGGGCGCGGAGATCTGCCTTGGCGCGCGCGCCCAGGCGGAGTACAAATTCCGCGCCTTCGGCGACGGCGAATCACTGCCGCTGGGCCGCGGCCGGCTCGAGGTGCTGCACACCCCTGGCCATACGCCCGAGTCCATCACGCTGCTGGTGTTCGACGCCGGCGCAGCGGCGCCGCGCGCGGCGCTCACCGGCGATACGCTGTTTCTGGGCGACGTCGGCCGCCCCGACCTGCGCGCGTCGCTGGGGTGGTCAGCGGAGGATTTGGGCAGTTTGCTCTACGACTCGCTGCACACCAAGCTGCTGCCGCTGCCCGACGCCACGCTGCTCTATCCCGCGCACGGCGCGGGCTCGCTGTGCGGCAAGCAGTTGAGCCGCGATTCGGTGGGCCTGATGGGCGATCAGCGCCGGCTCAATTACGCGCTGCAGCCGATGAGCCGCGAGGCGTTCCTCAAGCTGGTGCTGGCCGACCAGCCCGACGCGCCGGCGTATTTCACCTATGACGCCGTGCTCAACACGCGCGAGCGGCCCGGCCTCGAGGCCAGCCTGCAGGAGGGCCTGCGGCCGCTGGGCGTGGCCGAGGCCGAGCGGACGGCGGCCGCGGGCGCGATCGTGCTCGACACGCGCGACCCGGTGGAGCACGCGCGCGCGCACTGGCGCGGCGCGGTCAACATTCCGCTGGACGGCGCCTTCGCCACCTGGTGCGGCACGGTGCTGCCGGCCGACATGCAGATCATGATTGTCGCCCACCCCGGGCGTGAGCGCGAAGCCGCGGTGCGGCTGGGCCGCATCGGGTTCGACCGCGTCGCGGGATTCCTCCAGGGCGGAATGGCGGCGCTTGACGGCCACGACCGCGTGCTGGCGGGGCGGCCGCGGCTGATCCCGCCCGAGTTGCGCGAGCGGCTGGGGAAGGTGCCGGCGCCGCGGCTGCTCGACGTGCGTACCGCGCCCGAATATGCGCAGGGCGCGATCGCCGGCAGCCGGCACCTGCCGTTGCAGCAGTTGCGCCAGCGTCGCGCCGAACTGGCGGGCGAGGGGCCGTTCGTGGTGTATTGCCAGAGCGGCTACCGCTCGTCCATCGCCGCCAGCCTGCTCGAAGGCTGGGGAGTCGAAGCCAGCGATCTCGAAGGCGGCTATCAGGCCTGGCAGGCGGCGGCAGGGTAAGGCGTTAAACTGAGGGAGCATCTCATCCCAGGAGGAAATCGCATGCCGTTCACGCTGCCGCCGCTTCCCTACGCCTACAACGCCCTGGAGGTGGTGATTGACGACACTACGATGCACCTGCATCACGAAAAGCATCACGGGGGCTACGTCAACAACCTCAACGCGGCGCTCAAGGTCCACGCCGACCTGGCGGCGCTTTCGCTCGAAGACCTGTTGCGCGGCCTCAACACCAAGGTGCCGGAGGCGATTCGCACCGCGGTGCGCAACAACGGCGGCGGCCACTCCAATCACAGCATGTTCTGGGCGATCATGAAGCCGGGCGGGGGCGGCGAGCCCACAGGCGCGCTGGCGCAGGCGATCCAGACGCAGTTCGGCGGCTTCGCGCCCTTCCAGCAGCGCTTTCAGGAGACCGGCATGAAGCGCTTCGGCTCGGGTTGGGTGTGGCTGGTGCTGAAGAACGGCCAATTGGACATCCTCTCGACCGCCAACCAGGACAGCCCGATCATGGATGGGCTCTACCCGGTGATGGGCAACGACGTCTGGGAGCACGCCTACTACCTCAAGTATCAGAATCGGCGGGCCGACTACCTGGCGGCGTGGTGGAAGATTGTCAACTGGGGCGAGATCGGCCGCCGCTATGAGGCCGGGCTCAAGGGCTGAGCGAGGGCTGGGCGGATCGTCGTGCGGGCGGCGGCGCGCCCCGTTATTGCCGGCCGCGCCGTCTGGGCTGAGCTACAGGGTGCCTTTGTAGAAGCCGCCGTCGACCAGCAGGTTCTGGCCGGTGATGAAGGCGGCACGCTCGGAGGCGAGGAAGACGACGGCGTCGGCGAACTCGCGCGGTTCGGCCAAGCGGCCGAGGGCGGTGTTGCGCGCCCATTCCTCGAAGGCCTCCTCGGTGGCCGTGCCCTGGGCCAGCGCCTTGACCTTGGCCAGTTCGATCAGCCGGTCGGTGCGGGTGTAGCCGGGACAGATGTTGTTGACCAGGATGTTATAGGGGCCGTACTCGTTGGCCAGGGTGCGGGTTAGGCCGGGCACAGCGCCGCGCACGGTGTTGGAGAGCACCAGACCTTCGATCGGCTGCTTGACCGCGACCGAGCTGATCATCAGGAAGCGGCCCCATTGCGCCTGCTGCATGATGGGCAGCACCGAGCGCGCGAAGGCGACGTGGCTGAGGAGGTTGAGATCCACCGCCAGCCGCCACTCCTCGATGGTGGTGGAGGCGAAGGGCTTGGCGGGTGGGCCCCCGGCGTTGGTGACGCAGATGTCGAGGCGGCCGAACTCGCGCGCCGCCGCGGCCACGAACTCGGCGACTGCCGGCGGCTTGGTGACATCCAGCTCGCGCGCCCAGACGCGCACCCCGTGCGTGGCAGCGATGGCTTGCGCGGTCGCTTCGATGCGCTCGCGGCTGCGCGAGCACAGCGCCAGATGGCAGCCTTCTTCCGCCAGGCCTTCCGCCACCGCCCGGCCGAGGCCGGAGCTGGAAGCAGCAACGATGGCGACGCGGTTCTTGAGTCCGGTGTTCATGGATGCATGGCCTCGTAGGCTTCAATTTGCGGCAGCCGGCGCAGCGTCAGCGCGATCTCGTCCAGCCCTTCCAGCAGGCGCTGTTTCACCGCCGGCGCGATCTCAAAATGGATCGCCGGCCCGGCGCCGATGACCGTCTGCGTGGCGAGGTCCACGCGCAATCGTCCGGCGGCCAGCGCGCGCTGCGCGTCCGGGAGCGCGAGCCGCACCGGCAGCAGACCGTTCTTGCAGCAGTTGTTGTAGAAGATGTCGCCGAAGGAGGGCGCGATGACGCAGCGGATGCCGTAATCCATCAGCGCCCACACGGCGTGCTCGCGCGAGCTGCCGCAGCCGAAGTTTTCGCCCGCCACCAGGATGTGGGCGCCGGCGTAGCGCGGCTGGTTGAGCACAAAGGCCGGATCTTGACGCCAGGCGAAGAAGAGGCCGCGACCGAGGCCGGCGCGTTCGGTGGTTTTGAGGAATTGCTTGGGGATGATCTGGTCGGTGTCCACGTGGGCGCGGTCGAGCGGCAAAACGGCGGCTTCCAGAGGGGTGAACGGGGTCATAGCCACTCCCGGACGTCGGTGAAGCGGCCGGAGCAGGCGGCGGCGGCCGCCATCGCCGGGCTGACAAGGTGGGTGCGGCCGCCGGCGCCCTGGCGGCCCTCGAAATTGCGGTTGCTGGTGGAGGCGCAGCGCTCGCCCGGTTGCAGGATGTCGGGGTTCATGCCGAGACACATGCTGCAGCCCGGCTGGCGCCATTCGAAGCCGGCTTCCTGGAAGATGCGGTCGAGGCCGCGCGCTTCCGCCGCGCGCCGCACCGCCTGCGAGCCCGGCACCACCATGGCGCGCACGCCGGAAGCCACCCGGCGGCCACGGACGATGGCAGCGGCGCGCTCGAGATCCTCAAGCCGGGCGTTGGTGCAGGAGCCGATGAAGACGCGGTCGATAGCGATGTCGCCGATGCGCGTGCCCGGGGCGAGCGCCATGTAGGCGAGCGCGCGCTCGGCCGCCTGGCGCAGCCCGGGGTCGGTGATGACGCGGGGATCGGGCACCGCGCCGGTCACCGGCGCCACCATGCCCGGACTGGTGCCCCAGGTCACCTGCGGCTCCAGCGCCGCCGCGTCCAGCTCCACCTCCCGGTCGAAGGCGGCGCCCTCGTCGCTCGCCAGTTCCAGCCACGCCGCGGCGGCCGCGCCGAAGGCCTCGGCGCCGGGCGCGTGGGGGCGGCCGCGCAGGTAGGCGAGGGTGGTAGCGTCGGGCGCGATCATGCCCGCCTTTGCGCCGGCTTCGATCGACATGTTGCACACGGTCATCCGCTCTTCCATGGTCAGCTCGCGGATCGCCGGGCCGGCGTACTCGATGACGCTGCCGGTGGCGCCGTTCGTGCCGATGCGGCCGATGGCGTGCAGGATGAGATCCTTGGCGGTGGTGCCCGCGGGGAGGGCGCCGGTGAAGTTCAGCCGCAGCGTCTGCGGGCGCGCCTGCCACAGGCATTGCGTGGCGAAGACGTGCTCGACTTCGCTGGTGCCGATGCCGAAGGCGAGCGCGCCGAAGGCGCCGTGGGTCGAGGTGTGGCTGTCGCCGCAAACGATCGTCATTCCCGGCTGGGTCATGCCCAGCTCGGGCGCGATGACGTGCACGATGCCTTGCTCCGGGCTGTCAAGGCCGGCGAGGCGGACGCCGAAATCACGGCAGTTTTCGGCCAGCGCCGCGAGCTGCGAGGCCGCCTCCGGGTCCAGGATCTTGAACGGGCGCGGGTCGGTGGGCACGTCGTGATCCATGGTGGCGAAGGTGCGATCGGGCCGCCGCAGCTTGCGCCCGGTGGCGCGCAGGCCGGCGAAGGCCTGGGGCGAGGTCACTTCGTGGATCAGGTGCAGGTCAACGTAGAGCAGTTCGGGGCCGCCGGGATCGTCCGCGGCGGCGACGATATGGCGCTGCCAAACCTTCTCGAACATCGTGCGCGGCTGGTTCATGGTTGCTGCGCCAGCGGCTGCAAAAACTGGTCGAGGTAATCGGGCCGAGAGGCGTCGCGGACCAGGCGCGGCGCCTTGGGGCCGCCGTGATAGTCCACCAGGCAGGTGTGGTAGTAGTCATCGTTGACGACCAGTAGCTCGATCGGCTGGCGGCTCATCGGGCTCTGGATCACTGCATCGCCCAGCCGGTCGCGGGTGTATACGCGGCCGTCCACGCCGAGGATGCGCATGCCGGGTACGACGCCGGCCTTGTACGCTGGCCCGTTCATAATCGAGTCTTCCACTTCGCCCTCGGGACCCACGCTCAAACCGATAGAGTACTCGAGATCACCCGCTCCCGGCGCCCCGCTGCTCGCCAGTTCGAACTTCCAACCGCTGTCTTTTATGCCCTGCAGCGGCGGAAGGGGCGAGGTCGAGGTCAGGCGGCGGTGGAAGAAGCCCGCCCAGTCGTAGGGCACGACCTGGTTGAGCGCGGCCACCAGATCGGCGAAGGTGTAGGTCTTGAGCTGGGGCCCGAGATTGGGGCCGCCGTAGAAGAGGCGAAGAAAGTCCTCGAGCGATTTCTTGCCGTGGCTGCGGTCGTGGATGATGGTGGCGACCTCGAGCCAGAGCAGATCGCCCTCTTCGTAATAGTCAGTGTCGCGCCGCCAATTGACCCACTGCGGCTGGCCGTTTTCGAACATGCCGGGCATGGCCACCGCGGTGTCCAGCAGTGGCCGCCAGGTGCGGCCGGGCCGGCCGGGGCCGAGTTCGGCGGCGATGCCGGCGAGATACCGGCGATACTCGGATCGGGTCCAGAGGCCGCTGCGGGTGGCTTCGACATTGCCGAGGAAATCGGTCAGGCCTTCGTAGACCCAGAGCAGATCGTCCTGTTGCGGCGCCTGGTAGGGCGGCGGCGCAAGATCGGCCGGGCGGCGGAACTTGCCGTTCCAGGAGTGGATGAATTCGTGCGGCAATAAATAGCCGACTTCATAGGCCGCGCCCGGCTCGATCAGGGTGCGCTCGGGCAGGCGGCTGTCGTCGCTTTCGTAGTGCTCGAGGCCGAAGTGGGCGACGTGGTCGCTGAGCGTGAGCAGGAAGTGATAGTCGCGGTAGTGGCGGGAACCGAAGAGCAATCCGGTCTGGGTCACCAGGTTGGTCAGCCCTTGCCGCACGGCCGGGCTCAGGTTGAGGTCCTCGGCCGCATCGGCCACCATGTCAATCTGATGGTGAACGGGCTCGCCGGGCGGCGTGAGGTCGATGCTGCGGTAGTATTGGCCGGCGATGACGGGCGAATCAATCAGGCGGTTGAGCGTGGTGGTCTTGAAGTGGACCACGTTGCCGTCGCGGCCGGCGACGCGCAGCGCCGTGCCGTAATTCCACTCTGGCGGCAGAATCAGGCTGGCGGTGAAGCGCTGCTCGCGCGCCGGAACGTTGGCGAGGTAAAGCAGGTTCTGGTTCCAGTTGATGTCCACCAGCTTGTCGGTGGCGGAACCGCCGGAGGTGTACTCACCCGCCGAGCCTTCGATGTAGTCAAAATTCACCTGCAGCCTGGAGACACCTTGGGGCACGGTGAGGTGGAACGTGAACACGTCGAGCGTGTCGCGCGTCCAGGGGATGGCCTTCCCGTTGCCGGCGAACTGGAGGCTGACCAGGTTGCCGATGGGGCCGTCGGGCTCGTGCTCGCCCGGGATCCATTTGGGATAGTAGAACGTCAGCGGCCCGGGCTGCACTGGCAGCGCCATGGTGGTGTGGACGATGCGCAGCGGGGCCTGCGACGCGTCCACCGTAAGCGTCACCTGCGCATGGGCGCCGGCGGCCAGAAGCAGTGCCAACACTGCCGCTGCCAGCGCTGCAGGGAAGAGAAAACGGGGCATGCGAGCGGGCTCCTAAGCTGAAAGGACTATGTTCTCATGATGCCCAGGGAACTCTCGCCAGCCGCTCCGGATTACATGCTCTTCATGCAGAGGGCGAAGAGGAGGTCGAAGTCCGCGTCCGGGTGGGCGTGCACCGCGCGCTGCACCGACTTTTCCGCCTGCGCGGCCGCATAACCAAGGTTCACCAGCGCGCTGACCACGTCCGCCGCGGGCCCGGCGGACGCGGGCGCGGCGGCGCCGCCGTCGAGTTCCGGCACCTTGTCGCGCAGCTCCACCACCAGGCGCTCCGCCGTCTTTTTGCCGACGCCGGGCACGGCGGTCAGGCGCGCGATATCGCCCGCGCGCAAGGCTGCCCCCAGCGCCTGCGGCGGCAATCCGCTCAGGATCGCCAGCCCCAGCTTCGGCCCCACGCCGTTGACGGTGATCAGCTTTTCGAACAACCGCTTTTCGCCCGCCGAGGCGAAACCGAAAAGCTGAATCGAGTCTTCCCGCACCTGCGTGTAAATGTGCAGCGCCACCGCGTGGCCGGGCGCCGGCAGCTGGGCGTAGGTGCCCACCGGCACTTGCACTTCGTAGCCCACGCCGTGGACATCCAGCACCAGCGCCGCCGGCTGGCGGTGCAGCAGCGTGCCTTGGAGAAAGGCGATCATGCCGTCACCGCCTCGATCAGCGGCGGCAGTTCGGGCGAGCCGACCAGGCCTTCCTCGGCCGCCAGCGCGAGGAAGCGGCGCAGGCCCGCCATGTGCGCCGGCGTCAGGTGGTAGGCCACGTTTTCCTCCAGATAGCGCAGTACCTCCGCCTCCGGCAGGTCCAAGCGCGGCGCCCACTGTTGCGCCAGCTCGCGGCGGTTCTGCCAGCCTTCCCGCAGCGCCTGCTGCAGGCGCTGCGGCAACCAGGCCTGATGAGGCGCGAGCGCAGCCTGGCGGACGCCCCAGAGGGCGAAGACGAATGGCAGGCCGGTCCACTCGCGCCACACGCGCGCCAAATCGTAGACGTGGAGACCTTCGGCGCCGCCGCGCACCCGCAAGCGCAGCGCCGGGTCGCCGATCAGCAGCACCGCGTCGGCGCGCTCCAGGCCTTTCCGCCAATCGGCGTCGCCGGCGACTGTCGTGCACTCCGCCCCGAAGCGGCGGCGCAGCAGAATTTGCGCCAGCGCCGCCGAAGTGCGAGAGGCGCGGTCGAGCGCCAGGGTGCGCGCCTCGGACGGCGGCCGCGGGCTGATCAGCAGGATGCTGCGCACCTCCGCTTCGGCGCCAGCGCCGTCGCGCGAGGCCACGCCGATGCCGCCCAGGCCGAGCAAGCCGCCCTCCGCTTCCGAGGCCCGCGCCAGCTCGATCGCCGGAATCACGCCCAGGTCGGCGCTGCCGTCGCGCAGCGCATCGGCGCAGGCGGAGGGCAGGGTATGGCGCAGCGTAAACCGCGGGTCGCGCTCGAGGCCGGCCATCAGGGGGGCGGCGTTGAGGAACTCGATGGCGGCAATGCGCAGCATGCCGTCAGTATAAAGTGGGGCGGGGCCGATCGCGGGCCCCGGCGGTAACGGCGAGCCCTTCCGGGCCGTCAGTTACAATTCCGACAGGAGACATTCGCCGCATGCGCCACCGCCTGCTTCGTTCCCTCGTGCTGCCGTTCCTGTGCGCGCTCGCCTTGGCGGCCGCCGCCGCCGCTCAGGCGAATCCCCCGATAGCTCCGAATCTTCCGCCACCCAACCAGCCCGCGCCTTCGCCCTACGGCGGCAATTGGGAGATTTTTGCCGGCGGTGGCATGCAGTTCGCGAAGGCCACCACGGTCAATAGCCAGCCGCTAAGCACCACCAACGTGGTGAGCGGCACCTTCGGCGTGCGCTATCACGTCAACGACTTCAACGCGGTCGAGGTGCGCTATACCTTCGCCCAGCCAACACAAACTTACGGTTCCAACCTCTTCGTCAAGGCGCGGGCCAACGAGTTCACCGCCGCTTATGTGTGGACCTACCCCTCGTCCGGCTTCATCCGGCCGTTCGTGCTGGGCGGGCTGGGATTCACCGACTTCACGCCCGTCGCCAGCCAGAGCGTGCCCGGCGCGGTTTCGCAGCGCAAGTGGGGATTGGAGTATGGCGGCGGCCTGGATTTTGCGGTGGCCAAGCAGTGGACGGTGCGGCTGGAGTATCGTGGCTTGTTCTACCGCATCCCCGACTTCGGCTTTATCGGCATCAAGCAGCTGAACCACATGGCCGAGCCCGATATCGCGCTCGTTTATCATTTCTAGGCGCGGGCGCCCGGCGCAGGTGCGGGGCGCAGGGAGGAACGCGGGGTTGCGGCGGGCGCCGTGCCGCGGCACCCTTGAAGCCGCTACGGGCGGGGGCGGTTAGTGGACGATTCGGCCACCAGCGGCGGAGACGGCGCCGGCGTGGAAGCCGCCGCCGCCCATGGGCGCCCCGGCGGGGAAGCCGCCGGGGGCGGACATGGGGGCGGCGCTCATCTGCACCGGAGCCGGCATTGCCCCGGGGGCAGCGAAGCGCGCTGCGCCGCCCACCGCCGGGCGATAGGCGTCACGGAAGTTGGTGTGGGACAGCATCACGCCGCTGGGACGCAGGCCGGGGCGGAACGCGGCGGGCGCGCCGCCGGCACCACGCACGTCAAAACGGTTCTCCATGGGCGGCGGGGCGTGCGGCGCCGGCGGGGGACGCAGAATGGCCGCGCTGCCAACGCCGGTCCCGGGGCGCAGGCCGAGGGGGCCGCGCATCAGCGGCAAGCGCGCGCTCGGGCCAGCCGCCGTACGCACGCTCAACGCGCCGCCGCCTGCGGGCATGACTAGCGGATAATAGCCGCCGCCCATCCACGGACCGCCGCCGAAGTCGAACGCGGTCGGGCCATAATAAGCCTGCATGCACAGTTGGTCGCAGAGGAAGGGCGCGCCTAGCATGCCCAGCGCGCTGCCGAATCCGAGCGAGCCGCCGTAGAATCCGGTCGAACCACCGTAGAACATCACATTGAAGGGCGAGGCGGAGGCGCTTGCCAGCACGCTGTTGGTCTGCGATACGTCCGAGGCGGAGGCGGCCTGCATGCCCACCATCGGTGGCTGATCGGGGAAGAACCAGCCGTTGGCGTTGCTCCAGCACCAGCCGGAGTAATCGCCGCCGGACATGGTCCAGGGGCAAGCCGCGGTGCCGACGTAATTCAGGCCGATCCCGCTATAGGCGGGCATGGGCGAAGCGAGGTTGGCGTCCCAGTTGACCACCGAGGTCAACCCGCCGGCCTGGACGCCGCTGTGAAATGCCGCGGCGTAGTACTGGTCGCGCTTTTCGCTCCACTTCGTCCAGGGGCCGGCCGGAGCGGCAATGTCCACCCGGCGGGCGCTCCCACCACCCGTGAAGAGCGCGGCTTGGTTCTTCTTCAGCATCAGCGGTTTGCCATTGCCGTACAATTCGGCCTTACCCGCCAGCACCGCGAGCGGCTGCGCCCCGGCGGTGGCGTTCACCCGCAGACGGGCGTCGCCGTGGGCTTGCACCCAGCGGTCACCGGCGAGCGTGATGCGGAAATCCTTGCTGTCCTGTTTGCGCAACGTCGCGAAGGCGGTGCCTGAGCCGACCCGCGCGGTGGTCTCGAACACGCCCGCATTGCTCAAGGCAAGCCGCGTAAGGTCCACTTGAGTGTCCGGGATCAGTCGCAGCGTCGAGCCGTTCTCAAACTGGATCTCGGCACGGCCTGAGCCCAGCGTGCGCACCTGCTCGCCCTGCACCAGCGGGGCGTCGAGCAGCGCCGGACGCCAGCCGCGTCCATCCGGGAGTTTGACCTGCACCGCGCCGACCACCAGACTCAGGCGTACAATGCGCACGTGGCTGTCGGCCCGCAAGCCCGCCACCAGGGAAAACAACAACAGGGCGGGAGCGCCAAACCTCAGAGCGCGCATACGACCTCCACTAGCCTCAGTATGTGCCGAATCCACCTAGTGTCAAGCTGCGGTACGCCACCCGCGGCAGGCAGGGTAGAATGAGCTATGCTGCGTTGGATCAAGCTCTTGGCGCTAGGGTTGGCCGCGGTGGCCGCGGCAGCCGCGCAACAGCCGCAGGCGTTGCCGCAGATCTTCCTGTACAAGAACCCGCAGCCCGCGCCGGCCCTCACCGTCACCACGCTCGACGGCCGCCATCTCAGCCTGGCTTCGCTGCGCGGCAAGGTGGTGCTGCTGAATTTCTGGGCCACCTGGTGCGGGCCCTGCCGGATGGAGATCCCCGAGTTCGAGCAGTTGCAGCGCCGTTACGCCGGCAAAATCCAAATCGTGGGGCTCTCAGTGGATGAGCTGCCGCCCTCCAGCGTGCGCGCCGCCGCGGTCAAGCTGCACATCAACTATCCCGTCGCCCTGGCTCCGGAAGCGGTGCAAACCCGGTTCGGCCCGATCAACACCATTCCGGTCACCTGGGTGATTGATCGCGCCGGCAATGTGGTGCAGGTCAACCATGGCGCCAACCCCTACCAGGTCTTCGATACCGAGATTCGCGCCCTGCTCGGGCTTTCCACCGCGGTGAAGGTGGCGCGCATTGATCGCTCCGCGGTGCGCGCGGCCCAGCTCTCGCCTTGGGGCAAGGTGGGCACGCTTGCCATCCCCGGCATCACCGCCGAGCTGCGCGCGCTTACGCCGGCGCAGCGCCAGCGCGCGCTGGCCGCACTCAACAATGTGGCCTGCACCTGCGGCTGCAACTGGTCGTTGGCCACCTGCCGGACTCAGGATCCGCACTGCGGTTTCAGCCTGCCCCAGGCGCGCCAACTCATCGCCGCCATCAAGGCGGGCAAAAGCGTTAACCGATAGCGGCGGCGGCAGCCTAGTTGGTCTCCGGGTGGGGCGGCGGCAGCAACTCCTCCAACGTCTTATCGATCGTCTCCGGGGTCAGCTCCTCCAACCCCTCGTAGGGATTGAAGTTATAGTCGATCTCGTTGTTGGCGCTGGGGATGCCGGCGGCCTTCTCCTGCTTGCGGACAGAACGGCGCTCGACTTTTTCCCGCTGGCGCTCCTGGCGCGCCTTTTCCTTTTGCCGTTTCTGGAATGTCGGACCTGAACGACCCGCCATGGGGGGACCTCCCGTGCCGTGGAGATGAACGCCAAGTGGCGCTGCCTCTGCTAGTGTAGCAGCTTCGGGAAGGGGCTTCCGGCGGGCGAGGAAGAAATTGCCGCCTCGAGGCGCGCGCGAGGCGCGCAAGCCGCGTAAAAACAAGCCCCGGCGCGGTCGAGCCGAGTGGCATGCGAACTGCATCAGGAAGGGTGCAAGCCGCATCAGGAATTCTGTCGTGTTGCGATTTATCCGCCGCCATCCCATCGCTGGACTGGTGATGGCACTCAGCATCGAAGCATGGATCGCCGTTCCCGGCGAGGCGCTGATCGCCCTGGCCGCCTCTTCGCTCGTGACCCGCACCGTGTCGCTGGTGCGCATGGCAGCGGGCGGCATCGCGGGCATGCTGGTCAACGACTTCGTACTCTTCGGGTTGAGCCGTGTCGGCCGTGGCGTGATCGTGCACTGGATCGGCGTGCATCGGCTTCATTTTCATCTCTCGGCCGAGATCATGCTCGGCGCCAAGTTCCTGCCCCCACTCCGCAGCGCCGCCTATGTCATCTACGGCCTGCAGGGCACGCCGTTCTCGCGCTTCCTCTGGGTGTCGCTGCTCTCCAGCCTGCTCTGGGTGGGCGTCTATACCATCCTGGGTCAGAGCCTCAAAGACCGGATCGTTGGCTGGATGGATCATGTCGAGCGGCGCCGCGGCTGGATGACGGCGGCGGAGGTGGTCTTGACGCTGGCGGCGGTGCTGGCGATTGTCCTCTAAGACGCCGGGTGGGACGCGGCCGCCGGTAAAATGGGCTGCATGGCTGGCTGGGGGCGCATGTTCCTGCTGCTTGCCGCCGCGTTGGCGGTTGCGGGTCTTCTGCTGCTCGCCGCCGCGCGCCTGCATCTTCCCTTGGGACGGCTGCCCGGCGACTTCGTCTACCGCGGCAAGCACGCGACCATTTATATCCCTTGGGTGACCATGTTGCTGCTCAGCGCCCTCCTCACCCTGCTGGTCCGGTTGTTGCGCCGCTAACCCCACCTGTAACACCGCAATATGGAAGGGCGTATTCACTGCCGGCGCAGCCTGCGGGCTCGCCGGGAGGAGCTTTTCATGTTCAAACGAGCGGGGTTTGCGGCTGCGGCCGCCACCGTGGCGCTGGGCGGGGTGCTGGCTTGGGCGGCGCCGCGGCAGCGCATGCAGATGTCACCCGAGAGCCGCGCCCAGGCCATGGTGGCGCGGGTGGATAAGGCGGTTGGCGGGCTCAACGCCGATCAGAAAACCAAGATGGAGGCGATTTATGTCAAAGCCTTCAACGATGCCGCCAGCGCCCGCCAGAACGGCGACTACCAATCCATGCGCGGCATCATGACCAAAGCGAACGACGATGCCAAGGCGCTGCTCTCGCCCGATCAGCAGGCCAAGTTCCCGGCCATGATGGGCAGGGGACGCCGGGGCGGCGGCGGACATTAGGAAGCCCCCCGGTACCCGATTGACCACCCCCGGGGGCTCCGCGCTTGCGCGGAGCCCCCGGTTTTGTGCCTAATCGGGAGATGCGACTCACCTTTCGCGGCGCTGCCGGCGGCGTCACCGGTTCCTGCCACGAACTCGAGGCCGCCAGCCGCCATGTGCTGGTGGATTGCGGCATGTTTCAGGGAAGCCGGCGGCTGGCGGAAGACAACGCCGCCGACTTCGGCTTCGACCCCGCCGCCATCGAGCTTCTGCTCCTCACTCACGCCCACCTCGACCACTGCGGGCGCATCCCGCTACTGGTAAAGCGTGGCTTCCGCGGCCGCATCATTACCACCGCCGCCACGCGTGATCTGGCCGAGCTGGTGCTCCAGGACGCCGCCGACCTGCAGGCGGAAGACGCGCGCCACCACAACCACGATGGCAACGAAGCCCCGCTTTACGATGCCAACGATGTCGCCCAAGCCATGCGCCTGGTCGAAGGCACGGCGCGCTACGACACGCCGCTGGAGCTCGCCCCCGGTTTGCGCGCCACTTTTCGCAATGCCGGCCACATCCTCGGATCGGCCTCCATCCTGATCGAGGCGCAGGAGCCGTCCGGCCTGGGCCGCATCGTTTTTTCGGGCGATCTCGGCAATCGCAACAAGCCGCTGCTCAATCCGCCCGAGCCCGCGCCCGCCGCCGACGCGGTGGTGATGGAAAGCACCTACGGCGACCGCAATCACCGCTCGGTGGCCGACTCCGTGCGGCAGTTCCAGCAGGTGGTTGCCGCCACCCTTGCCCGCGGCGGCAACGTCGTCATTCCGACCTTTGCCCTGGAGCGCGCCCAGGATCTGCTCTACTACCTGCGCGAGATGGTGGAGCAGAAGCTCATGCCTGCCTCCACCGGCGTCTATCTCGACTCGCCCATGGCCATCTCGGCGACCGAGATCTTTCGGCATCATCCCGAGAGCTTCAACCCGGAGACGCGGGAGCAGTTCGCCGAAGGCCGCGACCCGTTCGCCCTGCCCGGTCTGCAGATGACCCGCGAGCGGCAGGCCTCGGTGGCGCTGAACCAGGTGCACGGAGCGGTGATCATGGCGGGTTCGGGCATGGCGGCGGGCGGGCGCATCCGCCACCACCTTATCCACAATCTGCCGGACGCCAACAATCTCATTCTCTTCGTCGGCTACGCTGCCACCGGCACCGCCGCGCGGCAGATCATTGACGGCGCACGCGAGGTGCGGCTGTTGGGGGAGACGGTGCCAGTGCGGGCGCAGGTGTGCACCATCGGCGGCTTCTCCGCCCACGCTGACCGCGACGAACTGCTGCAATGGGCGGCTTCGGCCGCCGGGGCGCGTATTTACCTGGTGCACGGCGAAGGTGCGGCCGCGCGCGCGCTGGCCGAGGCCATGATCCGGCGGGGACAGTCCGCCACGGTCGCCGCAGCCGACGCGTTCGTCAACATCGCCGCCGCCAACACGGCGGCGCGAACCTGACCGCGAGAGCGCGCGCAATGGCATCCGGCCAGGACCGCCCCGCGCTGCTGACTCGGGTGCCGCTGTTTGCCCGCCTGCCGGCGCCCGCGCTGGCGGCGCTGGCGGCGCACGCGCATTCCCGCACGTTCGCCGTCGGCGTGCATCTGTTTCGCGAGGGCGACCCCTGCGCAGGCGTATTCGCCCTGCTGGACGGCAGCGTGCGCATCTACAAGCTCTCGCCTGCGGGGCGGGAAGTGACGCTCTCTATTCAGCCAGCGCCCGCCACCATTGCCGAAGTGCCGCTCATGGATGGGGGCCCGTATCCCGCCTCGGTGGTTGCGATCACACCGGTGGAGGCGCTGTTTCTGGGCCGGCAGGAGTTCCTGGCGGTCTGCCTGCACCATCCGCAGGTCGCGCTGGAAATGCTGGCCGTCTTCGGCGCGCGGCTACGCGGCCTGGTGGCGCTGGTGGAGGCGGTCACGTTTGGCGGCGTGCGCCAGCGCCTGGCGCGCCTGCTGCTGGAGCGCGCCCGGCCGGGGGGCGGAGGCGTCCTTTCGCTGAGCGCTACCCAGCAAGCGCTGGCACAGGATCTGGGCACGGTGCGGGAGGTGGTGTCGCGCAACTTGAGCCGTTTTCAGGCCGACGGGTTGATCCAGTTGCGCCCGCATGCGATCGAACTGCTGGACGAAGCGGGCCTGCGCCGCGAAGCTGAGCTTGAAATCTGAGACGTGACAAAAGTCATGGCCGGAGGCGCCCGGCGCCGTCATGGTAGGGCAGGAGGCCGCCATGGAAACTCAACTCTCTCCCGCCGCCCGCGTGGCGGATCTGGCGCTCGCGCTGCCCGGCGCGGCTGCCGTGTTCGAACACTTGGGGATTGACTTTTGCTGCGGCGGGGGCAAGTCGCTGGAATCCGCCTGCCAAGCCAAAGGCCTGGAGGTCCAAGCGGTGCTGGGCGCGCTGGAGGCCGGGCGAACCCAGCCCGCGCCCGCCGACGCCCATTGGCAAAGCGAGCCGCTACCGGCGCTGCTGGATTACATCGTGCAGCGCCACCACGGCTACGTGCGCGAAGCCGTGCCGCGGCTTGACGCCTGGCTGGCCAAGGTGATCGCCGCCCACGGATCACGGCATCCCGAACTGCTTGCTATCCGCCACACCTTTACCGCCATGGCCGGCGAGCTGGCCCAGCACATGGCGAAGGAGGAGTTGGTGCTGTTTCCCGCGATCCGGCAGCTGGGCACCGCGAGCGCCGGCATGAGTGTCGCCGCGCCGGTCGAGCGCATGATCGCGGAGCACGAACATGCCGGCCGCGACCTGGAGGAGATCCGCCGCGCCAGCGGCGACTTCATCCCTCCGCCGGATGCCTGCGCCACGTTCCGGGCCTGCTACCAAGGGCTGGAGGAGTTCGCCGCCGACCTGCGCCGCCACGTGCATTTGGAGAACAACATCCTTTTTCCGCGCGCGTTGGGCTTGGAGCGGCGAGCCAGCCCCGACGCCTGACCGCGCCCGCCGCCGCGGATGGCCGCCGCCGCGTCCGGCGGAGTATCCTGCTGCTGAGGGGGCGCCGCGGGCGCTTGCGCCGGCGGCCGCATGAACAGCAACATGGTTATCGCCGACCGGCTGCAGTTCGCCTTTACGGTGATGTTTCATTACCTGTTTCCGATCGTCACGATGGGGCTGGGCTTCTTCATCGCCTGGCTCTCGACCGCGCATCTGATCACCGGCGACGAAGGCTACGCGCGCGCGGCGCACTTCTGGGGCAAGGTCTTCGCCATCAATTTTGCGGTCGGGGTGGTCACCGGCATCCCCTTGGAGTTTCAGTTCGGCACCAACTGGAGCCAGTTCTCCAGCTTCGCCGGGGGCATTTTCGGGCAGACGCTGCCGCTCGAAGGCACCTACGCCTTCTTCCTGGAGTCCGGCTTTCTGGGGCTCTTCTTGTTCGGCGAAGGCCGCGTCCCGAAGGTCATCCATTGGCTGGGCGGGATCGGGGTGGCGTTCGGATCGCTGCTCTCGGGCTATTTCATCACCGCCGCCAATGCGTGGATGCAACACCCGGTGGGCTACGCCCGCGACGCGCAGGGCAACATCCACCTCACCTCGTTCTGGCAGGTGATGTTCAACCCCTACGTCGGCTGGCAGTACGCGCACGTGATCAACGGCGCGCTGCTCACCGGGGCGTTTCTGCTGGCGGCGCTCGGCGCCTTCTATTTGCTCCAGGGCGAGCATCAGGAATTCGCGCGGCGATCGCTGGCGTTGGGGGTGCTCGCCGGCTTGGTGCTGGCGCTGCTGCAACTGTTTCCTACCGGCGACGGCGTGGGCCGCAACGTGGTGAAGTACCAGCCGGCCAAGCTGGCCGCCATGGAGGGTCAGTTCCGCACCGAGCCGGGCGCGCCGCTGGCCATCATCGGCATGCCCGACACCCAGCAGGGCGCCTTACTCGACCCGCTCTACGTTCCCGACGCGCTCAGCTTTCTCGCCTACGGCCGGTTCGGGGCGCGCGTCACCGGCCTCAACGACATCGCGCCGGATTTGCGCCCCCCGGTTGAGGTGACCTACTACGCCTACCACATCATGGCGGGCCTGGGGACGATCTTCATTGCGCTGATGCTTCTGGGCGCGCTGCTGTGGTGGCGCCGGCGCCTGTTCACCAGCCGCTGGTATCTGTGGATCATGATGCTGGCGTTTCCGTTCCCTTTCATCGCGAACGAAGCCGGTTGGGTGGTCGCTGAGGTGGGCCGCCAGCCCTGGATCGCCTACGGTTTGCTGCGCACCTCGGGCGGCATCTCGCCCACGGTGGCCGCCGGCGAAACCATCTTCACGCTGCTCGGCTTTATGGGCATCTATCTCCTGCTCGCGCTGCTCTGGCTGCTGCTGGTCGGGCGGGTGGTAATGCAAGGGCCGGAGGAGGGAAGCGCGGCGTGATCATTCACGCCCTCTGGTTCGGCCTGCTGGGGGTGATGCTCGCCGTCTACGCCGTGCTCGACGGTTACGACCTGGGCGCGGGGGCGGCGCATCTCTGGCTGGCGCGCAGCGACGCGGAGCGGCGCATCGTGCTCAACTCCATCGGGCCGGTGTGGAACGGCAACGAAGTCTGGCTGCTGGCGGCGGGCGGCATGATGGTGGTGTCGTTTCCGCGGCTCTATGCCGCCGCGTTCAGCGGCTTTTACCTGGCGCTGGTGCTGGTGCTGTGGCTGCTGATTCTGCGCGGTGTCTCGATCGAGTTCCGCAGCAAAATCGCGCACGAGCTGTGGCGCGCGCTGTGGGACGCTGGCTTCTGCATCGGCAGCCTGCTGCTCGCCCTGCTGCTCGGTGTCGCGCTCGGCAACGTCCTGCGCGGCCTGCCGATCGGACCGCAGGGCGTGTTTCAGGGCACCTTCGCGATTATGCTCAACCCCTATGCGCTGCTCACCGGCGTGCTCAGCGTCGCGGTGCTTGCCTGGCACGGCATGAACTTCCTGCGGGGCAAGACCGAGGGCGTCTTGCATGAGCGCGCGCTGCGCTGGTCGTCCCGGCTGTGGTGGGCGGCGCTGCTCCTGGCGCTGGGCACGACCGCGGCAACGTTCACCTTGCGCGCCGGCATCGGGTTCAACTTCGCGCGGGCACCTTGGGCGCTGGCGCTGCCGGCGCTCAGCCTGTTCGGCTTCGCCTGGAGCCAGACCGGCAGCGGCGACGCCGGCGACCGGCGCGCCTTCGCCGGTTCAACCGTTGCCATCATCGGCCTGCTGGGCTCGGCTGCGGCGACGGTCTATCCCGCGCTGCTACCCTCGACGCTCAGTCCCGCGTACAGCCTGACCATTGACAACGCCGCGTCTTCCCCGCACGCGATGATCACTGCCTTCATCGCCAACCTCGTGGGCATGGTGGTGGTTGCCGGCTACAGCCTCTACCTGCACCGGCTGTTTCGCGGCAAGACCCGGCTGGGGCGACACGCGTACTGAGGCGGATGCTCGACGCCATCCGCCATCCGCGCGCTCCGGCAGTGCCGGGGTGCGCAGATGGCGGGATCGCGGACTTGGCGCCGCTAGAACGAAATCTCGGCGCCGAACTCGCCGCGGAACGCCTTGGGGATGGTGACGCCGTTGGGCGTGACGTAGCGGGTGGCCTGGCCGAAGGTGGATGAGCGGACGTTGCCGTTGAACGAGCCCCCGAAGTTCGCCCGGTTGGTGAGGTCGAAAGCCTGGAAGAACAGGTTGAGCGAGACTTTGTCGCTGATCGCCACGCGCTTGCCGAAGCGGCTGTCCAGTTCGAAGAACGACTGGCCACGCAGAGCGTTGATCGGGATCTCGTAGCAGGTGTTGTTGGCAAGGCAGGCGTTGATGGCCGAGATCGGCGAGGTCGCGTAGGCGGTGTAATCGGTCGGATTGCTGGTGGGCACGATGGCGTGCGGATTCAGGACGCCGGGGCCGTAGCCGAAGATATCGCGGCCCATGATGGCGTTGTAGGGCGGAGCGGAGGCCCACTGCATGATGGGTTCGATGTTGATGCCCCAGGGCGCGTTGAAGATGCCGCTGAAGACGATGCGGTGGCGCTGATCGGTGCCGGTGGGGCCGAAATTGACCGGATCCCACTGATTCAGGGTCACGGGACGATTGCCGAAGGAAGCCGCCGATCCGCCCCAGGCCAGGGCGCGGGCCAGGGTATAGCTGGTATTGATGCTGAAGTGCCGGTCCATGCGCCGCGTCCACTGAATGCTCAGGCTGTCGTAGCGCGAACGGCCGGTGGCTTCGGCGACGGTGATGGCGCCGAGCGGGGTGATGCCGGCGTTGGCAAAATCGGACGCCAGCACCCGGGCGCCGTTGACGATGGGGTTGATGTTGATGTACTGGCCCTCGTGCAGCCCCAGCTCGTGGACGTAGTCCACGTTGATGGCGTTCTTGGCATTCAAGGCCCAGGTGTAGCCCAGATTGAACTGCTCGGAAACGGGATTGCGGTAGTTCGGGTCAACCAACTGGCCGGTGCCGCCGGCGGGGATTTGGGTCGGGGCGGCGCCGGTCCAGACCGGGTTCGGATCCACACCCAAGCGCCATTGGGAGAGTGGGATGCTGGTGCCGGGGACGTCGCAATTGTTGCAGGCCGCGCCCACGCCGGTCAGGCTGGCGCTGAACACGGTGAGGAACAGCGAGGGATCGGCCTGCTGCAGCGCGAAGAGCGGGATGTTCTGGAACGTCTGCCCATAGTACATGCCGAAGCCGCCGCGCAGCAATTGCGTGTGATTTCCCGTGACGTCATAGGTGAAGCCGAGGACGGGGGCGATGTCGCCGTTGTCGGTGGTGGGCAGGTGGGAGGCGTAGGGATTGCCGATGGCCTTGAGCGCCAGGTAGGTGCGGTTCTTGGCCATGTCATTTTCGCCGTAGGTGTTGGTGTCCCGCTCGTAACGGACGCCCAGGTTCAAGGTCAGGCGGCGCGTGGCCTGCCAGTCGTCCTCGAAGTACAGGCCCAGCGACTTGGTGCCGCCGGTGGCGATGTAATAGGGGTCGCCGGCGGTGAGGGACATGGCGGTGACGGCGCCGGGCGTGGCAAAGCCGTTCGGGTACTCGCCATTGGTGTTATTCACGATCACGCTGGGGTTGTCCTGAAAACTGAGCGACGGAACCTCGTTGAATTTGAAAAAGCCGCCCAGGAAGGGATCCCAGATCAGATCTTCGCCGAACTTGATCGAGTGATTGCCATGCAGGATGGAAAAGTCGTCGCGGAACTCCCACTTCTTCTGGGTGGTGTTCTGCGGCACGTTGCCGTTGGTGCCGAAGCTGGCGCCGTCGGGGAAGCTGACGGCGTAGGGCGTGACCTGGTTGGTGTCAATGACATTGTTCCAGTACTGGTAGCCGGCGGTGAAGGCGTTGACGATGGTGGGGCTGATGATGGAGTTCCAGGTCAGGCCGCCCAGAATCAGGGCGTTCTTGGTGAAATTGTTCTCGGTAGCGTCGACGGTGTTGCCGTCCTGGTCGTTGAGACCGTAGTTGTTCTGCCAGTTGAAGTTGAAGGTCAGCGTGTTGGCGGAGTTGATGGTGTGGTCGAGGCGGACCGCATAGCGGTTGTCGTGATAGGGGGTGGGCATGACCTGAACCGGCTGCGCGCCGATGGGCTTGGCCAGGGTGAGTGCGCTAAAGGCGCTGGGGGTGATGGGGATGGAGGTCTTCTCGTTGTCGTGATAGAAGGCGAAGAAGAAAAAGTCCTTGTCTTTGCGGATTGGTCCGCCGATATCGGCGCCTTCCTGCTGGCGATCAAACTGCGGCGTGCTCTGGCCGCCCAGCTTGGAGAAGTAATCGTTGGCGTTGAGCGCGGTGTTGGTGAAGTAGAATTGGGCGCCGCCGTGGAACTGGTTGGTGCCCTGCTTTTCCACGATGTTGAGCGCGGCGCCTTCACTGCGGCCGTTGGCGGCGGAAAAGCGCGAGGGCGAGATCTGGAACTCCTGGATGGCGTTCAGCGGGAGCTGCATCACCGGGCCGCCGACGCTGTTGTCCTTGTCTTCGACGCCGTTCACGGTGGCGTTCACGTTGCGCCCGGTGCTGCCGTCCACCGAGAAGGTGGCGACGCGCGACTTGGTGGGGTCGTACGGATTGACGGGCGTGACGCCCGGCGCCAGCACCGCCAAACTGCCCAGATCATTGCCGTTCAAGGGCAAGTTCTGCACCTGGGCGGTGCTGATGTTGTGGGACACGCCGGTTTCGGCGCTGTTGACCAGCGGCGCCGCCGACGATACTTCGACCGTCTGTGTCTGGCTGCCGGGCTGCATGCTGAAGTTGACCGTGATCGTCTGCCCCACCTGGACTTGGGTGGGCAGGGAGTTCGCCTTGGCGAACCCGCTCTTGTCGGCGCTGACGATGTAGGTGCCGGGCTGGACCAGCGCAAACGCGAAGCGGCCAGACTGATTGCTGGGCGCGGTACGCGCCACTCCGGTCTGGACGTTGGTGAGGGTGATGTTGGCGCCCACCACCAGCGCGCCGGTCTTGTCGGTTACGCGGCCGGAGATGGCGCCGCTGGCGGTCGCATTCTGCGCCCGCAAGGGAACCGCGATGAGTCCGGCAGCGAGGCAGATGAACCCGATGCCGCGCCTCAACTGAGAACAATGCCTGGCCAACATGAGAACCTCCCGCTACCGCAGGTTTGCAAACAGCGGCATTATAGGCACGGGCTAGGCGCCGCGACTAAACTTTTTTATCCCTATCATTACGGGATGAACCTGTTCCCGGGAGCAGCGATGCGGCCGACCGCCGGCAGTCGGCGTTCGCTCTTCGCGAGACATGTCGTTGCTTGTTAAGGAGTTGCGCCGACCCTGTCCCTTCCCGGCTGAGGCGCGCGGGCGCCGCCACCGGGCCGAGCGGGAGGCTCAGCGGCTGGGGAATGTCAGTATCGACGAGAGGGCTGAGGGCGGCGGCTTGCCTCTTTTTGTCTGGCCTGCGCCCGCGGGGCGCTCGGCTGGGCAACCGAGGCGCGGGACGCTGCGGGCGTCTCGCGTGGCCGCATTGTGCGCTAGATGGTGGTGATCTCTTTTTCCTTGGCGGCGGAGATCTCTTCGATCTTGGCGAGTTCGGCGTCGGTGAGCTTCTGGATTTCCTCGTGCGCGCGGCGCTCCTCGTCCTCGCTGATCTCCTTCGCCGCCTTGAGCTTCTTCACCGCGTCGTTGCCGTCGCGGCGGATGTTGCGCATTCCGGTGCGGTGCTCCTCGAGCACGCGGTGCAGCACCTTGACCAGGTCCTGGCGGCGTTCCGCGGTGAGCGGCGGCACCGGGATGCGGATGAGCTTGCCGTCGTTGCCGGGATTGAGGCCCAAGTCGGCGGCGCGGATCGCCTTCTCGATGGCCGGCAGCGCGCCTTGGTCGAAGGGCTGGACGGTAATGAGCTGGGGGTCGGGCGCATGCACCGTGGCCAACTGATTGAGCGGCATCTCGGTGCCGTAGTACTCGGCGCGCACGGCGTCGAGCAAGTGGACGGAAGCGCGGCCGGTGCGGATGGCGGCGACGGCGGCGCGGAAGTCGCCGGCGGTTTTCTCCATGCGGGAGGTGAGCTGCTGCAACACCGGCCGAAGCGCCGGAACGGAGGCGGAGGATGGGTTCATGAGGCGGCTCCGAACTGCGGTGGCGGCCCGATGCACGAGCCAACCGGCTCGCCCTGGGCGGCGCGGACGATGTTGCCGGGAGTGAGCAGGCTGAACACCACCACCGGCATGGCGTTGTCCTGGCAGAGCGCGACCGCGGCCATATCCATGACCCGCAGGTTGCGCTGGATGAACTCCTGATAGGTGATTGCCGGGAAGCGCTTGGCCCCGGGCACGGCCCGCGGGTCGGCGTCGTAGACGCCGTCCACTTTGGTGCCCTTGAGGATGGCGTCGGCGTGAATCTCCATGGCGCGCAGCGCCGCGGCGGTGTCGGTGGAGAAATAGGGGCTGCCGGTGCCGGCCACGAAAATCACGCAGCGGCCTTTTTCCAGATGCCGGATCGCCCGCCGCCGGATGAAGCGTTCCGCCACCTGATCCATGGAGAGGGCACTCATGACGCGCGTGTCCAGGCCGTGGCTCTCCAGCGCATCCTGCATGGCGATGCCGTTGATCACCGTCGCCAGCATGCCCATCTGGTCAGCGGCGACGCGGTCCATGCGCTCGGCCTGCAACTTGACGCCGCGGAAGAAGTTGCCGCCGCCGAGCACCAGCGCCACCTGCACGCCGGCGCGCGCGACCGCGACGACTTCGCCGGCGATGACCGCCAACCGGGCCGGGTCTATGCCCAACGGCTGTTCGCCCGCCAGCGCCTCGCCGGACAGTTTCAACACGATGCGCCGATACGTCACGTTCCCCCTTCGCCGCGCGTGCGCCCGCGCGGGACTACTCGTCGGCGCCGACTTTGAACCGGCAGTAGCGCCGTACTTGGATATTCTCGCCGAATTTGGCCACTTTGCCCGCGACGAGTTGGGCGATGGTGACTTTGTCGTCCTTGATGAAGTGCTGATCCAGCAGGCAGTGCTCCTCGAAGAACTTCCCCAGCCGGCCCTCGACGATCTGGTCCATCACCGCGGGCGGCTTGCCCGGGGAGGACGCCGCCGCCTGCTCGCGCAGGCGGGCGCGCTCGGCGGCGAGCACCTCCGCCGGAATCTGCTCGCGGGAGACGTAGCGGGGCCCGGAGGCGGCGATGTGCATCGCCAGATCGTGGACCAGATGCTGAAACTCCTCGGTGCGGGCCACAAAATCACTCTCGCAGGCCACTTCCACCAGCACGCCGAGCTTGCCGCCGGCATGGATGTAGCTGCCCACAGAGCCTTCGGCGGCGACCCGGGCGGCTTTCTTGGCGGCAGCCGCCACCCCCTGGCGGGCGAGCACCACCTCGGCCTGTGCCAAGTCGCCCTGGGCTTCGGTCAGCGCCCGCTTGCACTCCATCATCGGAGCGCCGGTGCGCTCGCGCAGCAATTTCACATTGGCAGCGGAGATCTCCATAACAGCCTCTCGTCCTTCCGGGTTATGCGGCACGTGGGCCGCCGGGCTCCCGCGCGCGGAGTCCGATGATGCCGCTAATTGCCGGGCGCGACCGCTTGCGGCGGCGCTTCGCCATCCTCGCGGCCGTCGTCGGCGCCACCCGCCTCCGCCTCCGGCCCCTTGCGCAGATCCGTCTCCGCCCAGTTCTCTTCCAGCCCATCGGGCGCGGCTGCGCCTTCGCTTTCGGGCGAGCCCAGCTCGACGGCGGGGCCGGCCGATACCGCCTGTCCGCCGGAGGCCATCAGCTGCCGCCCTTCGACGCAGGCGTCGGCGATGCGGGAGGTGAACAGGCGGATGGCGCGTAGGGCGTCGTCGTTGCCCGGAATCACGTGGTCCACGGCCGAGGGATCGCAGTTGGTGTCGACTACGGCCACCACGGGGATGCCCAGCTTGCGCGCCTCCGCGACCGCGATCTGTTCCTTGTTGGAATCCACCACAAAGATCACATCCGGCAGCCCCGGCATGTCCTTGATGCCGGCCAGGTTGGTGTGCAGGTGCTTGCGCTCGCGCTCGAGCTTGATGACTTCTTTCTTGGGGAGCTGCTCGTAGCGCCCGTCGGTGGCCATCTCGTCCAGTTCCTTCAGCCGCTTGATGGACTTCTGGATGGTCACCCAGTTGGTCAGCAGCCCGCCCAGCCAGCGCTGATTCACGTAAAACATGCCGGCGCGGGTGGCTTCCTCGGCGACCGCATCCTGCGCCTGGCGCTTGGTGCCGACGAACAGCACCGTCTTTCCCTGTGCGCTCTGCTCCTGCACGAAGCGCGACGCATCCTTGAACATCTTGAGCGTCTTCTGCAGGTCAACGATGTAAATGCCGTTGCGTTCCCCGAAGATGTATTCCTTCATCTTCGGGTTCCAGCGTTTGGTCTGGTGCCCGAAGTGGACTCCCGCTTCGAGCAGTTCTTTCATGCTGATGGATGCCAAGCAACCTCCTCCGAAGTTTGCAACGGCGCGGCCTAGGCGGCGCCGTTTTCTCTCCCGGCGTTACCGCTTGGAGAATTGGAAGCGCTTGCGCGCCCCCTTCTGTCCATACTTCTTGCGTTCCTTCATGCGCGAGTCGCGGGTCAGCAGCCCGGCGGCGCGCAGCTTGGCGCGCAGCTCGGGGTTCAACTGCAGCAGTGCGCGGGCGATGCCCAGCGCCACCGCGCCGCTCTGGCTGGCCACGCCGCCACCGTGGACATTGGCGAACACGTCGTAGTCGGCGGCCAGTTCCGCCGTCACCAGCGGCCGGTTGGCGAGCAGCTCGCGGGTGGGGGTGCCGAAGTAGCTGCGGAAGGGCTTGCCGTTGATCTTGCGTTCGCCGCTGCCGGGGCGCACGATGACGCGCGCCACGGAGCTCTTGCGGCGTCCGGTGGCTTGATACTGCACAATGTCAGGCATGGGGCTGGTCTCGACTCCTAGTGAGCGGCCTTGGCGGCGCGCGCCTTGGCCAGGCTGAGCGGCTGCGGCTCCTGCGCGGCGTGCGGATGTTCGGCGCCGCGGTAAACCTTGAGCTTGGCGCCCAGCTGCTTGCCCAGGCGCGATTTGGGCAGCATGCCCTCGACCGCGTCCCGCACCACGCGCTCCGGATCCTTGGCCATGCGCTCGCGCAGCGAGCGCGTCTTGAGCCCGCCCGGGGTGCCGGTGAAATGGTGATAGAGCTTGCCGTCGAGCTTCTGGCCGGTGCACCGCACCTTGGCGGCGTTGATGACCACCACGTGCTCGCCGGTGCTCATGAACGGCGTGAACTGCGGATTGGCCTTGCCGCGCAACACGCCTGCGATGCGTGCCGCCAGGCGGCCCAGCACCTGGCCGTCCGCATCCACCAGGTACCAGCGCGGTTCGATGGTCTTGCTGCTCGGAAAAAACGTGCTCATAAACGTTCCCAACGATCACCCGCCCGCGCACCTCCGCTCGCACGCCACCGGCGCACGGCAAAAACTCCCTCGCACACCACCACCGTCTAGGGAGGAACCGCAGGCAGGACCGTCTCAAATGCTAGTAGAAAGCCGGTGCGATGTCAATCGCGCGCCGTGGCGGGGAGGTTAGTTACGTGGCGGGCCACCGCGGGCGGGAGGTTCCAGCGGACGACCGCGGCGTGGTGGGGATGCCGGGCGAGAAAAGCCGCCACCACGGCGCCCACCGCCTCGATCCGGGCGCGCTCGGAGGCATCGTGCACCAGAACGCTTTTCAGCTGGCGGATGTAGAGATATTCAAAGAAGGAGAGCACCCCGCCCGGGCGTAGCCGGTTCTCCATCAACGCCAGGATCTCCGTCACTAGCTGGGGGGGAAAATTGTTCAGCGGCAGGCCGGAAATGATGAAATCGTATGGCGCACCCGGCGGCGCCAGGCGCAGGTCGCAATTGTGGATCGTGCACCGGATGTGGCGCGCTTCCACTTGCGCCTCCTCCCGCTGCCGCTGCAGCCAGGGCAGAAACACCGGATTGATCTCGTAGATGTCCAGCTCATCGCCGGCGGTGAGCTGCCGCAGGATGGCGCGGGTGAAGACCCCGGTGCCCGCGCCCGCCTCCATCACCCGCCGCGGTCCGGGGGCGGCCGCCAGGGGCGCGGTGATGGCTCGCGCCAGCGCTGCGCCGCTGGGCGCAATCGCGCCGGTGGCCTGAAAATGGGCTCGGAACTGGGAATAGAACAGCCGGTAGGCCTGCCACTCGGATTGCGACTTCGCCGCGTCCACTGGGCCCAGTATACGGGGCGCGAGCCGCATCCAAACCGGCGTGCCGTGTGGGTCAACCGGCCAGCGTCATTCCCGGCGAGGGCATGGAACCCGGGGCCGGCGCCCGCCCTCAGCCGAGATTGGCCAGCAGTTTCTTCGCCGCGGCCGCCGTCGGTTGCTGGGGCTCGGGCGGCACGCGCAAGTAGGCTTGCAGCAACTGCCGCGCCCAAGCGTAGTCCTGGCCGACGTCCTTCAGGGCTTGCGCCACCAGGAAGTCCGCCAGCCGGCTGTCGGGAAAGCGCTGGTGCGCGGCCGCAATCACCTGCTGCGCCTGCACCAGCCGGTTCAGGTGCACTAGATTGGCCGCCTGGTAGGCGGCATAGAGCGCTGAGCGCGCATTCAGGTCGAGCGCCCGCGCCAGGTAGGGCGCCGCCGCCGCGTACTGGCGCTGCTGGAACAACGCCTTGCCCAGCGCAAACACACCGCGCGGATCCTGGGGGTGGTTGGTGGCCGCGGCGCGGTACTCGACCAACGCCTGGGCGGGGTTGCCGGTCTGCTTGTAAATGCTGGCCAGCGCCAGCCGCCCGTCCACCGGATCCAACCGCCGCAGTTGCTGCGCGTGGGCGATGGCGTTCTCGGCGCCGCCGCCGGCGGCCTTGGGCAGCACCAGATCCAGGTCAATCCAGCCCCATTGCACGTCGCCCAGGCGGGGATTCAGACGTTCGGCCGTCTCCAACTGTTTTTTCATCTTGGGCAGCTGCAGCATGGCGCGGAAAGTGTTCTGGTGTTTGGCGCGCTTGGCCATGCTCTCGAACAGGTAGAGGCGGCAGGACGCGCATTGGGGGTCAAGCTTCACCGCGCGCTTGGTCATTTTCAGGCTCTGGCCCAAGTCGCCGAAACTCGCGAGCACGTGCCCGTAATAGGCGATCAGGGGCGCGTTCTGCGCATTGCCCGGATCGGCCACGGCGCTCGCCAGCAGGCTGCGCGCCTGCTTCCAACGCCCCCACTCGAGATAGTCGGCCGCTTTCTCCAGCACCGGATTGGGAGCGGGAGCGGCGGCCGCAACCGCGGCCAGAGCCAGGCCGATGATCAGTATTCGCCCGAACAGCCGCCCCCGGGCTGTGATTTTCCCCGATTGGCGCATCGTTTTCCTCTATTGTAACCTCAGCATTGCGAGCGTGGCGGTTGCCTCACGCCCTGCCAGCCCTTATTCTGGATACTGGCTGTCCATGCGCATTCTTCTGGTCGAAGACGAGCACAAAGTTGCCCAATTCATCAAAAAGGGTCTGCAGCAGGACCACTTTGCCGTGGATCTCGCCTCCGACGGGGAAGAGGCGCTCTACCTGGCGGAAAGCAGTCCCTACGACCTCATCATTCTTGATCTGATGCTGCCCAAAGTCTCGGGATTCTCCGTGCTCTCCACGGTGCGCAAAAAAAACCCTAATGTCCCCATCCTCATCCTCACCGCCAAGACCGCGGTTGAGGACCGGGTGCGCGGGCTGGAGATCGGCAGCGACGATTATCTGATCAAGCCGTTTGCCTTCGCCGAGTTGCGCGCCCGGGTGCGGGCCCTGCTGCGGCGGGAATGGCGGGAGTTCAAGCTGCAGCTGCAGGTGGCGGATCTGGTTCTGGACCCGGTGAAGCGCAAAGCCTGGCGCGCTGACAGCGACCTGGAGCTCTCCAACAAGGAGTTCATGCTGCTGGAGTACCTGATGCGCAACGCCAATCAGGTGGTCACCCGCACCATGATCGCCGAGCATGTCTGGGACGCCAGCTTCGACAGTTTCACCAACGTGATTGACGTCTACATCAGCTTTTTGCGCACCAAAATTGACAAGGACCGGCCGCACAAGCTGCTGCACAGTGTTCGCGGCGTGGGCTACATGCTGAAAGACGAGGCGATGCCGGCATGAAAGTCCGGCACCTGCGGTTGCTCTCCCGTCTCCTCTGGCGGCCGACCTCCACCCGGGGGCAGCTCACCTTCCAGTACACCGTCGTCTTCAGCCTGCTGCTGGTGCTGGCCGCCGGGCTGCTCTACTTCACGCTGAACTGGATCCTGTTCTGGAACATCGACAACGAGCTGCAGGACGAGGCGGCGCTGGTCAAGCAATACATCCACTTCGAGCAGGGCAAACCGGTGCTGGTGGCCCACACCGCCGACGTGGACGAGAGCTACGACCTGAACACCATCTTCAACGTCTCCCAGATCCTCAACACCGAGGGTGTGCCGGTGAAGTCGTCGCCCGAGCTCACCGCCTTCGGCTTTTCCTTCGAGCCCAAGCAGCTCAAGGGGTTGGTGGCGATGCAGCCGCCACCCACCTTCACCACCGTCGGCGGGCGGCGCGACGAGGAGGTGCGCTTCGTCAACACCATTCTTCTGGGCCCCAACGGCCACCGCTACCTGATGCAGATTGGGACCCGGCTCAAGCCCATCAACGACGCGCAGGACACGTTTCTGTGGGTGATGCTGATGCTGCTGCCGGTGACGGTGGTGCTGAGCGCGGTGGGGGGCTCGGTGATGGCCAAGCGCACGCTCAAGCCCGTGACCGACATGACCCATGCGGCCCAGTCCATCACCGCCTCCAACCTCAGCCAGCGCCTGCCCACCCGGGGCCGGCGGGACGAGCTCGACGAGCTGGCCGAGACCTTCAACGCGATGATCGCGCGGCTGCAACTGTCCTTCGACAAGATGAGCGAGTTCGCCGCGAATGTGAGCCACGAGTTGCGCACCCCGCTGCAGGCGATGCAAGGGGAGACCGAGCTGGCGTTGATCGCGCGCGCGCCGCTGGGGGAGTGCCGGCGGGTGCTGGAAAGCAACCTGGAGGAGATTGACCGGCTCAACCGCATGATCCGCAACCTGCTCATGCTGGCCCAGGCGGACGCGGGGGAGATGCGGCCGCGGCTCGAGCCCATGGATCTCAACGAACTGGTGCGGGACCTGGTGGAGCAGATGCGGGTGGTCGCGCAAGCCCGCGGGGTCGAGCTGCGCGCCTCCACCGCCAACCCCATCCCGGTGAAGGCGGATAGCCTGCGTTTGCGGCAAATGGTGCTGAATTTGATTGACAATGCGGTGAAGTACACTCCGGCCGGCGGCCGCATCGAAGTGCGGGTGGATCGCGCCGCTACGGCGGGCCGCAGCGGCGAGGCCCGGCTGCTGGTGCGCGACAGCGGCATCGGCATCGCGCCCGCCGATCTCCCTTTCATCTTCGATCGCTTCTACCGCGCCGACAAATCCCGCACCCGGGGCACGTCGGGGGAGGACGGCTGCGGGTTGGGCCTGCCGATCGTCAAGTGGGTGGCCGAGACGCATGGCGGCTCGGTGGAGGTGGCCAGCAATCCGGGGCAGGGGAGCAGCTTCATCGTGCATCTGCCGCTGGCGGGGGCGGCATGAGCGGGGCTTCGGGCAACGGCAGCCGCGGCAATGGCAGCCGCCGCAACGGCAGCCGGCCCCGCCTGCGCGGCGACGGCGGCTGGCAGGTGCGGGTGCTGGTCCCCGGTCTGCCGCTGCAGTCCTGCTCGGTGCTGCTCACCGGCCCGCAGAGCGAGCAGATCATTGTGGACACCGGCTTCCCGCAGCACGACTCGCTGCTGCTCGAAGGCCTGCAACGCGCCGGCGTGAAGGCCGGCGATATCACCGGCGTGATCAATACCCACTATCATCTCGATCACTTCGGCGGCAACTTCCTTTTCCCGCAGGCTTGGGTCTACGGTTCCAAGCAGGACTTCGATTGGGCGGTCGCCATCTATGAGAGCGTCAGCGGCGGCGAGACGCGGCGCGAGGTGTTCCGCAGGTTCTATCCCGAGGCCACCGAGGCCGAGTTCGACCGCATGGACGAGGCCCGGGTGCTGCAGTTGCTGAAGTGGATGTGGGACCCGGCCACCCTCGGCGATCTCGCCCGCTACCGCTGGCGGGAAGAGCAGGAGCTCGGCCTGGCGGGCCTGCAGATCCTGCCCACCCCGGGCCACACCCCGGGCCACCTGGCGCTGGCCGTGGAGGGGATCGAAGGCCCCTACCTGATCGTCGGCGACGCCCGCCCGTTCGCCGAGGACACCGCCGCCGGCTACGACATGCCGCCGCATTGCCAGCAGCGGTTCCTCGCGTCGCGCAAGCTGATTGACGGGTTCGAGGGCATCCTCATTCCCGGCCACGACGATCCGTTTTCCCAATCCCGCGAAGCCGTCACCCTAGGCCAACAACCATGACTCTGTCTTCCGCTTCCGCACCGGCGGTCCCGCCCCAGTCGCAGCGCGGCGTTTCCACGCGCGTCGCGCAGTTCACCGAGAGCGTCATCCGCGAGATGACCCGCCTGGCGATGGAGTACGACGCCGTCAACCTGGCGCAGGGGTTTCCCGACTTTGCCGCGCCCGACTTCATCAAGGACGCCGCGGTGCGGGCCATCCGCGATGACATCAACCAGTACGCGGTCACTTGGGGCGATCCCGCCTTGCGGCAGGCGATCGCGGCCAAGTACCAGCGTTGGTATGGCATGGATATCGGCGACCGCCACGTCACCGTCTGTTGCGGCTCGACCGAGGCGATGATCTCGACCCTCATCGCAGTGCTCAACCCCGGCGACGAGACGGTCGTGTTCGAGCCCTTCTACGAAAACTATGGTCCGGACTCCATCCTCAGCGGCGCCGCGCCCCGCTTCGTCACCTTGCGCGCGACGGCCGAGGGCTGGAACTTCGACCGCGCCGAATTGGCGGCCGCCTTCAACCCCAAGACCCGCGCCATCATCGTCAACACGCCCAACAACCCCACCGGCAAGGTCTTCACCCGCGCCGAGCTGGAGTTCATCCGCGACCTGTGCGTCAAGTGGGACTGCCTGGCGATCACCGATGAAATCTACGAGCACATCGTCTACGACGGGCGCGAGCACATCCCCATGGCGACGATTGCGGGCATGGCGGAGCGCACCATCACCATCAGCGGCATCTCCAAGACGTTCAGCGTCACCGGCTGGCGCGTGGGCTGGGCGCTGTCGCCGGAGCGGTTGGCGGGCGGGATCCGCAAGGTGCACGACTTCCTCACCGTGGGCGCGCCCGCGCCGCTGCAGATCGCGGCCGCGCACGCGCTCACGGTGGGCGACGATTACTGTCGCCAGTTGGCCGCCGACTACACCGCCCGCCGCCAGCGGACGATTCCCGCGCTGCAGCGCGCCGGCTTCCAGTGCGCCGCGCCCGAAGGCGCCTACTATGTGCTCACCGACGTGACGCCGTTCCTGGGCCGCTGCCGGGGCGAAGATTTCGCCCGCTGGCTGGTGCGTGAGATCGGCGTTGCCACGGTGCCCGGTTCCAGCTTCTACCACGACGCCGGGCTGGGCGCAGCGCAGACCCGCTTCTGCTTCTCGAAGACCGACCGCACGCTGGACGCTGCGGTGGAGCGCCTGGCCAAGCTGGCGCGGTAGCCGGTCGCTCGATCGAGTCGCTGCTGCGGCGGCCCCGCGCGCGCCGCCGGGGCCGCGTGTGGGCATGGCGCTGCAGCCTTGCGGGTCCGCGGACGGGACGATAATACGTCATGCCGATGATCTGTCAGGCGCCCCCCGCGGGGGGCGGCAGCGGGACGCCGCCGCGGCGCCCTGTTAAACTAATCGTTCGTCCCCCAAGGAGCCTGCCGCCATCATGAAAGCCGCCATCATCCGCGCCGAATGGGCGCCCCGCCCCGACTATCCGCTGACCGAAGAAGAACAGCGCACGCGCATGGCGCGCGTCGGCTCCTCCGTCTGGAAGCATCCCCGCGCCGAAGTCACCACCCTCCCTGATCCCACGCCCGGGCCGCAGGACGTCATCGTGCGCGTCGCCGCGGCCGGCCTGTGCGGCTCCGACCTGCACTTTTTCGAGACTGACGCCGAAGGCTACATGCATTATCCCGGCATCGCGCGCTTCCCCTCGGTTCCGGGGCACGAGGTCTCGGGCGAGGTGGTCGCCCTCGGCGCCGACGCGCGCTACCTCAAGCTGGGCGACCTGGTCTGCCTTGACGACATGGTTTGCTGCCACCGATGCGACGCCTGCCGCCGTGGCTTTCCCAACCAGTGCGAGAACCTCGACGACGTGGGCTTCACCATGAACGGCGGCTGCGCCGAGCTGCTGCGGGTGCCGGAGAGCAACTGCTGGAACATCAACGCGCTGGTCGAGCGCTTCGGCTCCAAGGCGCGCACGCTGGAGGCGGGGGCGGTGATCGAGCCCTTCACTGTGGGCTACAACGCGCTGTTCGAGTGCGCGGCGCGCATCAAGCCCGGCGCCTACGCCACCGTCTTCGGCGCCGGCTCCATCGGTCTGGCGGTGATCCAGCTGCTGCGCGCAACCGGCGCCGCCAAGGTCTTCTGCTTCGAGCAGAACGCCGGCCGGCGCGAGTTGGCGAAAAAAGTCGGCGCGGACGAAGTGCGCGACAGCGCCGGCGCGGCCAAATTTGTGCTCGACGCCACCGCCGGCCAGGGAGCGGACGTGCAGGTGGAATGCGCCGGGGCATTTCAGGCCAGTCTGCCCGAGATGGATGCCTGCGCCGCCATTGCCGGCCAGATCGTGATCATCGGACGGGCGGCGCCGCGCGCGCCGCTGTCGCTGGAGAACCTGCAGACCAAGCGCGCGAGCGTGGTCGGGGCCAATGGCAACACCGGCTACGGCACCTATCCCAACGTGCTGCGCATGATGGCGGCGGGGCTGCTGGATCCGACCCAGTTCATCACCGACCGCTTCCGGCTGGACGAGTTCGCCCAGGCGCTGGCGCAGGCGCAAACCCGCCAGGGCGGCAAGGTGCTGATCGCCATGAACGGGGCGCGGGGCTGATCAGCGCAGGCGGAAGGTGAGGTGGACGACGCGCTCGCCGCGGATGCGGACCCAGAGGAAGGGCCCCGCCGGGGCCATGCGGATCTGCCGCGCCTCGGCGTAGCGGGCGTACTGGCGCACGATGCCGGCGATCTCGACGGCGCCACTCATCTTTTCGAAATCGGCTTCCTGCACGGCGCCGTCGGCGGGCGCGGCGCGCATCTGCTCCAAGACCGCGTCCAGTGCCGAGTCGGTGACGATGCAGGCCTCGGTCGCGCACTCGTAGATGGCGGCCAGCGCCGCCAGCGCGCTGTACTCCACCGTCTGGGTGAAGCCGACATAGAGCCGGCGCTGCGCCGCCGCCAGATGCAGCGGCAGCATGCGCATCGTCTCCAGTAGCGCCCGCGGCGCCCACCCCTGGCACTGGCGCCAGCCCTGGGACTGGGCCAGCGGATAGATGGGGCGCGCCCACTGCAGTCCCACCCCGGCGGCGATCGTGTCCTCGCTGACCGCGCCCTGGCGCACCAGCCATTCGCCGATGCGTCCGCCCTCGGTCTGGCGCGCCTCCAGCGCGCGCCGCAACTGCGTCTGCTCGATGGAGCCGCGCGAGAGCAGCAGCAGGCCGAGCGGAATGCGATGCGCCCGCGGACCGCGCGGCCGCTCGCTGCGCAGGAACTGGGTTGCCAGGCGCTCGAACGCCGCCTGGAAGCAGTCCGGGCTGCAGCACCAACCCTGCTGCAGTTGGATGCGCGAGGGCAGCTTCCACAGCGCGCGCAGGCCGTTGCGCTCCTGGCAGCGCGGCCCCATGCAGACCCAGCGCTGGCGCAGCGCCTGCCAGGCGAGCGTGGACCGCGGGGTGGGTTCGCTGCCCGGGGCGCCGGGCAGCGGCAGCGGCATGGGCGCGCGGGTCACCGCGCCGCCTCCAGCGCCGCCATGCGTTCGCGCCGGTGCACCAAGCGGTTCACGCGCACGCCGTAGTTGCCATCCACCACCACCACGTCGCCCCAGGCGATGATCTTGTTCCCCACCATAAGCTCCACCGGGTCGTCGATGTGGCGGTCGAGCTCCAGCACCGAGCCCGGGGCCAGATCGCAGACGTCGTGGAGCAGCATCTGCCGGCCGCCGAAGCGCAGGGTCACGTCCAGCTCCACGTCCAGCAGCAGATCCATCTTGGCGGTGCCCGCGGCCGACTCGCGCACCTCGCCCGGCTTGGTCGGCGCTGGCTCCTCCGGGTGCAACCGGTGGTGGAGGTGCTCCCGCAAGGTGCGGTCGAACGCCATATCGAGCTCCAGTTCCTGGCCGCTGGGATGGCGGAAGCGCAGGATCTGGCTGCGCTCGCTGTTCTCCACCGTGCGGCGCAGCGGCCCCAGGTGGCGCAAGATGATCTTGGAGTCTCCCCAGCCGGCCGAGCGCAGTTCCGGCACCACCGCGGCCAGCAGCCGGCGCACCAACGCGGTGAGCGCATCGCGCTCGGTGTCGTCAATCGGCAGCGTGCGCTGGCGCTCTCCCTCCGCCACCGGCGGCAGCATGAGCTGCGCCCACGCCCGCGCCGAGGCGCGGTGAAACTTGAACTGCTGGATGCCGGTGAGATCGCCGCTCAATTCGACGTGGGCCACCATCTCCAGCGACTCCTCCGCCGGCGGGGCCGCGGTGGTCAGCCGCTCCCAGGTGCTGTCTTCGGTCATGCCCTGAACCAGGGCGAGCGCGGTGTGAGCCCAGACTTCGGGATAGTCGCGGGTCGGCGTCGTCGGCGCCGGCTCAGCCGGAATGATCTCTTCGTCAGCCACGGAGTCCCCCTTCGGGTTTGGCCAGCTTGGCCGGGGATTGAATCAGCGCCGCACGCAGCTTCGCCTGCCGGATCGCCTGCGCCTCGAACACCGCGCGTCCTGCCACCTTCACTTGCGCCGGCCGGTCGGCGGGATGGTTGAACATCATCACGTGCCCCGGCCGCATCTCCAGCAGCTCGCGAATGGGCACCGGAAACGGCGGCAGCGCCAGCTCCACCGGGAAGCGCGCTCCCAGCAGCCGCTGCCGCAGCCGCGGCCGAATCTCGCTGTCGTCCTGGCGGCGGTGATAGACCGGTGATTCGGAGAGCTTGCGCAGCAGTCCGGTGGAGACCACGGCCGGGAACGCGAGGTTCATCATCCCGACGATCCCCGCCAAATGCAGCTCGAAGCTGAGCGACAGGACTTTCTCGTGCGGCGGCATCAGCCGCATGATCTGCGCCATGGGCTGGCGGTGCTCGAAGGTGAAGCGCAAATCCAGCACTGGCTGCCAGCCCTGCTGCAGCTCGCGCAGGATGACGGCCACGATGCTCTCCAAAATCTGTTCCTCGATCTCGGTGACCTCGGCGGGATGCTCCACCGCGGAGCCATTGCCGCCCAGCACCAGGTCAATCATGGGATAGGCCAGGCTCAGGTCGAGCTGCAGCGCCGCACTCACCCCGATGGGCGTCACCGCCACCGAGGCCACGTAGTTGTTCTCCGGCAGGCGCTGGGTGAACTCCCCGAAGCCGAGCTGTTCGATGGCCACCACGCTCATTTCGACGTGGGTGCGCAGGTGCGCCCCGAGCACGTGGCCCAGGTTGCGCGCGAAGCCTTCGTGCAGTCCGCCCACCGCGCGCGCCTGGTCGCGGGTGATCTGGCCCGCCTGTCGGAAGTCGCAGCGGTCGAACTGGCGGGTGCGCCGGGTGGGGCCGGTCCGCAGGCCGTGAGCGGCGCGGTAGAGCGCGTCAATCTCGTCCTGATTGAGGTTGCGTTCCATGGCCTAGCCCAGCAGCGCCGCCGCTCCCGCCGCCCCCGGCGCCTTGCCCGCGACTGCGGCTGCGGGGTTGGCGTGGGGGCCCAGGGTGCTGCGCAGCCGGGTGCGCAACCGCGCCAGCAGCGCGCTGTGAATCTGCGAAATCCGGCTCTCGCCGATTCCCAGCACCGCCCCCACTTCCTTCATGGTCAGCTCCTCGAAATAGTAGAGGCTGAGGATCTGCTGCTCCCGCTGCGGCAGTTCCGCGATCAGCCGCGCCAGCAGCTCGCGCGACTCGGTCTGCTGGCAGAGCGCGAACGGGTCGGGGTCGGGGCTCACCGCGGTGTCAATCGGCGGCGGCGCGTCGGCGTCGGCCCGCCCGTTGTCCATCTCCAGCCGGTCGAGCGCCGCCAGCAGGCGGTGGTACTCCGCCACCGGCAGCGACAGGGCGGCGCAAATCTCCTCCTCCGTGGGCGCCCGCTTCAGCTTCTCCTGCAGTTCCGCCGCCGCCTCCTGCAGCTCGCGCTTCTGGCGGCGCAACTCGCGCGGGCTCCAGTCCAGCGCGCGCAGGCTGTCCAGAATCGCTCCCCGGATGCGGAAGCGGGCGTAGGTGCCGAGCTGCGCGTTGCGCGCCGGGTCGTACTTGTGGAGCGCGTCAATCAGGCCCAGGACGCCGGCCTGCACCAAATCCTCCAACAGCACCTGCTGCGGCAGCCGCTCGTGAATCCGGCGCGCGATGTAGCGCACCTGCGGCAGGTGCTCGAGCAGCAGGCGTTCGCGTTCGGCAGCATCCAGCCCACTGGGGCTTTCGTACTGCACCGCCATGGCGTTGGAAGAGCGCGGCATAAGTTAGGACACCATCCCCAGCGAGTGCACTTGCACCTTGGGCGGAATCTCCCCCGGCGACAGCACGTTCAGCCGCGGCCAACTGGCTTCCAGCATGCGGCGCAGGTAGAAGCGCCCGGGGGAGTTGCACAGGATCACCTGGGGCGCGCCCGCCGACGGGTCGTAGGCGAAACGCTTCAGCCCCTCCAGCACCCGTTTCATCAGGCTGCCATGCGAACCCGCCGGCGTCGCCGCCTGCGGGTCGAAGTTGCGGCTGATCTCCTCTTCCAGCGGCGGCGCCAGGGTGATCACCTGCAGGGCGCCGTCCTGGCTGAGCAAGGGCTGGACCAGCGCCCGCCCCAGCGCCTGGCGCGCCGCCTCCACCATGGCCACGGGGCTCTTCTTGGCGTTGCCGGCCTCGATCAGGGCCTCTAGAATCGTGGGTAGATCGCGGATGGACACGTGCTCTCTTAAAAGTTGCTGAAGAAGTTTTTGCAGCTCACCCAAGCTGAGCAATTTCGGGACCAACTCCTCCACCAGCTTGGGATGGCTGTCATTGAGGGTGTCGAGCAGGCGCTGCGTCTCCTGCCGGGTGAGCAGCTCGTGGGCGTTCTGGCGGATGAGTTCGGCGATGTGGGTGGCCATCACCGCGGTCTGGTCCACCACGGCGAAGCCGTCGGCCAGGGCGCGCTCCTGCAGTTGCGGCGCGATCCAGCGCGCCGCCACCCCGAACGCCGGCTCGCGCGTCTCCTTACCCTCCAGCGCAGGCGCCTGCAGGCCGCTGTGAATGGCCAGCAGGTGGTTCTGGTAGGTCTCGAACCGCCCGATCTCCACCCCGCGCAGGGAAAACACATACTCCCGCGGCTGGAGCTGGAGGTTGTCGGTGATGTGGATGGAGGGGATGATGAAGCCCAACTGTAGCGCCAGTTGCTTGCGCAGGGCGCGGATGCGGGGCAGCAGCTTGCCGCCCTGGGCCTCGTCCACCAGCGGCACCAGGGCGTAGCCCACTTCCAGCGCCAGCGGTTCGATCTTCAGTAGCGGCTCGAGCGCTTCGGTGGTCGCCGTCTTCTCCGCCGCGGTGGCGCCGGCCGCCGCTGGCTTGGCTTTCATCCGGCTGGCGACGAAGGCCAGGCCGCCGGCGAGCGCCAGAAACGACAGCTTGGGCAGCCCCGGCATCAGCGCCAGCGCGCACAACGCCGCCGCGGCGATCCATAGCGGGCGCGGCTTGGCCAACAGCTGCAGCCCCAGATCTTCGCCCAGGGTTTGGTCTGAACTTGCGCGCGTGATCACGATCGCGCCCGCCACCGACACCAGCAGCGACGGGATCATGGTGCACAGTCCATCGCCCACGGTAAGGATGGTGTAGGTCTTGACCGCGTCCAGAAACGCCATGTGGTGCTGGAAGATGCCGATCAGAAAGCCGGCGATGATGTTGATGGCGGTGATCAGGATCGTGGCCATCGAGTCGCGCTGGCTGAAGCGGGCGGCGCCGTCCATGGCGCCGTAAAACTCCGACTCGCGCGCGATCGCCTGGCGCCGCTCGCGCGCCTGGGCTTCGTTGATCAGGCCCGCGTTCAAGTCGGCGTCGATCGCCATCTGCTTGCCGGGCAGGGCATCCAAGGTGAAGCGCGCGGTCACCTCCGCGGTGCGCACCGCGCCGTGGCTGACCACCAGGTACTGGATCGCGATCAGGGCCAGGAAGATCACGAATCCGACCACGTAATTGCCGCCCACCACGAACTGGCCGAAGGCTTCAATCACGTGCCCGGCCGCGCCCACCCCCTGCGCACCGTGCAGCAGGATGCGCCGGCTGCTGGCCAGGTTGAGCGAGAGGCGGAACAGCGTGAGCAGCAGTAGCAGGCTGGGGAAGACGGAAAACTGCACCGGCCGCAGGATCTGTACGGCCACCAGCAGCACCAGCATCGCGCAGGCGATGCTCAGCGTCAGCAGCAGGTCCAGCACCAGCGCCGGCACCGGCACCAGCATGATGAACACCAGCCCCACCGCCGCCACCGGCAGCGTCCAGTCCACCACGCGCAGCGAGCGCCCGTGGGCCGCTGAGGGCGCGACCGCCCCGGCGGGCGCCGGCCCGGCGCCTGCGGGCGCCGGCCTTAGAGATTTCCCATTGCCAGCCATAGCCTCGGCAATGCAGGTGCACGCCGCGGGCCACGCCCGGTCTTAGAGCTTTCTTAGTTTTTCGCCGCCGCCAGCTCTCGCGCCAACTCGATCAAGGTGTAGGTCGGTGCGCCGGTGGGTCCCTTCGGCATCCAGGGCTTGTTCTCCTCGAGCCAGGCGGTGCCGGCGATGTCGAGGTGGATCCAGGGCGTCTCGCCGACGAAGGCGTGGAGAAACTCGGCCGCGGTGATCGCCCCGCCCCAGCGTCCGCCGGTGTTGAGGATGTCGCCGACGGTGCCCTTGATCTGGTCGGCGTACTCGGCGTCCAGCGGCAGGCGCCACATCTTCTCCCCGGTGCGCCGCCGCGCCGCCTCGAAGACGGCGTAAAAATCGTCGCGGTTGGCGAAGACCCCGCCGTGGACATTGCCGAGGGCCACCACCACGGCTCCGGTGAGCGTCGCGGCGTCGATCAGGTGGGTGGCGCCGAGTTGGCGCGCATAGTGCAGCGCGTCGGCCAAAATCAGCCGCCCTTCCGCATCGGTGTTCAGGATCTCGATGGTTTTGCCCGACATCGCGGTTTGCACGTCGCCCGGCTTCTGCGCCCGCCCGCCGGGCATGTTCTCGGTGGCGGGGACGATGGCGATGACGTTGAGCGGCAGCTTGAGCGCGGCGATGGCCTGCATCGCCCCCAGCGTGGCGGCGCCGCCGGCCATGTCGAACTTCATCAGGTCCATCTTGTCGGCCGGCTTGATCGAGATGCCGCCGCTGTCGAAGGTCACACCCTTGCCGATCAGGCCCAACGTCGGCCCGCCGGCGGCGCCGCCGCGATGGCGCAGCACCATCATCACCGGCGGCTCGGCGCTGCCCTGGGCCACCGCCAGGAACGCGCCCATGCCGAGCTCGCGGGCCTTCTCCGCGCCGATGAGCTCGAACTCCAGGCCGCAGGCCTTGGCCATGGCCTGTGCCCGCTGCCCCATGACGGTGGGCGTGAGGCGGTTGCCCGGCTCGTTCGCCAGCTCGCGCGCGAAGCCCTGCGCGCCGGCCAGGATCGCCGCCTCGCGCGCCGCCGTCTCGGCGGTCTTCTTGTCGGCGTTCGCCGGCAGGATCACCTGCAGCTTTGCGATCTGCCGCTGCTTGCGCTCGCTTTTGTAGGTGTCGGGATCAAAGTTGGCCGAGTCCACGCCGGTCACGATCGCGCGGATGGCTTCCGCCGGCGCCAGACCCTCCGGCGCGACTGCCGTCATCTGCTTGATGCCCTTGCCTTTCAGCAGCCGCGCCGCCGCGCCCGCCAGGCGCCACAGCTCCAACGCCCCGAGCCCCGCCTCGCCGCGTCCGGCGAGCAGCAGCCGCTGCGCTTGCAGGCCCCGCGGGTGGTGCAGCAACCCCAGCTCCAGCGCCTTGCCGCTGAACTCGTCGTTGGGATACAGGCTGGCCGCCGCGGCGGCCAGCGCCGGGCCGGCCTCCTGCGGCGGCGTCTTGCCCGCGACCACCACCAGCGCTTCGGTTTCCGCCGAGGCGATTTGCGCCGGCGTCAGGAAGAGAAGTTCGGTGTCCATAGCAGTCCGTTTAGTGCCGCAGGCGCGCTTTCATCGCCTGCCGGGCCTCGGCTTCCGCGGTGCGGCGGCGTTCGGCCTCGCGCTTATCATAAAGTTGCTTGCCTTTGGCCAGCGCCAACTCGCATTTTACCCGCCCCTGCTTCCAATAGAGGCGCAGCGGGATCAGCGTCAGCCCTTTTTCCCGCGTCTGCCCCTCCATCCGGTTCAGCTCGGCGCGGTGCAGCAGCAACCGGCGGCTGCGATCAGGCGACTGCAGCGCGTATCCGGCGTTCTGATAGGGGCTGATGTGGCAGTTGAGCAGCCAGAGCTGGCCCTCACGCAACAGGCCGTAGCTGTCCTTGAGCTGCACCTGGCCGGCGCGCAGCGACTTCACTTCGCTGCCGGTGAGCTCGAGGCCCGCCTCCCAGTGCTCCAGCAGGTGATAGTTGTGCCGTGCCAGCCGGTTCTCGACGATGGTCTCGCGCTGTGCCGCTTTGGCCACGCTCCATCGTAGCAAGGCGGCCCGGCTGGAGCCGGGCCGGTGCGCTTGCGGCTCACCGCCTGACCGCGGACGATTTTCCAGAACGGCGGGCCGGCTCCGGCGCTCTACCTCTTAAGGCGCGTGTGGTATGCTGGGCCAAAGTTCCAGTGCAGGCCGGGGACTTTCCGGCCCTGATCCCACCCGCCGCGGAGAATTCTCGCTTTTGTCGCGAACCTTCCACTACCTCTGCCTCACCGTGCTTGCCCTGGCCGGCGCGTTCAGCCTCGCCGCCACGCCGCCGCCTTCGGCCTATTATCGGCACGGCCAGATGTCCATGGCGGCCAAGAATTTCGACCAGGCCTACGCCGATTTCAGCTACGCCCTCAAGCTCGATCCCAGCAACGTGCAATACGAGATTGCGGTCCAACGCGCCCGCTTCTCCGCCGCCAACATGCACATCGCGCGCGGTGCGCAGTACAAGGCGGCCAAGCAGTACCCGGAGGCGATCGCCGAGTTGAAGCGGGCGATCGCGATTGACCCGGGCAACTTCATCGCGGGCCAGGAGCTGGAGGCGATCCAGGCGCTCCTGCATCCGCCCGCGCCGGCGCAGGGCCAGCCGGTGGGCGCGGCCGCCGAACGCACGCTGAGCGAGCGTCTCGCCAGCGCCGCCGGCCCGGTGACGCTCGGTCCGGTCGCCGACGTGGTGGTGAAGAGCTTCTCGGTGAATACCGACGCCCGCAACGCCTACCTGGCCGCGGGCAAGCTGGCCGGGCTGAACGTCCTCTTCGACGCCTCCAGCCAGGGCGGGTACTCCAATACCAGCCGCGTCAACCTCGACCTGCACAACATCTCGCTGCTGCAAATCCTGCGGGTGCTCGACGTCGCCACCGACAGCTTCTACACGCCCATCACCTCGAATACGATCCTGGTCGCCAACAATAATATGCAGAAGCACCAGGAGGTGGATCAGACCGTCCTCAAGGTCTTCTACATCAAGAACGTCCAGCAGCCCACCGACCTCACCGAGTTGGCGCAGGCCATTCGCGGCCTGATGCAGCCGCAGCCGCACATCATGCCGGTGCCCAACATTAATGCTCTCATCATGCGCGACACGCCCGACAAGGTCGCCATGGTGCAGCGCATCCTCGACGACCTCGACAAGGCGCCGCCCGAGGTGGTGGTGGACGTGCGCATCCTGCAGGTCAGCCGCGACCTGGCGCGCGACCTCGGACTGCTGCCGCCCAACAGCTTCAGCATCGGCCTGCAGTCCACCACGCCGAGCACCAGCACCAGCACCAGCACCACCGGCACCACCACCGGAGCCACGAGCACGCCCACCAACTCGCCCACCCTGAACGAGCTCACGCACCTCAACAGCAACAACTTCTCCGTCACCATCCCCAACGCCACGCTCAACGCCGTGCTCTCCGACAGCAACACCCATACCATCCAGGAGCCGCAGTTGCGCGCCATTCAGGGTGAAAAGGCAACGCTCAAGATCGGCCAGAGGATTCCGGTCGCTACCGGCAGTTTCCAGCCGGGCATCGGCGGCGTCGGCATCAACCCGCTGGTCAACACGCAATTCACCTACCAGGACGTCGGCGTCAACATCAGCATGACGCCCGAGATTCAGGGCGATACCTCGGTGCTGCTCAAGGAACAGCTCCAAATCTCCAACGTGGACAGCTACAACAATATCGGCGGCATCCAGCAGCCGGTGATCGGCAATCGCGAGATTGACCACACCATCGAGCTGCAAAACGGCCAGAGCTCGGTGCTGGGCGGGATGATGACGACCACCGTCACCCACAACGTCAGCGGCATTCCCGGCTTGAGCGATATCCCGCTGTTCAAGTACCTGTTCTCCAGCACCCACGATGAGACGCAGAAGAGCGAGATCCTGATCATCATGACGCCGCACATCGTGCGCAGCCTGCACATCACGCCCGGCGATCTGCGCTCGCTCGATACCGGCACCCAGGACAATATCCGGCTGCGCGAGCTCCCGCCCGCGGCGCTCACCCATGCGCTTAGCCGCGCGCAAGGACAGGCGCCGGCGGCGGCATCCGCCGGGCCCGTCGCTCCCGTGCCGCCGGCCGCCGCCGGCCCCGAGCTGGTCTTCGCCCCACCGCAGGTCAGCGCCGCCGCCGGCGCCACGTTTCGCGTTCAGCTCGATCTGCGGAATGTGCGGAACGCCTACGCGCTCTCCTTCCAACTCAACTACAATCCCCAAGTCCTCCAGGTCCAAGCCGTGAATCTGGGCGGCTTCCTCTCCCGCGACGGCAAAGCGCCGGCGCTGGTGCACCGCGAGGACGCGCAGGCCGGCTTCGCCTTGGTGACGCTCAGCCGTCCGCCGAACGTGCCCGGCATCTCGGGCTCGGGCGACGTGCTGACCCTCACCTTCCTCGCCAAGGCGCCGGGCCAGTCGCCCTTGACCATCACCCGTCTCGGCGCCCGCGATCCCAGCGGCAACCCGGCGCCGCTGGCCGCCGCCGCCGCCACCGTCACCGTGCATTGATGGTGTGCCGCCGCCAGTCCGGAATGACGCTGGTCGAGCTCATCGTCGCCACCAGCATCCTGCTCGTCCTCACCACCATGGCGATCCCGCTGGCCCGCATCACCATCGAGCGTCAGCGGGAACACGCGCTACGCATTGATCTGCGTGAAATGCGCAACGCCATCGACCGTTATAAGGACGCCGCCGACCGCGGGCTGATCCAGGTGCAGACCGACTCCTTCGGCTACCCGCCGACTCTGCAGACGCTGGTGGACGGCGTGGCCATGGGCACGGAGAAGATTCGCTTCCTGCGCAGCATCCCCAAGGATCCGTTCACCGACTCCTACGATTGGGGCTTGCGCTCGGTGCAGGACGATCCCGACGCCTCGAGCTGGGGCGGGCAGGACGTTTTCGACGTCTACACCACCAGCAATGCCACCGCGCTCGACGGCACCAAGGTGGATACATGGTGACCCTTCAGCGCCGCCTCCAGACCCTGCGCGCGCGGCATGCCCGCAGCTTGGGCTTCACCCTGATCGAGATGATCATGGTGATCGCCATCATCGGCATCCTGCTGGCGCTTGCCGTGCCCAACTACCGCACCACGTTGCAGTCGGCGCGCGAAGCGGTGCTGCGCGACGACTTGTTTCAACTGCGCTCGCTCATCAACCAGTACACGCTCGACAAACAGCAGGCGCCGCAGTCGCTGCAGGATCTCGTCTCCGCCGGCTACCTGCGCCAGATTCCGGTGGATCCGTTCACCAACTCCTCCAGCACTTGGCAAACCGAGAGCAGTGACACCCTCATGTCGCCCGATCAGACTGGGGGCGGCATCATCGACGTCCACAGCGGCGCCAGCGGTGTCGGCCTTGACGGCACCCCCTACAGCAGTTGGTGACGCCTCTCCGCCAACTCCAGCACTCATACAGCCTTCCCATTCCGGCCGGCCTCTAAGCCTTTCAGGTCTCCCTGGAATGAGGATCGCGCTGGTCGTGCCGCCGTTCATCGCGGTGCCGCCAAAGCACTATGGCGGCACGGAGCTATTTGTGGCGGAGTTGGCGGAGGGGCTGCGCGCCGAGGGCCACCACCCCGTGGTGTATACCGTTGGCGAGTCCACGGTGGATTGCGAAATCCGCTGGCGCCGGCCGCGCGGCGTCTGGCCCATCGAGTCGGCGCTGGAGAGCAGCCTCGAGGATCTCGATCACGCCAGTTGGGCCTGCAAGGACGCCGCCGCCGATTGCGACATCCTCCATCTCAACAATGCGCCCGGCCTCACCTTTTCGCGCTTCGTGGCCACGCCCATGGTGTACACCCTCCACCATCCACGTGAACACAGCCTGAGCAGCTATTACGCTGGGTTTCCCGAGGTCCACTTTGCCGCCATCAGCCACAGCCAGGCGCGCGCCGAGCGCCGCGCCGGCGCCGTCGTGATTCACCACGGCTTGCGGCTGGACCGGTATCGCGTCGCCGAAGGGCGCCGGGACTACCTCTGCTTCGTCGGCCGGATCGCGCCCATCAAAGGTCCACACACCGCCATCGAGGTGGCCCGGCTCGCTGGCCTGCCGCTCAAGATCGCGGGCGAAATCCAGCCCCAATTCCGCCCGTACTGGGAGCGCGAAGTTCGGCCGTATCTCGGCGGCGATATCGAGTACGTCGGCGAAGTCGACCTGCAGGCGAAAAACGATCTGTTCGCCGGCGCGCGCGCGCTGCTGTTTCCGATCGGTTGGGAAGAGCCCTTCGGGCTGGTGATGATCGAGGCCATGGCCTGCGGCGTGCCCGTGCTCGCCTTCGACCGCGGGTCGGTGCCGGAAGTGGTGGCCAACGGGGTTTCCGGCTGGCTGTGCGCGGATGCGGCGGAGATGGCCCGCCGCGCCCGCGCGCCGGAGATCACGACCGCCGCCTGCCGCGCCTACGCCGAGCGCCGTTTCAATTCCCGCCGCATGGTGGAGCGTTACCTGAGCCTCTACCGGCGCGCGGCCGAAGCCTCCTTGCTTTGGACCAAGCCCAAGCGGACCGGCGGCTTACAACTCGCATCCTAACCCGTGGATGGCGCCAGGCCTGAAACCCGACTGGAGTGAGCTGGAAGTAGCCGCCTCCACCCCCGAGCAACCGCGAGAAGCGCGCGGCGGCGAACCCCGTCGCATCAACAACCTCACCCTCATTGACGGCAAGACGTTCCTCGCCACCATCATTGCCGGCGACATCACGCCCGCCGGATCCACCGACGTCGGCCTCTTCCACCACGACACCCGCTTCCTCAGCTACTGGGAACTGCTGGTCAACGGCCATCGCGCCGTAGTGCTTTCGGCTGCCAGCCATCAGAACATGGTGGCGCAGATCGAGCTCACACCCGCCAACCGCATGGTGCGCGACAATCTCGACCTGCCCGACAACACCATCCACATCCACCGCGAGCAATTGCTTGCCGGCCGCTTCTTCGACCGCCTCAGTTTCCGCAACTTCAGCCTCGAACCGGTCACGCTGGCGATCGAACTGCGTTTCGCCGCCGATTTCATGGACGTTTTCCAGGTCCGCGGCATGCTCCGCAGCGCCTCCGGCACCTACTTCGAGCCCGTCTGCCACGGTGCGCAGGTGGTGTTGAGCTATCTCGGCCGCGACGATCTCTTCCGCCAGACGCGGCTCGAGTTCGATCCGCCGCCGCGCGAGTTGGAGCCGCACCGCGCCCGCTTCGAGCTCCGCCTTGCGCCCGGGGAACGTCAGACGTTGGCGGCCACCGTGAGGCCACAGGTGGGTTCGGGCGATCCGGCGGCGGGCAGCGGATCCGCCGGCGCCGATGTGACGGGCGTCGGCGATGAGCGCTACGCGGCTTGCCTCGCCCGCCGCCGCGCCAGCTACGCCGAATGGGAGCAGGCGACCACCGAGTTCGAGTGTTCCGACGACGCCTTCCGACGGTGCCTGCAGACCGCGACCAGCGATTTCTTCTCGCTGCGCGTGCCCTTTGTGCGTGATGGCGGGGATGGCGCCAAGGCCTGTGGCCTCCTGCCCGCGGGCTCGGGTGAGATTGTCGCCGCCGGCATCCCCTGGTTCGCCACCATCTTCGGCCGCGATTCGCTCATCGCCGGCTACCAGACCCTCATGCTGCACCCCCACCTGGCCAAGGAGACGCTGCGTTTCCTCGCCCGCCACCAAGGCACACAACGCGACGACTGGCGCGACGAGGAGCCCGGCAAAATCCTCCACGAGCTGCGCGACGGCGAAATGACCCGCGCCGGCGAAATGCCTCACTCGCCCTATTACGGCTCGGTGGATGCCACCCCGCTCTTTCTCATCGCCCTGGATGAGACCTACAACTGGACCGGCGACGACGCCCTGCTGCAGGAGCTCATGCCCGCGGCGCGCCGCGCCATGTCCTGGATCGAAGAGTGCGGCGACGTGGATCACGACGGCTTCGTCGAGTCGGTGCGCCGCTCGCCCCAGGGGCTCGCCAACCAGGGCTGGAAGGACTCCTGGGACGCCTACCTCCGCGCTGACGGCTCGCTGCCGGAGCCGCCGCTCGCCTTATGCGAGGTGCAGGGCTACTGCTACGACGCCCGGTACCGCCTGGCGCGCCTGCTGCGCATCGTGGGCGACACCGCCGGCGCCGACCGCCTTCGCCGCCAGGCCACCGAGCTCGCGCACCGCTTCGAGCGCGGCTTTTGGCTGAGCGAACTGGGTGCCTACGCCGCCGCGCTCGACGCCCGCAAGCAGCCCCAGCGCTCCCTCGCCTCCAACGCCGGCCACCTGCTCTGGAGCCGCATCATCGGCCGCGAGCGCGCCCGCCAGGTGACCCGCCGCCTCATGCGCGACGACCTGTTCAGCGGCTGGGGCGTGCGCACCCTGGCCGCCTCCGAGCCCACCTTCAATCCGCTCAGCTATCACCGCGGTTCGGTGTGGCCGCACGACAATTCGCTCATCGCCCAGGGCTTCGCCTTTTACGATTTCAAGCAGCCGCTGCTGCGCCTGCTCACCGGCCTTTTTCAGGCCGCGAGCTACTTCCGCGATCGCCGCCTGCCCGAGCTCTTCGTCGGCGTGCAGCGCGGCGAGTTCGATCAGCCGGTGAACTACCCGGTTTCCTGCTCGCCCCAGGCTTGGGCCTCGGGCGCCTGGTTCCTGCTGCTTACCGCCGCCCTCGGCTTGCGCCCCAACGCCGGGCGCCGCGAGTTGCGTATCGTCAACCCCACCCTGCCGGAATGGCTCTCCTGGCTGCGCCTGCATCGCCTCCGCATCGGTGCGTCGCAAGTCTCGCTGGAGTTCAGCCGCCGCGGGCAGCGTACCTTCTGCAATGTGCTCGACGCCCAGGGCGAGCGCCTGGCCGTTTCGGTCGATTTCACCTCGCCGCGCGGGGCGGCGGGCGCGCTGGGCTAGACCGGGCTGCTGGCAGCGGTTCTAGTGAATCCTGACATCGCCGCTGGCCGCCACCGCCGCCAACTCCGCCGTCGGCGGCGTTCCCGGCGGCCCGATCACGCCTTCCCAGGTGTGGTGTCCCCAGCTCGATTGCCGCTGCGTGGGGTGGTCCACCGAGATTCCGCCCGAGGCCGTCTGGATCCGCACCCGCGCACGGGTGGATTGCGGCAGGGAGATGGTGATGTCGCCGGAGGCGGTGGAGAACCGCCAATGATGCTCGCCCGCCAGCGTGCCCTGCACGCGGATGTCGCCGCTGGCGGCGCGCGCAGTCAAATCGCCTTGCACCGAGTCCAATTCCATGCCGCCGCTGGCGGTGTGCAGGTCGCCCCCGGCGTCCAGGCGCTCGACCCGGATGTGTCCGCTTCCGCTGGTCGCGCTCAGCGGTCCCACCACTTCGTTGCCGCTGATGCTGCCGCTGCCGGTCGAAAGCCGCGCCTCGCCGCCCACTTTGTCAAACCGAATGCCGCCGCTGCCCGTCTGCGCGCGCAGGCTGCCGCCGATCTCGGCCACCTCCAACCGGCCCGACCCAGCGCCCAACTCTACGTTGCGCTGCAGCCCCTCCACGGTGATCCGGCCCGAGCCGGAATGGGCTACCAGCGCCGTCGCCGCCGGGGTCGTGATCACGTAGGAAACCGAGAGATGGTTGGCCCATCCGCGCGGGCTGTGGATGACGATCGTGTTGCCCACCTGCGTGATCGGCGGGTGGTCCTCCAGCCGCCGCACCGCATCCGGGCTCGCGCCGCCGAAGAAAAACCCGCTGTCATCGTTGCGAATGGTGGCGTCCACCGAGACGCTATTGCCCGGCGCCGCGCTCACCCGGATCGAACCCGAACCGGTCGCCACCCGCAACTGCACCGGCCCGCTTACGGTGTAGCTGCGATGAAAGCTGCCCACCTGATCGGCCCGTGCCCCCACCGCCACCGCCGCCAGGCACGCCACCCATCCCAAGACGCGTATCTTCATAGGCAATTCCTACGCGGAACCGCAGCCTCAAGTTCCCGCCCTTGCCAATACCTTAGTCGGCCGCCAAGGTTACGTCCCCGCCGGGTAGCGCCGCCCATCGTTCCAGCAGCGTCAGCGTAGCGGCGTAGTCGAGCTCGCCCAACCCTTCCTCCTCCGCCACTGCATACACCTCTTCCACCGTCTCCAGCGCCGGCAGCTTCACCCGCATCTCGCGCGCATGGTCCAGCATCAGGCGGATGTCCTTCAGCATCAACCGCAGCGGGAAGTTGGGAGTGAAGTCGCGCCGCTCGATGAAGGGCGCTTTGTAATCCGTCACCCCCGACCGCAACATCGTGCTGGCGATGATCTCCAGCATCTGCTCCACCGCCACGCCGGACTTTTCCGCCAGCACCAGCCCCTCGATAAAGCCTTGATAAATCAAGGCGATGTTCAAGTTCATGGCGAGCTTGGCCGCAAGGCCCATGCCGTTCTCGCCGAGGTGGAACACGCGCTTGCCCATGGCTTGGAACAGAGGCTGGAGCGCGTCCACCGCCTCCTGCTCGCCGCCCACGATAAAGACCAGCTCGCCGGCTTCGGCCCCCTGCCGTGAACCCGTCACCGGGCAGTCCACCCAGGCCGCCCCCCGTTCGGCAAACCGCGCCGCCAGTTCGCGGCTCGCCCGCGGTGAGATCGTACTCGAGTCGGCTACGATCAGCCCCGGCCGCACCCCCTCCAGCATCTCTTCGGCCACCGCTTCCACCGCCGCCGTGTCGCTCAGACACAGCCACACCACCTGCGCGCCCTGCGCTCCCGCCGCCGGCGAGTCCGCCCAGGTGGCGCCCGGCACCCCGGCCTTGGCGCGGGTGCGGTTCCACACGCGGACGTGATGTCCGGCGCGGGCCAAGTTCGCCGCCATCGGCGCGCCCATAATCCCGGTTCCGAGAAAGGTAATTTCCATAGACAGTCGTGTCCCTCTGTTCACTTTACTATCCGGTGGGCGCGTTTCCGGTGAAAATTCCGCATAATGGAAAGGTTGCTCGCCACCCTCACGCTGCACATCATCACCATCATTTCCGCCATGGGCTACGGCGGCGTGCTGCTGCTCATGGCGATCGAGTCTGCCTGCATTCCGCTCCCCTCCGAGATCATCCTTCCGTTTTCCGGCTTTCTCGTTGCCAGCGGGCGATTCGAGCTGCTTCCGCTCACCGTCGTCGGCGCCCTGGGCTGCAACGTGGGCTCGATGGCGGCCTATGCCGTCGGCTACTACGGCGGGCGTCCGCTCGCCCTGCGCTATGGCCGCTGGATCGGCCTCGCCCCCGCCGATCTTGCCCGAACTGAGGAGTTCTTCCGCCGCCGTGGCGATGCTGCGGTCTTCATCAGCCGCATGTTGCCGGTGGTGCGCACCTATATCGCCCTCCCTGCCGGCATCGGACGCATGCGCCTCGTCCGCTTCCACGTTTATACGTTCGCCGGTTCGCTGCCCTGGTGCTTCGCCCTCGCCTATGTTGGCTACCGCCTCGGCGCCAATTGGGCAGCCCTCGGGCCTTATTTCCACCGCTTCGATCTGGTCTGGGCGCCACTACTGCTGGCAGTCGTGGTGGTGGCAATTTGGCACCACGTTAAGAGAATCCGAGAATCGGGAGTAAAAAGGCAATAAATACACTAATGACTTGCGGTCAATTTTATGGCTGCTCCTGCGCCGTCGCCGACAAACAGGTAAGCCGTGTATAATCAGCGACGACTTGTGGTGGCAATGTTTGGACCAGGGCGTGCTCAGTAATCCGGCGAGACGCCTTGATTTTGCAGTCCTGAAATCAGGGACAGAAAGAAAGCCGACTTTTCCGGGGGGAAGCGAGTCGGCTTTCTTTTTTTTTGCCTCAGGGAATTGCCCCGAGCCATTCCGCCGTCGCCCGCATCGAAAATAGCAGTATGCGTGTCGGCCTCGTAGCGGCTTTGTTCTCCGTTCTCGGCTTGCCGTTTGCCGCCCAGCAGGCAGGCCCGGCTGCGGCGGCAGCGCTGGCACCGCAGCCGGGCGTGACCGTCGCCGCGAGGCTTCGCAGCTCGCTCGCGGCTCTGGGTGAAGCCATGGCGGAGCTCGACCCCGATCAGCTTCACGTCCCCGACGCCGAAAAGCGTGCCCTGGCCGACAGCCAGACCTCCATCCGCCGCAACCTGCGGGATGCCGTCCCCGGGCTGCTGGCCGGCTTTGCCGCCGCCCCCGACAATGTGGGCGCCGCTTTCCGCCTCTATCGCGACGTCAACGCCGTGCTTACCGTCGCCCAGCGCAGCGCCGAGATGCTGCCGCGCCGGGACGCGGACGCGGCCCAGCCGGTCGAGTCCACGGCGGATGCCCTCAGCCGCGACCTCGACCAACTGGGCAATATGATCGAAGCTCGCGGCGAAGCCGACTATGCCCGCCGGCGCCCACTTGGGGCGCGCCCCCCCGGCCCCGCGCTCGCGCCCAAGACCCTGGTTATCGGCGACGCCAACGGGGCCAAGCCCACCGCCAAGAAGATCCCGCACTGAACCTGCAGGGGCGCTGTCGCCGTCCCGGGGCGATCCGATGGAACGCGTTCCTGCGCTCCCAGCGGTAGACCGCAAAATCGCGGTCGAAGGTGAGGATTGGCGTGCAGCCGAGCGTGGTCGCCCGCGTTACAATCTCAGCAGGGATGACCTCACCCAAAACCATCCTGATCCTCAAGCCGCGTGGCTTCTGCGCCGGCGTGGTGCGCGCCGTGGACGCGGTCGAGTCGGCGCTGCGCAAGTTCGGTCCGCCCATCTACGTTCTCAAGGAGATCGTCCACAACCGGACGGTGATCTCCAGCCTGGAAGAACGCGGCGCCATCTTCGTGCCCGATCTGGAACAGATTCCGCCCGGCGCGCGGGTCTTCTTCAGCGCCCACGGCGTGTCACCGCAGATGTGGATTGCGGCGCGGGCGCGCGGCCTGCAAGTGATTGATGCTACCTGCCCGCTGGTGAGCAAGGTTCACACCGAGGCCCAGGAATACACCCTGCAGGGCTACAGCATCGTCATCATCGGCCATCGCCATCATGACGAGATCATCGGACTGCTGGGCGAGGTCCCGGTCGGCACGCCCGTGGTGGAGACGCTGACCCAGGTGGATGAGCTTCAGGTGAAAGACCCCGCCCGTGTCGCCTACCTCACCCAGACCACGCTCAGCCTGGATGAGACCCGCGCCATCATCGAGCGCCTGCGCCAGCGCTTTCCGTTGGTGAAGGCGCCCAAGGCGCAGGACATCTGCTACGCCACCCAGAACCGCCAGACCGCGCTGAAACGCGTCGCGCCGCGCGCCGATCTGGTGCTGGTGGTGGGCTCAGAAAACAGCTCCAACTCCCTGCGCTTGGTAGAGGTCGCGGCCAACGCCGGCGCGCCCGCCTACCGCATTGACGATGCCGATGCCATCGCCCCGTCCTGGCTCGAGGGCGTCGCCACCGTCGGTCTCACCGCCGGGGCTTCGGCGCCCGAGTCACTGGTGCAGGAGGAGGTCGCCGCGCTGGCCTCGCGCTTTGGCTTTGAGCGCATCGAGGAAGCCGAGGGGATTGACGAACACGTGCGTTTCATCCTGCCCGAAGCGGTGCTCGCGCCGCCCGGCGCCGGGGTGGACCAGCCGGGACACCCAGCCGGCGCGAGTCCAAGCGGGACGTGCCGCAACGCCGCGCCAAGTGCCGCGCCAGTCAACGGATAACTCCCATCATGCCCAATCCCGATCTCGCCCTGCACAACCTCGCCACCCAGCTTCGCATCGATTCCATTCGCGCCACCACCGCGGCCGGGAGCGGGCATCCGACCAGTTCCATGTCCGCCGCCGATATCATGGCGACGCTGTTTTTCGATGTGATGCGGCTCGATCCGAAGCAGCCGCAGTCACCCGCCAACGACAAGTTCGTCCTCTCGAAGGGCCACGCCGCGCCGGTGCTCTACTCGGTTTGGGCGGAGCTCGGGCTTTACCCGCGCGAGCACCTGCTGACGCTGCGGCGCATCGATTCCGATCTCGAGGGCCATCCCACTCCCGAGCTGCCGTTTGTGGCCGTGCCCACGGGCTCGCTCGGCCAGGGCCTCGCCGTCGGGTTGGGGATGGCGCTCCAGGCGCGCCTCGCTGGCGCGCCCTACCGCACCTACGTACTCATGGGCGACGGCGAGACCGCCGAGGGCTCGGTCTGGGAGGCGGCCGAAGTCGCCGCCTTCTATGGTGTGGATAATCTCTGCGCGATCGTGGACGTCAACCGCCTGGGTCAGAGCCAACCCACCATGTGGCAGCACGACATGGAGACGCATCAGCGGCGCTGGGCGGGCTTCGGATGGAATGCCCTCGTGGTGGATGGGCACAACATTGCCGGGTTGCGCGCCGCCTTCGTCCAGGCGGAGAAGGCGCAGGGGCGCCCCACCGTGCTGCTGGCCCGGACGCTCAAGGGCAAAGGCGTCAGCTTTATCGAGGACAAGAACGGTTGGCACGGCAAGGCGCTCAAGCCGGAGGAAGCCGACGCCGCCATCAAGGAACTGCAACAAGCGGTCCGCCCGGATCCTGCCGGAGTCAAGCCGTGGCCCAGCCTGCCCGCTGGCGCGAATAATTCCGCCGTGGCGCCGGTCCGGGCCGCCGCACCGGGGCCGAGTTTCAAGCCCGGGCAACAGATCGCCACCCGCGAAGCTTTCGGCCAGGCGCTGGCCGCGCTCGCTCCCTACGATCTGCGCCTGGTCACGATTGACGGCGACGTCGAGAACTCAACTTTTACCCAGGATTTCCAAAAGGTCAGTCCCGAGCGTTTCTTCGAAGGCTACATCGCCGAGCAGAACATGACCGGCATGGCGATGGGATTCGCCACCACCGGCCGGGTGCCTTTCGTCTCGACCTTCGCCTGCTTCCTGACCCGCGCCGCCGATTTCGTCCGCCTCGCCGGCCTGGCCCGCGCTAACGTCAAGTTCGTCGGTACCCACGCCGGCATTTCCATCGGCGAAGACGGCGCCTCGCAGATGGGCCTCGAAGATCTCGCCCTCTTCCGCGCCCTGGCCGAATCCACCGTCCTCTATCCCAGCGACGGCGTCAGCGCCTGGCGCGCCGTGGAACTCGCCGCCGCCCAGCCCGGGCTGTGCTATATCCGCACCGGCCGCCCCAAAGCCGGGCTGATCTATGCCAACGACGAACCCTTCGCCATCGGCAAGGCCAAGGTGCTGAAGCAGTCGGCGCGCGACCGCGCCACCGTGGTCGCCGCCGGCGTCACCCTGTTCGAAGCGCTCAAGGCCTACGAGGCGTTGCAGGCCAAAGGCGTGGCTATCGGCGTGGTGGACTTGTTCAGCGTGCGGCCGGTGGACCGCGACACGCTGCTCGCCGCCGCCCGCGCCGCGCACAACACGCTGATCACGGTGGAGGATCACTACGCCGCCGGCGGGGTGGGCGACGCCGTCAGCGAAGCGGTTTCGCCGGCGGGCGTGCGCGTGCTCCGCCTGGCGGTCGAAGGCATGCCGCGCAGCGGCACGCCGGAAGAACTGCTGCACCGCTACCGGATTGACGCCGACGCCATCGTGGCCTGCGTCGAGTCGCTGCCCGCGGATTAGCCGCGCCCCCGCCATGCCAGACCCCACCCAGACGCCGGGCGGCCCGCTCGATCGTCGCGCCTCGTCGCGCCTGCGCCTGCACTTCGGCTGGAGCTGGAGTTGGGGCCCGTTGGCGATTGTGCTGGGGTTGCTCTGCCTGGTGATCTACGGCCGCATGAGCGGCCTCGACCTGCTGAGGCGGCGCCAGCAATCCGAACTCGCCGATCAGCAACGGCAGACTCAGGCCGCGCTGGCGCAAAGCGCCCGCCTGCGTGCCGCCGCCGCGCTGGTGGCGGCGGCGGGCACGCAGGCGCTCGCCGTGCGCGCGGCCTCGGGCGCGCTCCAGGTGAAGGCCTATCTCAACCCTGCGCGCGGCGCTGTGCTTATCGCCTCGGCATTGCCGCCGGTGGGCCCGGGGCGCGCGTATCAACTCTGGCTGCTGACGCCCGGCGAAAGGCCCCGCTCCGGCGGGACGTTCGAACCCGGCGCGGCGGGTGCGGCCGTTGCGCTGGTTCCGCACGCGCTGCACGGCGCCGTCGGCCTGGCGGTAAGCGTGGAACCGGTCGCCGGTAGCGCCCAGCCCACCGGCGCCATGGTCCTCACCGCCCGCCCCGCCCAACCCTAGCGCGCCGCAGTGACCCCCACATCCGCGCTTTCGCCGCCCGCCGCGTTCGCGGACGTCGCCCTGCCCGTGCCCATGGACCGGGCCTTCACCTACGCCGTGCCCGCGGAGCTCGCGGAAAAGGACGCGCTGCAGCCGGGGGTGCGGGTGAGCGTGAGTTGGGGGCGACGCCGCCTCACCGGGGTGGTCATCGGGTTGAGCGCGGAACCGCCGGCAGGGATCGCCGCCGCCCAGATCAAGCCCATCGCCGCCGTGCTCGATGCCACGCCGGTGATTGAGGACACCGTGCTCGAACTGGTTGCCTGGGCCGCGTCCTATTACCAGGCGCCGATCGGCGAGGTCATGCGGTGCGCGCTCCCACCCGGCGCTGCCAGCGCCGGCCAGCGCGCGCCGCGTCGCCAGGCCGCGAGCCTCTGGCACCCGCGCCCGCGGGTTGAGCGGCTCAACTCCGCGCAGCAGCGCGCCCTGGGCGAGATTGTGGGCGATGGCTCGCCGGCCGCGCCGCTGCTGCTGCACGGTGTCACCGGCAGCGGTAAGACCGCCGTCTACCTCGCCGCCATCGAAGAGACGCTCGCCCGCGGCGCCGCGGCGCTGCTGCTCGTCCCCGAAATCGGGCTCACCCCCGCGCTCTTCGCCGATTTCGCCGCCGCGTTTCCCGAGCAGGTCGCCGTGCTGCACTCCGGCCTCGGCCCCGCCGAGCGCGCCCGGCAGTGGCGCCGGCTCCGGCTGGGCGCGGCGCGCGTCGCCATCGGTACCCGCTCGGCGGTCTTCGCCACGCTGCCCAAGCTGGGCCTGATCCTGGTGGATGAGGAGCACGACGCCAGCTTCAAGCAGCAGGAGTCGCCGCGTTACCACGCCCGCGACCTGGCGGTGATGCGCGCCAAGCTGTGCGGCGCCCGCATCGTGCTGGGCTCGGCCACGCCCTCGCTCGAGAGCTACACCCACGCGCTCGCTGGCAAATACCGCCTGGCGGCCATGGAAGAGCGCGTCGAGCGCCGCCCGCTGCCCGCCATCCGCATCGTGGACATGGGCGCGGAGTTCCGCCGCCGCACCGCTACCGCGGCCCCGCGCCGCCGCGGTCCCGCAGCCGCCGAGCTCTTTTCCGAGGAGCTGCGCGCCGCGCTCGCCGACCGCCTGCAGCGTCGGCAACAGTCGCTGCTGTTGCTGAATCGCCGCGGTTTCGCCCCCGCCGCGCTCTGCCGCAGCTGCGGCGAAACCGCCCAGTGCCGGGATTGTTCGCTCGCGCTCACCTACCACAAGCGCGCGGCGCAGATGCTCTGCCATCTCTGTGGCTACGCCGCCGCCCCGCCCGCCGCGTGCGCGCAATGCGGCAGCGAGCACGTCTACTTCACCGGCGCCGGCAGCGAAAAAGCCGAGGAGGAGCTGGCCGCGCTGTTCCCCCAGGCCCGCATCGCGCGCCTCGACCGCGACACCGCGCGCAGCCGCCGCCACTTCGAACAGGTGCTCGCCGCCTTCCGCGCCGGTGAGGTGGATATCCTGCTGGGCACGCAGATGATCGCCAAGGGCCACGACGTTCCCGGCGTTACGCTGGTCGGGGTGCTGCAGTCCGATCTCGGCCTCGCCTTCCCCGACTTCCGCGCCGCCGAGCGCACCTTCCAACTCCTGACCCAGGTCTCCGGGCGCGCCGGGCGAGGCCGCGAGCCGGGCGAGGTCATCCTACAGGCGCACCACCCCGAGCACTATGCGGTGGCCGCCGCCGCCGCCGCCGACTTTGCCGGCTTTTACCAGCGTGAAGCCGAGTTCCGCCGCTGGCTGCATTACCCGCCCTTCGCCGCGCTCGCCTGGGCGCAGCTGCGCCACGCCGACTACGATCGCGTGCTCGACTATGCCGCCCGCTGCGGCCAGTTCCTGCGCCAGCTCGCGCCCCGGTATCCGCAGACCAAGGTCCTCGGGCCCGCGCCCGCGCTCCTGGCCCGCGCCAAGCGCGAGCATCGCATGCAGTTCCTGTTCAAGAGCGCTAGCCGGCGCGAGTTGCACGATCTGCTCGGCGCGCTGCGCAGCTTCGCCGCAGCGGAGAAATTCCCTGCCACCGCACTGGTGCTGGACGTGGATCCGCTGAGTCTTTGAGAAACGCGAGGCTGCCCGCGAGCCCCCCTCCGCCCCGCCCTTGAGAGTGTGCCGGCGCGCGGCGGGCTGCCGGAGCTAGCGCGCCATCACGGGCGCCAGCGTCAGGCAGGCGAGGAAGATCGCCAGCGCCAACAGCGCCAGCGCCTTACGGCCGGCATCGAGCGGCTCGTCGTCGGGCACGTACGGATGCCCTACCCGCATCACCGCGATGAAGGCCGCAAACACGTACCAGCCCGGCCAGTAGAACCACCCGGCCAGCGCCAGCGCCGCCATCGCCATCCACGAGACCGAGCGATGCAGCCGGGGCGCGACCGCGTAGAGGATGTGGCCGCCGTCGAGCTGCGCTCCCGGCACCAGGTTCAGCATGGTCACCAGCAGTCCCAGCCAAGCCGCCCGAAACAGGGGCGACATCGCGATTTGCACCGTCGCCACGCCGGGATATAGCCAGGCCGCCAGCCAGCGCGCCAGCGGCGGCCAACCGAAGCGGATGTACTGCTGCTGGCGCCACAGCGCCGCCTGCGCCGGGTTCAGCACGTGCGCCATCGCCAGGCCCAGGGCCAGCAGCGGCAGCGTCAGCACTATGCCGGCCAGCGGCCCCGCGATGCCGACGTCGAACAGTTCCCGCCGGTCGTGGAACGGGGTTCGAATGCGGATGAAGGCGCCAAAGGTTCCGATCAGGGTGGGCGCCGGCAGGAAGAGCGGCAGGGTGGAATCCAGCCGATAGTAGCGGCAGGCGAGAAAATGCCCCAGCTCGTGTGCCAGCAAAATCGCCAGCAGCGGCAGGCTGAACCAGAGCCCGCCCGCCAACCGGGCGGGATGATGCCACACCCAGGCGAACGGAAAGACGTCGGTGTTGGTGGCGTAGGGCGGCCTGCCCCCGGCGAAGTTGAACTGCAGCCGCGCACCGATCGCGGTGGTGGTGGCGAAGGTCGCCACAAACAGCGGCACCGCCCAGCGCCAACTCGGCCACGGCGGCCGCGGGCGTTCGCCACGGTCAGCGATCAGCCACAAGAATCCGAAGTCGGCGTTGCGCCGATTGCGCCACCGCCCGGGTACGGCATCCTTCACCGCAGCCTAGTCCAGCGCGCTCATCTCTTTGCCCGGCCGGAAGCGGATGGACTTGCCGGGCGCGATGTTGACTTCCGCGCCGGTGCGCGGATTGCGCCCCACGCCGGTCTTGCGCGGCCGGATGGTGAACACGCCAAAGCCGCGCAGTTCGATGCGCTCGCCTTGCTCGAGCGCCGTCTTCATGCGACCGAAGACCGCCTCCACCGCCGCCTCCGCTTGCGCCTTGTTCAGGCCGGTGCGGTTCACGACGGCTTGCACCAAGTCCATCTTGATCATGACCCTCCCAGGCAGCTACGGAATAAACCTAGTTTATTCAGCGGGATAGGCTTGCGTCAACGGATTTCGCGCGGGGGCCGCCGTGCGTCATGCGGCAACCAGGGGGGCGGCACGCTGCCCGCCGCCGGCTTGAGCACGCTGGCGGCACGCCGCGCCGGCGCCGCCGCAGGGTTCTTCTTCGCCGGCGCTGTGGCCAGCATCCGGGCGTGCTTCTGCCGCAGCGCCCGCCGCGTGATCTGCCACGGAATGGTGCCCAGCCCCAGCACCAGGCCCAGCAGGAAAAGCGCCACGGCGATGTGCGACTGATAGCGCAGCAAGTCGCTGTGCAGCAACCCGAACAGCGACTGGATGGCCACGCCGAAGTAGGCGAGCACGGCTACCCAAATCAGCGCCCCGAACAGGTTGGTGAACGAGAACCGCCGCCGCTTGATGTGCAGCACCCCTGCCGCGAAGGGGATCATCAGCCGGAACCCCCACATGAAGCGCGAGAATAGCAGCGCCGAGAACCCCGAGCGCGAACTGTGCAGCCAACCCGATACCCGTTGCCGGTGCTTGCTGTTCGCCATGAGGCTGCGCATCCGCCCCAGCGCCCCGATCTCGTACAGCAGTTCGTTGCCGCCCACCGTCACCGCCAGCGCGATCCCCAGCACCCAGCGGTAGTCGAAGTATGGCTGCCCCGGCTGGCTGGCGAGAATCATGGCCGCCACCAGCGTGGCGTCGCCTTCGATGATCAGGCCCAACACCAGGAAGGCATAGCCGAAATGGAGCAGCAGGTATTGCACGGGGGTTTGGGTTGCGTACGGTGCGCTGGCGAAGCTGCCACAATTCCGAAGAACGGAAATACCCGTTGCTATTTTACAAAAACCGGTATGGATTGGCGAGATGGCGCGACAAGTCGTTGCGTCTCAATTAGTTGGGTTGTAGAATCGTACCACTCCGTGCCCCGACGCGGAAAATCGAGGGGCGCGGCCGGATCGGTAGCGAAGAGGCACCATGTCACGCAGCGTCAACAAAGTGATCCTGCTTGGGCGTCTGGGCAAGAACCCCGAGTTGAAGTACACCCCGTCCGGGCAAGCGGTGGCGAAGTTCACCCTCGCCACCAGCGAGCGCTGGAAAGACAAGAGCAGCGGCGAGCTCAAGGAAAGCGTCGAATGGCACAACGTGGTGTGCTGGTCGAAGCTGGCCGAAACCGCCAACCAATATCTCACCAAGGGCTCGAGCGTTTATCTTGAAGGGCGCCTCCAGACCCACTCCTGGGAGAAGGAGGGCAAGCGCCACTACATGACCGAGGTGGTGGTGAGCGAGATGGTGATGACGGGCGGTCGCGGCGAAGGCGGCGGTCAGCGGGCCGCGCAGGCTGCCGCGCCCGGCGGCCAGGCCGAGGAATCGCCGGAGCGCTACCCGGCGCCCGGCACCGAGATCACCGACGAAGACATCCCGTTCTAGCCACCCCGCGCTCCGGATGAAGAGCCCTGCCCGCTTCGAGAACCTGAAGCGTCCCGCCGCCGACGTGCCGCTCGCTGAGTTGGAGGTCGAAGGCGTGCGCCTCGACTTGCATCAGAAGCTCCGCCTGGTGGGGATGACGTTCGGCATCGATCCCACCTCCGCCACGCTGGGCTGGGCCGCGGTGGAGGAGTTGCTGGTGGTCCGCCGCGGACAAGCCGTCCCGGTCAGCGGCCTGGCGCTTCATTTCACCGGGCTGACCCGCTTCGAGGTGGTGTTTCAGCAGGCGCCGCCGGGCGAGCTCGAGTACTTCGAGCTGCGCCAGGAGAACGAAACGGCGCTGGTGTTCTTCTTCGAAGGCGGCACCGTGCGCATCGCCTTCAGCGAGTGCCGGGGTGAACTGGTCACCGAGGCGGACGAGATTCGCGAGGACGACGAGAACGGACCTGGGCCGGGGCCCGGCTCAGGTTCGGGCACGGGTCTGGTGCAGTAATTACATTAGTTACCCCGAAGCGGGCGTGAATCCGGCCTTGGACTGACGCCCCAGCGGCTATACTGCTGGAGTTGAAGCAGCTCTGCCGCAGCGGCGTGTGGTTGGGAGCGCTGTTGGCGTGTGTTTGGGCGCTGGGCCCGGCGGCGCCGGCGGCGCAGGCCGCGGTGGGCCAACAGTTCACCCGCCTGGAGGCCGCGGATATCGGCCAGGGCGTGTTCTACATCATCCCGGGCCCGCAGGCGCTGGAGCGCTTCCGCGAAGACGCGGATGAGATCGGCATCATCGCCCCGCAGTCGTTCTCGCTGGACGGATATGGGCTGCTGCGCAGCTCGCTGCCCGACGACTTGCGCGAGATCGCCATCGAACATGGCGTGCCGGTCATGCCGCTGGTGATCAACTCCGGGTTCTCGCGCTGGCAGGCGATCCGATTGCTGCACAACGCCAGCGCCCGCGACCGCGCCATCGGCGCTCTGGTGGACACCGCCCGCCAGCTATCGCTCGCCGGCTGGCAGGTGGATTTTGAGAACTTGCCCTGGACTCAGCGCGCCGCCTTCTCCCGCTTCATCGCCGAAGCCGCCGGCGCGTTGCACCGGCACGGACTGCTACTCAGCGTCGCGGTCGCCGCCCGCACCAGCGACCAGGTCAACGCCACCTTTCGCTCCTTCTCCGGCGTCTACGACTACCGTGCCCTGGCGCGCAGCGCCGACTTCCTCAGCGTCATGGCGTATCCGGAGAGCGACGCCACCCACCCCGGCCCGCTCGCCAGCACACCCTGGGTGCGGCAGGTGCTGGATCATGTGCTCACGCAGGCGCCGCCCGACAAAATCTCGCTCGGCATCCCCACCTACCAGACCGACTGGATGCGCCGCCGCATCCGCATTAGCTTCCGCCGCCGCATCGCCGGCCATATTCGCCGCGTCTTCCGCTACGTCTACCGCCTCTTCCATCACGACGGCCCGGTGCAACTCGCGCCTTGGCACTGGGACCCGGTGCTGCAGGCTGCTTATCGTATCCAGACCTGGGGCCACGACCGCCGCATCACCTGGATCGAGAACGAGGAGAGCTTCCGCGCCAAGCTCGCCCTGGTGGCCGAGTACCACCTGCGTGGCTACTCCGTCTGGCGCTTGGGCCTCGAAGACCCCAACATCTGGCACGAACTCCCGCCCGCGCCCCGCGCCATCGCCGCCGATCCGCCGCCGCCCCACCTGCCCCGCCTGCGCGTCGCCGCCGCCGCATCCACCCCGCCCGGCGGCGGACACTAGCGTTGCTGTCGCCGGCGTCGGGAGGCGGGTGCGGCTTTGCTTGGTGAAACGCCGCCTTCCGGACGTTGGGCATCATTGCGGCGGCGCGCGGGGCGGCGGAGCCGTTCCGGAGGCAGCGGCTACCGCCCTTTGGCGCGGCTGGTGCGGGTTCGGATGACGATGGGGGCGCCTTCGAAGCCGAAGGCTTGGCGGAGGCGATTCTCGAGGTAGCGGCGGAAGGCGAAGTGGAGGGCGCGGGCGCGGTCGACGAAGAGGATGAACTGCGGCGGCGCAGCCGCGACCTGGGAGATGTAGTAGATCTTGACGCGCTGGCCGAGCGGCACGGGGGCGCGCTCGAGGTCGAGCGTGGCCAAAAAACGATTGAGCGCGGCGGTGGTCACGCGCTGCAGGCGCGCGCGCTCGACACGGGCGATGGCGGCGTACAGCGCCGGAATCCCGGCGCCCCCGCGCGCGCTGACGAACACCAGCGGCGCATACGCCAGGAACTTCAGCCGCTCCCGCACCCGCTGCTCGTACTCCGCCTTGGTCCGTCCCAGCTGCTGCGCCAGGTCCCACTTGTTCGCCACCAGGATGCAGGCCCGCCGCGCTTCGGTGGCGTAGCCGGCGATGGTGGCATCCAGCGCCAGCACCCCGCTTTCGACGGGCTCGCCGGCGTCGAGCACCACCAGCGCGATATCCGCCTGTTCCAGGTGCTTGCGCGCCATCACCACGCTGAGCTTCTCCGCCATCAGGCGGGTGGCGCCTTTGCGCCGGATGCCGGCGGTGTCAATGACGCGGAACCGCGCCCGGCCGCGCTCGATCACCGCATCCACGGCGTCGCGCGTGGTTCCCGCCACGGGCGAGACGATTGCCCGCTCCTCGCCCAGCAGGCGGTTGAGCAGCGTGCTCTTGCCGACATTCGGGCGCCCCACGATCGCCAGCCGCGTCTCGGACGGCGCCGCCGCCTCCACGCCCTCCGTCGGCGTGCTGTCCAGATGGGGCAGCGCCGCATCCAGCAGTGCGTCCAGGCCGTCGCCGTGCTCGGCGCTCACCGGATACAACGGCTCCAGTCCCAGCCGGTGAAACGCCGCCAGCGCGGCTTCGGCATGGCTGCCCTCGATCTTGTTTACTGCCAGCAGCACCGGCTTGCCGGTCTGGCGCAGCCGCTGCGCCAGTTCCAGGTCGGGCGCCGCCAGTTCGCTCCGGCCGTCCACCACGAACACGATCGCCGCCGCGCCGGCAATCGCCTGGCGCGCCTGGCGGAACACCGCGGCCGGAATCTCGGCTTCGTCGCCCGGCACCAGCCCGCCGGTATCGGTCACGCCAAATCTCCGCCCGCGCCAGCTCGCCTCGCCGAGAATGCGATCGCGGGTGATGCCCGGTTCGTTGCCCACCAGCGCGCGCCGCCGGCCCGTCAGCCGGTTGAAGAGGGTGGATTTGCCCACGTTCGGCCGGCCCACAATCACCAGGCCGCCCGCCGCACCCCGCGCCGCGCCCGGCTCGCCGCCGCGGCCGGTTATGGCTCGCTCCCCGCCGGTTGCGCGAAGTACCCGGTGCGGGTGCGCACGGTCACCCCCTTGACCAGAATCTGGATGCGCACGGCGTGGAACGTTCCATTGGGCACAAAGTTGTTGGGGCTGTACGCCACCACGTACTGGTGGCGCAGGTCGTTCACGATGGACCGGAACGCGTTCTGCAGATCGCTCGCCTGGGGCGGGAAGTAGCTCCGGCCGCCGGTCTGGTTGGCGAAGCGCCGCATGACGTCGTCCGAATTGGGGTCCACGCCGGTGGGCTCGGTGCCGATGGTGTAGATCACCGCGCCGGTGTTTTGCGCCATCGCGATCGCCTCGTCGCAGCTATACCGGCTCTGGTCATCCGCTCCGTCGCTGATGATGACGATGACGTTGCGATGCTCGCCGCCGGTGGCCAGTCCGCCGAAGTCGTTGTGCGCGCTCTCGAAGACGGCGTCGTACAGCGCCGTGCCGCCGGAGGGGCGCATGCCCTCGATCGCATCCGCCAGATCCCGAAAATTGTCGGTGTAGGTCTGCTCGATGTGGAGCGAGGTATCGAAGCCCACCACCATGGCCTTGTCCCGCCCGCGCACCAGCACCGACTGCAGGAAGTCGGTCGCCGCGCGCTGCTCGAACCCCCAGCGCGAGTTGATGCTGTTGCTGATATCGATCAGCAGCACGATGCGCAGCGGCAGGTTCCCCTCGGCCACGAAGCGCTGGATCTTCTGCGGCTGGTTGTTGTCGAAGACCCGGATCTGCGACTGGCGCAGGCCGGAGTAAAAGCGGTGGTGCTTGTCCAGCGCCAGGAACACCAGCGGTACGTTGATGACGTTCTTGACGATGGTGGGCGCAATCTGCTGCGCCGCCGGGGGATTGCCCGGCGGCTTGGCGGCGGTTTGCGCCGCCGCGGCGGCGCAGCCCAGGATCACCGCAAAGCCGAATGCCCATGCCTTCATAGCAGCCAACCTGTTCCCGATTATACCGCCCGCACTCCGCGCCCCAGCGCCTCGAGCGCTTGCCGCATGTCTTCCGGCAGCGGCGCCACGGCCCGCACCGGCGCGCCGGTGCGGGGCTGGGTGAATCCCAGCGTGCCGGCATGCAGCATCGGACGCGGCCAAGCGCGGCCCTGGAGCGGCCCGGCGGTGATCGCGCCCGCCGCGCCGTAGAGCTTGTCGCCCGCTACCGGATGTCCGATCGCCGCCAGATGCACGCGGATCTGGTGGGTCCGTCCGGTGTAAATCCTCACCTCCAGCCATGCATAGCTGGCGCCCGCCGGGCCCGCCGAGCTGCGCCGGGTCCCGGCGGGCGCGGGCCACCGCTCCCGCACCCAATACGCCGTCCGCGCGCTGCGGCTGTGCCCTGCGGGGCGTCGGGTGGACATGCGCACGCGGTGCAGGCGGTCGCGGCCAATCGCCAGTTCGATCTCGCCTCGGTCCGCCCGGGGCAGCCCCTGGACCAGCGCCCAGTAGACCTTCTCCACTTCGCGCTTCTGAAACTGCTGGGCCAAACGCTGGTGGGCGAAGTCGTTGCGCGCAATCACGATCGCGCCGCTGGTCAGCCGATCCAGCCGGTGGACGATGCCCGGCCGTGGCGCGCCGCCCGGCGACCGCGACAACTCCGGATAGCGGTGCAGCAGCGCGTTCACCAGTGTCCCCGCCTGGCGCCCGGCGCCGGGATGCACGGCCATGCCCGCGGGCTTGTTGATCACCGCCAGGTCCTCATCCTCGTACAGGATCTCCAGCGGCACCGCCTCCGGTGCCGGCCGGGCGGCCGCGGCCCGGACTGCCCGCGCCGCCTCCAGCCAGGCCTCGATGCGGTCGCCCGCCGCCAGCGTCGCGCTCGGCCGCCGGCATTCCTGCCCGTTCACCCGCACCGCGCCGCCGCGGATCTGCGCCTGCAGTGCCGTTCGGCTCCACTCCGGCACATGCTCGCTCAAGAATCGGTCCAGCCGCAGGCCGTCGTCGCGGTCGCAGGTCAGCGCCAGCGAGGCCCCGGGCATGGACTCAGGAGGCGGACGACGCCGCCACCGGCACGCTGCGGTGTGCCTGCACCGCCCAGATGCCGATCGCCAGCGCGATCATGAACAGGCTGGTGAGCTGCGCGTCGGTCATCAGCCCGTGGAATAGCATCGCCTGGGGTTCGTAAGCGCGCAGAAAATCCACCAGGAAGCGCACCACGCCGTAGCTGATCAGATAGGTGGCGGTGAGCTGCCCCACGAAGGAGCGCCGCTTTGCCAGTCGCCACAGCACCAGGAAAATCGCCAGCTCGCAGAACGACTCGATCAACTGGGTGGGATAGAGGGGAATGTTGAGCGGCACCCCCACCGTGGCGTGGGAGTAGGCGTTGGTGAAGGTGATGCCCCACCATCCCGTGGTCGGCTTGCCCCAGCAGCAGCCCGCCGAGAAACATCCCAGGCGCCCAATACTATGCCCGATCGCCACTCCCGGCACGACCGCGTCGCCCACCGCCAGCCAGGGCAATTTCTGCCGCCAGACATAGAGCGACAGCGTGAGCAGCGCCAGAATCAAGCCGCCGTAGAAGATGCCGGCCGACTGTACGAAGCCCCAACTGAACAGGCTCCCCGGGTCGTGCAAGTAATAGCGCCAGTCCTGAAACACGAGGAACAACTTCGCCCCCGCAATCGCCGCCAGCGCCAAATACACCGCCAAGTTGAAGATTCGCTCCGGATCCAGTCCGAACCGCTTGGCGAAACGGCGCGCGGTGTAAATGCCCACCAGGAATCCGGTGGCCACCAAGAGGCCGTAAGTGTGCAGCGTGAAGCCGCCGATGCGCATCAGAATTGGGAACATAAAAACAGCTCAGGAACCGAAATCCGCCGGCGCGCCGGCAGTCTTGGCCGCGGCGGGCGCCGCCGCGGGCTCGGCCGGGCGGTCGCGAATGATCTCCCAGACCAGCAGGCCGGCGCCGATCACAATGGCGCTGTCGGCTAGGTTGAAGACCGGCCAACTGTGCCGACCGGCGTAAAACAGCAAGAAATCCACCACCTGCCCGTGCAGCACGCGGTCGAAGAGGTTGCCGCAGGCCCCGCCCACAATCAGCGCCATGGCGTAGCCGGCCCGCGGCGATTGCTTGCTGCGCCACAGCATCGACAACACCGCCAACAGCGCCAGGCTCGACACCGCGATCAGACCATCGCGAAAGGTGGGCGAGGAGGACTGGAATAGCCCGAACGCCACCCCCGGATTTTCCGCGTGGACGATGCGGAATAGGCCCGGAATGACCGGCAAATCGAAGTTCGCCGGCAGCTTGTCAATCACGCCCTTGGTCAACTGGTCGGCGAGAAACACGCCCACGCCTACGGCGATGCGGCGAAGGTCGGCGTTGCGCGGCCAAGGCATGGGTTCAGTGGGCCGTCGCCAGTCCCATGGCGTCCAACGCCTGGACACAGCGGCTGCAAAGACTAGGATACGCCTCCAGCGTTCCCACCTCCGGTTTGTAGTTCCAGCAGCGTTCGCACTTGGCGCCGCCGGCGCGGTGCACTTTCGCTTCCCGCGTCGCGCCGCCGGCGAGCGCCGTAACCTCCACCTGGGAGACGATGCAAAGCGCCGCCAGCAGGTCGCGCGCGGCCTCGAGTGGCGCCGCTTCTTCCGCCGGCGCGCACAACTCCAGCCGCGCCTCCAGCCCCGAGCCCAGCCGCTTTTGCCGCCGGGCTTCCTCCAGCGCCTTCATCGCCAGCTCGCGCCAGGCGAACCAGAGCCTCCAGCGCGCGTCCTCCGCTTCCGTCTGCAGTTCCAGCCAGGGCCGCACCGGTGCATAGGTTTCCAGATGCACGCTGGCGGCATTCGATTCCGCCCAACCGGAAGCCAGCATCTGCTGCCAGACCTCTTCCGCGGTGAAGGCCGCCAGCGGCGCCGCCAGGCGCACCAGCGCGCCCAGCACCTTCCAGAGCGCCGTCTGCGCGCTGCGCCGCGCCGCATCGCCGGGCGCGGAAGCGTACAGTCGGTCCTTGAGCACGTCCAGATACACGGCGCTCAGCTCCACCGCGCAAAAATCGGCCAGCCGCCGGTAGGCGCGGTGAAACCCAAATTCGGCATACTCGTGTTCGACGTCCAAGGCCATGCGCGCGGTTTCAGCCAGCAGCCGGCGGTCGAGCGGGGCCAGCTCCGGCAGGGGCAGCGCGTCCCGTTCGGGCGCGAAGCCGTGCAGGTTGCCCAACAGGTAGCGCAGCGTGTTGCGCAGTTTGCGGTAAGCCTCCGCCACCCGCTGCAGCAGGTCGGGCGAGAGGCTGACTTCCTCGCGGAAATCGCTGCTCGCGACCCACAGCCGCAGGATGTCGGCGCCGTGCGCGCCCACGATCGCGTCGGGCTCGATCGCGTTGCCCAGCGATTTGTGCATCGTTCGCCCTTGCGTGTCCACTACCCAGCCATGGGTCAGCGTCTGCCGGTACGGCGCCGCGCCGCGGGTGCCGACGGCCACCAGCAAGGAGCTCTGGAACCAGCCGCGATACTGGTCGCCGCCCTCCAGGTACAGGTCGGCCGGGAAGGGAAGCCCGAACCCGCCCTCGGCCTGAGGCCGCAGCACCGCGGCCTGGCTGCAGCCGGACTCGAACCACACGTCCACGATGTCGCGCTCCTGCATGAACCGGCTGCCGCCGCAGGCGGCGCACTGCGCCCCCGGCGCCAGGAAGGCCTCCGGCGGCTGCGTGAACCAGGCGTCCGCGCCCTGCGTCGCGAAGACCTCCACGATGCGCCGGTCGGTGGCCGCATCGCGCAGGACGCCGCCGCACTGGGTGCAGGCCAACACCGGAATCGGCACCCCCCACACGCGCTGCCGCGAGCTGCACCAGTCCGGGCGTTCCGCCACCATTTGGCGGATGCGCTCCTCGCCCCACGCCGGCTGCCAGCGCACCCCGGCGATCGCCGCCAGCGCGCGCTGGCGCAGGCTCGCCCCCGCGCCCGCCGGCGCGCGGTCGAGCCCGATAAACCATTGTTCGGTGGCGCGAAAAATCACCGGGTTGTGGCAGCGCCAGCAGTGGGGATACGAGTGCCGCAGCGGCGCCTCGGCGAGTAGCGCGCCGATGGCCCGCAGATGGGCGACGATCGCCGGGTTGGCGGCGAAAATCGGCTGTCCCTCGAACGGCCGCGATTCCGGCCCGAAGAACCGGCCCTCGGCGTCCACCGGGCACAGCACCGGCAGCTTGTACTTCTCGCCGGTGGAGAAATCCTCCGCCCCGTGACCGGGCGCGGTATGCACGATGCCGCTGCCCTGGTCCGTGGTGATGTAGTTCGCCATCACGGCGGGCTCTTCGCGTTCCAGCCACGGATGCGCAAAGCGCACGCCTTCCATCTCGCTGCCGCGGAAGCGCGCGATCGCGTCCTCGCGGCTCCAGCCCTCACCCAGAGCGTCGCTCACCGCCTCCAGCCGCGCCGCCGCCAGCAGCAGCGTCGCGCCACTGCGGCTGCGGACGGCCACGTACTCCAGCTCCGGATGGAAGGCCAGCGCCACGCTCGCCGGCAGCGTCCAGGGCGTGGTTGTCCACACCGCCGCCGCCAACTCCCGCGCATCCGCCTTCGCCGCCAACTCCGCCGGCAGCTTGCCTCCCGCGTAGCGGTAGCGCACCCACACCGTCGGGCTCTCGTGCTCCTTGTACTCCACCTCGGCTTCGGCCAGCGCCGTGCGGTCGTGTATGCACCAGTACACCGCGCGCAATCCGCGGTAGGCGTAGCCGGCCTGCAAAAACGCCAGGATCTGCTCGGCAATCGCGGCCTCGTAGCGCGGGCTCATGGTCAGATACGGGTCGTTCCACTGGCCGAACACCCCCAGTCGCTCGAACCCGCGCTTTTGCAACTCGACATTGTCCCGCGCGTAGGCCTGGCAGCGCTTGCGGATCTCGGCCGCATCGAGCCCCGCCTTTTGCGGCCCCAACATCTGATCCACCTTGATCTCGATCGGCAGCCCGTGGCAGTCCCAGCCCGGCACGTAGGGCGAGTCGAAACCCGCCATCGTCTTCGACTTGACGATGAAGTCCTTGAGCACCTTGTTCAGCGCCGTGCCTAAGTGGATGGCGCCATTGGCGTAAGGCGGCCCATCGTGCAGCAGAAACAACGGCCGCCCGGCACGCGCGGCGCGGATGCGGCCATAGATGTCCATCGCCTTCCACCAGTCCAGCCGCTGCGGCTCGGTCACCGGCAGATCGGCCTTCATGGGGAAGGGCGTCGAGGGCAAATTCAGGGTGGATTTATACGAACCGGCCACGGTTCATTATATGCGCGGCCTTCCCCCGTACCTTTCCGCAACCTTTCGGTCCTCGCCGGTGTCTTTCATAAAAGCAGTAGCAGTATGCCCGGCAGTTTGGATTTCAGTTCGCCTCTGCATTCCGCGCCCCTCTGGCGCCAGCTCGCGCGCGAGGTGCGGGATCGCATCCGCCCGCGCCCCGAGCCGGAGTTGGTGCTCGAGTCACCGCCGGTGCCGGTCAAGGACATCTGGAGCCACGAGCGCAAAGCCGGCCAGCGCCTCGGTTCGATTGCCATCCACCTCGCCGTCCTCGGCATTCTCCTGCTGCCCTTCTGGAAGCCGGTGCGCGCCGCTGTCGAGCCCCGCGACGAGGTGCTGGCCCCGACGCTGCTCGCCCCCGGACCCTCCCTCCCCAAAATGAAGCGCCTGGCCGGCGGCGGCTCGCCCATGCACAAACTCGCCCCGCCCAAGCTGATGCCAGTGGATGCGCCCAAGCCGCTGGTCGCCCCACCGATCAAGCTCATGCCCGCCACCGCCGCGGCCAACCTGCCCCTGCCCGCCTTCGGCGATCCGGGACGCATGGCCGGCCCGCCGGGCACCAGTGCCGGCCATAGCGGCGCCGGTCCGGGAGGTTCGGGCACCGATCCCAACGGCGGCGGGGATTGCGTTGCAGGCCCTTGTGCCGCTGGCGGCGACATCAGCCAGCCCATCCCGATCTACGAGCCTGACCCGCAGTACTCCGACGCCGCCCGCAAGGCCAAGTTCCAGGGCACCGTCATTGTCAGCGTCATCATCGGCACCGACGGCCACGTCCACGATCCGCACATTCGCCGTGCCCTCGGCCTTGGGCTCGACGAAAAGGCGCTTGAGGCGATCAAACTCTGGCGCTTCGAACCCGCCCGCAAGAACGGCCGCCCCGTGCAAGTCGCGGCCAACATCGAGGTCAACTTCCACCTCTACTGAGGCCGTCGCCTAACGGGTGCGCTTCTGGCCTCCGATCGACGTCCGGCTGTGCTGTACCCTTTGCCATGCTAGACTTCGTATAATCAGGATGGGAGGGCATCCACTGTGCTCCTCCCGTAGGGGATCGGCACGCAATGGCGGAACAGGTTCCAAAGCCGGACGCGGACGCAGAAGACAATCGCTTTTTGTTAGAGCAGCCTTCTTTCTTCCAGGTTCTGGGACAGCACCTGAAGGAACTGGTCAAGCCCGAAAAGCAGCCCGAGCTGGTTCTCGAGTCCAAGCCGATTCCGGTGAAGAGCATCTGGTCGGAGCAGAAGTCCAGCCGTAGCCGCCTCACCGCCATCCTGGTTCACGCCGCCGTGATCGGCGTTCTCCTATTGCCTTTTTGGCGGCCCGTCCGGGTGCAGATCAAGAAGGTGGTAGACACCCAGATCTTTGTGCCGCAGCCCGAGGTGCAAGTCCGGCTGCCGCGCATGCGTCGCCTGGCCGGCGGGGGCACGCCCATCCATGTGCAGGCGCCCAAGCTGATCACCACGCCGCGGCCGGTGCATGTCACGGCACCGACCGCGTTCGTGCCCAACATGAACGAGATGCCGATGCCGTCGTTCGGTTCCATCGGGCCGGTGAGCGGCCCGCCCGGCGCCGGCGGCGGCACCGGCGGTGGTTCAGGCGGCACCGGCACCGGCTCCGAGGGCGGCACCTGCGTGGGACCCAATTGCGGCGATGCGGTTGGGGCCGGGCCGGTCCCCATTTACAATCCCGACCCGCAGTACTCCGACGCTGCGCGCAAGGCCAAGTTTCAGGGCACCTGCGTCGTTCAGATCACGATCGGCGCCGACGGTCGCGTGAGTCATCCAGTCATCGTTCAGCCGCTGGGCTTGGGCCTGGATCAGAAAGCCATCCAGGCGGTGCTGACCTGGCGCTTCGTCCCCGCCAAAGACAGGAATGGCCGGCCCATGGCCGTCGTCGCCGACGTGCAGCTGAACTTCCACCTGTATTAGAACCGAGCCCGGGGTGCCGGTTTTGCCCAGAGGCGCGTGCGCCTTTTCTGGCGGAATCGCCGCCTTGGCTGGATTTGCTCTAGCTGCGCGCCTCGGCTGGTTTCGCCGCCGTGGGCGCAATCCCGCGACGCGGGAACCTTCCCTGGAAGATGGACAAGAAACCGGTGGTGAAGTAGCCCACGACGAACAGCAGGATGAAGGGGATGGTCAGGTAGTTCTGCATCTCAAAGGCGTAGACGGCAACCGCCGCGAACATCGTCCCCAGCACCAGCTCGATCAGCGGCGACCATCCGATCTTGCGCCGGTAGGCCTTCTTCCGCGCCACGCTGGCCGCCGTGTCGGCCTTGCTCTCGATCCGGAACTTCGGTGTGCGCTGGAATGCGCTCTTGATCCCGAACAACGCCTCCAGCACCGCCTTGGTGTTGGTGACGGTCAGCCCGATGCCGATCGCCATCACCATCGGCATGTAGAGGAGGGTCTTCATCCAGTGCCGCGGAAACAGCTCGCGCTGCGAGGCCAGGTAAAACGTCGAAAACGACCAGGTGGCGGCCAGAAACAGCGGCAGGTCAATATAAAGCATCTGAAACCAGCCCTGGTAGAAGCGCACGATCATGGCCGGCAGCAGCATCGTGCACAGCACGATCATCATGGGATAGCTGATGTTGGCGGTCAGGTGGCACCAGGCCTCGAGTTTGTGTTCTCCGCTGATGTCCTTGCGTCGCAGCAGCTGCGGCAGGATCTTCTTGGAAACTTGGATCAGCCCCTTCGCCCAGCGCGCCTGCTGCACCTTGAAGGCGTTCATCTCCACCGGCAGCTCCGAGGGGCACTCGACCTGCGGCAGATAGACGAACCGCCAGCCGCGCAACTGCGCGCGGTAGCTCAAGTCCGTATCTTCGGTCAGGGTGTCGTGCTCCCAGCCGCCGGCGTCTTCGATGGCCTCCCGCCGCCAAACGCCCGCCGTGCCGTTGAAGTTGAAGAACAGACCCGCGCGGTGACGGGCGCCGTGCTCCATGACGAAGTGCCCGTCCAGCAGGATCGCTTCCACCTTGGTCAGCCAGGAGTAGTTGCGATTGATGTAGCCCCAGCGCGTCTGTACCATGCCCAGCTTGGGGTCGGTGAAGAAGTCCACCGTGCGGGTCAGAAAATCCGGCGGCGGGACGAAATCCGCGTCGAAGATCGCAATCAGCTCGCCCTGGGCGGTGTGCATGCCCTCATCCAACGCGCCCGCCTTGAACCCGTGCCGGTTGGTGCGGTGGATGCAGCGGATGGGTTGTCCCAGAGCCTGCTGCCGCTCTACCGCCGCCTCGGCCACCGCGTAGGTCGCGTCGGTGGAGTCATCGAGGAGCTGAATGTCGAGTTTGTCGCGCGGATAGTCCAGCTTGCACACTGCGTCAATCAGCCGCTCTACCACGAACTGCTCGTTGTAGACCGGCAACTGCACGGTCACCCGGGGCAGCTCGGCAAATCGCGCCGGCGGGTCCACCGCCTGCCGTTTGCGGTAGCGGAAGTAACGGAACACCAGCATGTAGCGGTGGAATCCGTAGAAGGCGAGCACCACCAGCACGGCGAAGTAGGGAATCAGCAGCGTAATGTCGAAGGCGTTGGCCTGGTACAGCGGCAGGTTTGCCGGCCCCACGGTGAAGGTGCGGTTCAGAAGCTGGGTCTGGATGTAATGCAGAATTGGATTCTGCTGCGCGGTTTGCAGCCAGAAACCGGCGGCCGCGGCCATGCCTACGCTATAGTAACGGGGGCTGGTTGGCGGCACGGGAGACATGAGCGACCGCAAAGGGGGCTGGTTTTGGCTTGGGCTGGCGGTGCTGCTGGAGGCCGCGTTCATCGCGCTTGTCCGGCTGCCTCAGGGCGCCGGATCGTCCATGCGGCGCAGCCTCGTGTGGCTGAGCGCCGCAGGATTAGTTTACCTGATCGCCGTTCTCCTGACGCTTCGCCCCACCCGTCTGGGTCTGCCCAGCCTCCGGCTGCTCTTCTGGTCGGCGCTAATTTTTCGCCTGACTCTGCTCCCGCTCACCCCGCTACTCACCCACGCCGCGCTCCGCAATCAATGGGAAGGAAAGATCCAGCACTTCGGCTTTAACCCCTATCCCTATCCGCCGTCCAACCCCCTGTTTTCCCCCCTGCAGCCCCCGGTCCAGCTGCCGGCGCCGCGCATCGCGGCCTGGCGCCCGCCCCTCGCCGAGCTGTTGCTGCACGGCGCCTACACGCTCTTTCGAGGCCTGCGCAGGCAAAAAATCGCCTGGGCCGCCCTCGATCTGCTCCTCATCCTGCTTCTTTTTCGCCTGCTCCGCTCCCGCGCCCGCCCGCCCGCCTGGGCCCTGCTCTACGCCTGGTCGCCGCTGGCTGTGTTTGAGGTCGCCGGCAACGGCCACCTGGTTCCCGCCGCCGCCCTCCTGCTGTTGCTGGCGCTGGACTGGGCGTCCCGCGCGACCAAGCGCGCCGGCGTCGCCGCCGCCGCCGCCGCTCTGGTCGCCTGGTACGCCCTCATCGCGGTCCCGCTGGTGTTCGCGGGCGCCGGCCGCCGTTGGAAGGGAATGCTCACCTGGTTCATCCTGGCCGGTGCGCTGATCTGGGCTCCGTTTCTCTTTTTCAACCGTAGGCTCATCCTCCCCGCCGTGTGGCACAACCTTCACCAGCGCCTGGCCGCGCCCGCCTTCAACGCCAGCCTCTTCCCCCTGCTGCAGTCGTGGTTCGGCACTCCGTTGGCTTGGACCGTCGCCGTGGGGCTGGTCGCCGCCGCGCTCGCCGGGGCACTCTGGCCGCGAGGCGTGGGCCCGGCGCGGCGCACGAGCGCGGCGGGGGGCGAGGCCGCGCCGGAGCTGGCGCCCAGCCATGACCCGCTGCGCGCCGCCTTCGTCGCCATCGGCGCGCTGCTGCTCGTCCTGCCTCATGTCCAACCCGCCCTGGCGCTCTGGATCCTGCCCTTCGTCGTCTTCTTTCCCGAGCCGGCGTGGATCTACTTTTCGCTGGCCGTGGTTTGGGGCTACGCCGCCGGCCATTCCCGGGCCTGGACCTGGGTTGAGTACGCGCCGCTCTACGCTCTGCTCGGCTGGCAGTTCTGGCGCTCCCGCCCGGCCAACCCTTCGCGCGCGGCGTCGCCGTGATGATCCTGGCCTCCGCCTCGCCCCGGCGCCGCGAGCTTCTCGCCCGTGCGGGCTGGCCTTTCCTGGTCCGTCCCGCCTCGGTCGACGAGACTCCTTGGCCGCGCGAATCGGCGCGAGGTTATGTTCTCCGCTTAGCCAAAGCCAAAGCGCGCTGCATCCTCCCCGAGCACCCGGGCCGGGGCACGGTCGTGCTCGGAGCCGACACCACGGTTGCCATCGGTCAATCCATCCTGGCCAAACCCGGCTCCGACGCCGAAGCTGCCGCCATGCTCCGCCGCCTCTCCGGCCGCTGCCATCAAGTCCTCACCGGAGTGTGCCTGCGCGAGGCGGCCACCGGACGGGAAGCCGCCGCCGTCGCCCGCACCGACGTCTGGTTCGGCCCGCTCAGCGCGCGCCAAATCGCCGCTTACGTCGCCGGCGGTGAGCCGCGCGACAAGGCCGGCGCGTACGCCATCCAGGGCGGCGCCGCCGGGTTTGTCCGCCGCCTCCAGGGCTCCTACTCCAATGTGGTGGGCTTGCCGATCGAGCTGGTCTGGACGCTCTGGCTCGAACTGGCCGCCCCTGCCGTAGGATAAAGTCAGCCGTGCCCAGGAAGAGAAAGCCGCGTCCGCCCTCCGCCGCCACGCTGGTGCGCGCCAAAGCCCGCGCTCGCCTGGGTTCGCCCCCACCCACCCAAGCCGTACCCAGCCGCCGCCGCGAAGAGCCCAAGCATAAGCCGGACTGGCGCGCGCAAGCCGAAGAATGAGTTCTCCCCAGTTCGAAGAGCAGTATTTCGAGGACCCGAACTTCCCGCCGGGCCTCAAAGGCGGCGACGAGGTGACGGGGTATGGTTACTTTCCCGATTATTTCCCCATCGTCGAGGCCCAGCTCTCCGCCCTGGCCGAGCTCAGCCAGGCCGCCAGCCTGCTCGACGCCGGCTGCGGCAAGGGCGCGCTCGCCGCCTATGCCCGCCAGGATCTCGGCCTGCGGGTCACCGGGCTCGACCGCAGCCGCCACGGCATCGCTTGCGCGGCGCGCAGCTTCGGCGGAGGGATGAGCGTGCGCGGCGACTGCGCCCGGCTGCCGTTCGCCGCCGCCGCCTTTGACGCCGCGTGGTGCAACGGCGTGCTGCAATATCTGGAGGCCGCCGCCGCCCGGGCCGCGCTCGCCGAACTCGCCCGCGTCAGCCGCCGCGCCGTCTTCGTCTCCAACATTGCCGCCGCCCAGCGGCACACCGAATGGGGACGCCGCGACCAGCTCACCCGCCTCTATCTCCGCCCCGGGCAATGGGCCGCGGTCGCCGCCGCGGCCATTGCTCCCGGCTGGCATGTCTCGGCCGTGCCCTTTGAAGGCGAGGCAGCCATGGTCTTCTGGCGCGAGCCGCTCAACGCTTTGTTCCCCTTGCGCTTCGTCGAGCTCTCGCTCGAGCGGATGCAGCGCCTGGGCGCGCTGCGGCGCTCGCCCCCCGGCCTGGATGAGTTTTACCGCCGCCGCTCGCGCTAGAGCGGATCCAGCCATGCCGCGCCCCTGCCGATCATCTGCAATGCGGCTTTTTACCAATAAGGCCGCTCGCGCCTCCCAATCCCGGCTACACCAACGCGGGATGTGCGCTAGACGACGCGGGCGAGCATCAGGGTGATGTCGTCGGCCTGTTCCTCCGTGCCGCTCCACTCCCGCACCGCCGCCAGCACCGTCTGCTGAATCTCGCTCAGCGGCCGCGTGCGGAGGTTTTCGAGCATCTGCAGCAGCCGCGCCTCGCCGAACTCCACGCCGTACTCGTTCTCCGGCTCCGTGATCCCGTCGCTCCATGCCGCCAACAGATCCCCCGGCTCCATCTCCACCGCCGACTCCTCGAACTTCACGTTCTCGAACAGCCCCGCCACCATGCCGCCACGGTCCAGCCGGCGCAGGCCGTTCCGTCCCAATAGCGCCGGCGGCAGGTGCCCGGCGTTGGAGTACTGCAACTGCCGGCTGTCGGCGTCGTAGAGCGCATAGAACAGCGTCGCGTACTTCTCCGGCGGCGTGCTGTGGTAAAGCTGTTGGTTGAGCCGCTCGAGCAGCATGGCCGGGCCGGCCTCGGGATCGTTGCTGCCGTTGCCGTTGCCCCCGCCCGCCGCCGCCGCCCGCACCATGCGCTCGTTCGCGCTGGGCTGGTAGGCGCGCACCGCAGCCACGATGGTGGCCATCAGCAGCGCCGCCGAGATCCCCTTGCCGCTGATGTCGCCCAGCGCTAGGCTTACCCGCGACGGGCTGAGTTGCACGAAGTCGAAGTAGTCGCCGCTGACCACCCGCGCCGGCAGGCAGCGCCCGGAGATTTCCAGCCCCGGCACCTGGGGCGGCGTGCGCGGGAACAGTTGCGCCTGCACCTCGTGCGCGATGCTGAGCTCGCTCTCCAGCCGCTGCTTCTGCCGTTGCTCCTCCAGCAGCCGCTGGATGGAGGCGGTCATGTTGTTGAAGCTAATCTCCAGCGCCGCTAACTGGTCGCGCGAACGCACCGGGATGCGGTGGTCGAATTGGCCGCGGTTGATGTGCTCGGTGCCCACGTAGAGATCGTTCACGGCCCGCGTGATCGAGCGCGTCAGCCTCACCCCGGCGATGAAGGAGAACACCTCGATAATCAGAAAGCCGATGCCGACCACTCCAAGCAGCACCAGCGGCCAGCGCGACGCCAGCGAGGCGCTCGGCTGGCTCTGGAAACTGGCGAACAACTGGTCGTTCAGCAGTGACGGCCGCGTCGTGATGGTCGCCACCACCATCTTTTGCTGTCCCGTAGCCCAGTCGGTGACGGGGATGAACGCCCAACTGGTGATTTTGATGTCGAAGTTGCTGTTGGCCGGTCGCAGCGGGGCGGTGCTGGCTAGCACCGGCGCCGGCCCGGTCTCGCTCGCCTTACCCACGCTGACGAGGTTGACGAACCCCGCCTGCCCCACCGACACCTGGCCCAGCCCGCGCGCCATCGCGTTCAGCGTCCGTTCGGCCATCGCATACCAGGTCAGCACCTGCTCCGGCTCCTTGCCTTGCGATTCGCCGTAGCCCGCCATCGCGTAGCCGTGGCTGCGCACGATCAGCCCCAGGAACCGTTGCCGCAGCCACCCGCTCAGCGGCCCGAAGCGCCGTGCCGGCGCGCTCAGCGCCTTGCCCGCCGCGTCATAGGCGTAGGTGCGCACCCCGCCGTAGCGCGGAAAGTAGTAGCTGGCGTAGTAGTGCGCCAGCCCGGCTGCATCTTCCACCCGGTTCGGATGGCGCTCCAACTCGCGGACGGTGAGGGTATTGACCGCCCCCACGTTCCGCGTGCGCTGGTTGAGCTCGTTCACCAGCAGGTAGGCGGCGTACTGGCCGTAAAACATGTACGCCCCGATCGCCAGCATTCCGGCGATCAGCAGTACCGGCACCACGCCCATGAACACATAGGCCAAAATCAGCCGGTTGCGCAGCAGCCAGAGCGTCTCTGCCGTCAGCAGCAGCGCCACCCGCACCAGCAGCACGAACAGGGCGATGCTGAAGATGGTTCGGAACAGTCCGAACCAAGGCCAGGGCGGCTGCCCCAACAGCAGCGGTAGCGCTGCCACCAGCCACACCACGCCGATCGCCAGCGTGACCTTAACCAGGACGGAATGCCGCAGTTGCGCCAACAGGCGGGCGGTCCGCGCCCGCGCATGCGCGGCCGTCGCCAGCGGCGGCCCGGTTTGTGCCTCCATTGAGGGCATGACGTTCTGCCCCTAGCCTAGCATCCACCCAAGGCGGCTTTGCCGAAGCCGACCAATGCCGGGCCGGGGGGCCGTCTTTAGATACGACGCCGTGGGCGCGTGGGTTTTACAACCGGGGAAATCGCGCTTTACCGCGCCACCCCACTCGCCTTGTGCAGCGCCGCCTGTACCCGGCTGTGCTTGCGGCCATACAGGAAGTACACCACCAAGCCCATCACCAGCCAGATGAGGAAGGCTTCCTTGGTGATGGCGTGCAACTCCCAGATCAGGCCCAGCGCGATGACCATGCCGGCAATCGGTACGAACGGCACCCAGGGGGTCTTAAACGGCCGATGCAGGGTCGGTTCCTGGCGCCGCAGCACCCAGACGCCGGCGCAGACGATGGTGAAGGCGCACAGCGTGCCGATGTTGGTCAGCTCCGCCAGCCGGCTCACCGGCAGCGACGCTGCCAGACAGGCCACCACGATCCCCACCACGATGGAAGAAATATACGGGGTGCGGAACTTGGGGTGGATTTTGCTCGCCCACTTCCACAGCAACCCGTCGTGCGACATGGTGAAGAAGATGCGCGACTGCCCGAGCAACATCACCAGCATCGTGGACGAGAGCCCGCAGATCGCCCCCAGCTTCACCAGGAAGCTGCCCCAAGCCACGCCGGTCGCGTCCACCCCGATCGCCACCGGATCGGGCACGTTCAAGTTGCGGTAGGGCAGCAGCCCGGTGAGCAGCCCGCCCACCAGGATATAGAGAATGGTGCACACCACCAGCGAGCCCAAGATTCCGATCGGCATGTCCTTCTGCGGCTGCTTGGCCTCCTGCGCCGCGGTCGAGACCGCGTCAAAGCCGATATAGGCGAAGAAAATGAACGAGGCCCCGCGGAATACCCCCTGCCAGCCGTAGGGCAGGAACGGGTGCCAGTTCATCGCCGCGCGGTGGAAGCCGTCGCCCGCCAGGAAGATGGTCGCGATGCCGATGAAGACGAGCAGCACCGAAACCTTGATCACCACGATCGCGGTGTTGATGTTGGCCGATTCCTGGATGCCGATCACCAGGACCACGGTCACCAGCAAAATCCCGAGGAAGGCGAGCAGGTCGAAGTGCGACATCCCGTGCGGCAGCGCCGCCACCGCCGCCTGCACCGACGCCGGCAGCGTCATCAGCCCCACCCAGTGGCCGCGATAGAGCACTTCCATGGTGCCCGGGGCGCCGTTGATGGCGGGGGGGATGTTGATCCCCAGCCCCTGGAGGAAGCTGTTGATGTAGCCCGACCATCCCACCGCGACCGTCGCCGCGCCAAACGCGTACTCCAGAATCAGCGCCCACCCGATGATCCAGGCCACGATCTCACCGAGCGCGGTGTAGCCGTAGCTGTAGGCGCTGCCCGCGATCGGGATGAGGGAGGCGAACTCGGCGTAGCACAGGCCCGCGAACGCCGAGGCCACCGCCGCCACGATGAAGCTCAGCACCACGGCCGGGCCGGCATACAGCGCCGCCGCCGGCCCTGTGAGCACGAAAATCCCCGTCCCGATGATCGCGCCGATGCCCAAGGTGACCAGGTTGAAGGGTCCCAGCGTGCGCTTCAGCCCCCCCTGTTCGCCTTCGGTCTCCTTCAGCATCGCGCGCAGGTCCTTGCGCGCGAATAGGTTCATGCCCATAGCGGTTTGCCGTCCTTTTTGAAATCTTACGCGCGCGCTTCGGCGCCGCGTGTGAGCTTGCGCCAGACAAAAAACACCGGAACCCCAAGCAGCACCAGCAGCAAGCCGCTGCCGGAGTAGCCCGGGAACACCCACAGCACCACCACGTCAAAGAAGATCGCGGCGGCGATGTAGAGCGCCGGCAGCCAGGGGTAGGCCAGCACCTTGTAGGGCCGTGCCATCTCCGGCCGCTGCCTGCGCAGCACGAACAGGCCGGTGATGGTCAGGATATAGAAAATGAACTCCGCGAACATCACGTAGTTGAGCAGGTTGGTATAGGTGCCCGAGAGGCACAGCAGGCAGGCCCACAGGCCCTGAAGCCACAACCCGCGCCCCGGAACCTGGTTCTTGTTGAGGTGGGCCACGCCGCTGAAGAACACGTTGTCCTTGGCCATGGCGTAGTACACGCGCGCCCCCGCCAGGATCAGGCCGTTGGTGCAGCCGAAGGTCGAGACCAGGATCGCCAGCGCGATCAGCACCGCGCCGGTGTGGCCGTAAAGCACGCCCAGCATCGCCGATGCCACCCGATCCTCGGGTGCGTTCGCGATCCCGCTGAAGGGCAGCACGCTCAGGTAGGCGAGGTTGGCCAGCAGGTAGATCACGGTCACAATGCCGGTGCCCAGCGCCAGCGACAGCGGCAGATTGCGCTGCGGATTTTTGGTCTCACCCGCGGTGAAGGTGACGTTGTTCCACGAATCCGAAGAGAACAGCGAGCCCACCATGGCGGCGAACACCACCACAATGGTCGCGGTCTTGACCGTCGGGCCGCCGGTGGCTCCGCTGAGGTTGTAGCTGCCGCGGGTAAAAAAGCCGGCGAAAAAGTTGTGCCAGAAGCGGGCGAAGTTGGCCGCGATCACCTCCGGGTTGCGCGCCACCGCCACGCCCAGCAGAATCAGCCCCACTAGCGCGGCGATCTTGGCGAAGGTGAAGACGTTCTGGACCAGCGCGCCGGCCTTGAGCCCGCGGCTGTTCAGCCAGGTGAGGAATAGGATGACGGCAATCGCCACCAGTTCCTCGGTGTTGAGGCCGAGTTGCACCGGGCCCAAGCTGCCCCAGTGAAAGAGCCAGTGCTGATCGGAGATGGCGTTGGGATAGACGACGCCCAGGTACTTGGCAAAGGCCATGCAGACGGCCGCGATGGTGCCCGTCTGGATCACCAGGAAGGAAGTCCAGCCGTACAGGAATCCGAACAGCGGCGAAAAGGCTTCGCGCAGGTATACGTACTGGCCGCCGGCTTGCGGCATGGCCGCCGCCAGCTCGCCGTAGCACAGCGCCCCGGCCATGGTCATCAAGCCGGTGATGGTCCACACCAGCATCAGCAGCGCCGGCGAGCCCACCTGCCGCGCAATCTGGGGCGAGACCACGAAGATGCCCGAGCCGATCATGATGCCCATCACGATCGTGGTGGCGCTGGTCAGCCCCAGGGTCTTCACCTGGCCGGTGGAGGCGTCCGTCTGGGTGGGGGAGGCGCTGTTCGTGGCCATGGTTTTGACTTTGGGGACTATGGCAGTTTTTGCCGCTCAAACGCAAGCAGGAACTGATGCGCCGCGTCCACCGGCTGCGCCGCCGCCCACAGGGCGGAGATGACTGCCACCGCATCGGCGCCGGCGCGCCATGCCGCGCCGCAAGTTTCGAGCGAGAGGCCCCCGATCGCCACCAGCGGGCCTGGCCACCCGCGTCTTGCCTCCGCTAGGGCTTGGACGCCGACCACCGCATCCGGTTTCAACTTCGTCGTGGTCGCAAACACCGGGCCGTAGGCGAGATAGTCGGGCTTGCCCGCCACGGCCACCTGCGCCGAGTTGTGGGTGGAAAGGCCGATCACGAACCCCTCCGGCGCCAAACGCCGCGCCGCCTCGATCGGAAGGTCGTCCTGGCCCAGATGCACGCCCGCCGCCCCCGCCATCAGCGCAATGTCCAGCCGATCGTTGACGATCAGCGTGGGCACCACAGCGCGCAGCCGGTCCGCCAGCGCCAGGAACTCGCCTCCGGGCAGCGTCTTCGCCCGCAACTGCTGCAGCTCCAGGCCCAGCCCAGCGAAGCCGCGGGCGCACGCCACCAGATCGTGGCCGTGCGCCTGGGCCATCTCTGCGTCCAGAATCGGGTAGAGCGGCTGCACGCCGGCCTACGGCGCAACCGGTGCGTTGCGGTTCTGCTTCACCGGCATGAAGCGATCCATGAACGCCGTACTCAACCGCCCGGCGCGGAAGTCGGGTTCGGCCAGGATGCGCCGGTGCAGCGGCACCGAGGTCTCGATCCCCTGGACCACGAACATCTCCAGCGCCCGCTGCATGCGCTGCATCGCCTCCTCGCGGTCGCGCCCGTGCGTGATCAGTTTGGCGATCAGCGAATCGTAGTAAGGCGGCACCACGCCTTCGGCATACATCGCCGAATCCACCCGCACACCAATGCCGCCGGGCAGGTTCAGCCCGGTGATCTTGCCCGCCGAAGGCGTAAAGTTCACCGGGTTCTCGGCATTGATGCGGCACTCGATGGCGTGGCCGCGCGGCGTCAGGCCCAAATCCTTCGGCCCCAGTTCGGGCAGAATGTCGCCCAGGCGCTCGCCCGCCGCGATCCGGATCTGCGCCTTCACCATGTCCACGCCGGTCACCATCTCGGTCACCGGATGCTCCACCTGCAGCCGCGTGTTCATTTCGATGAAGTAGAGCTCGCCGCTTTCGTCCATCAGGAACTCGATCGTGCCGGCGTTGGCGTAGCCCACTTCCGCCATCGCCTTGGCCACCAGCGCGCCCATGTGCGCCCGCAGCGCCGGCGTCACCGGCGTCGCCGGCGATTCCTCGATCAGCTTCTGGTGCCGCCGCTGCACGCTGCACTCGCGCTCGCTCAGGTGGATCACCCGCCCGTGCTCGTCGCCCAGCACCTGGAACTCGATATGCCGCGGCCGCTCCACGAGTTTCTCGAGGTACAGGTCGCCGGAGCCGAAGGCGCTGGCCGCCTCCGCCTGCGCGGCCGAAAACAGACCCGGCATCTCCGCCCCCGTGCGCACGACCCGCATGCCGCGCCCGCCGCCGCCCGCCGAGGCCTTCACCATCACCGGATAGCCAACCGCCGCGCCCACCGCGATCGCCTCCGCCTCGTCCTTGAGCACCCCCTCCGAGCCCGGCAGCACGGGCAGTCCGATGGAGCGTGCCGACTCGCGCGCCCGCTCCTTTTCGCCCATCAGCCGGATCACCTCCGGCCGCGGCCCGATGAACTTGATCCGGCTGGTCTCGCACACCTCGGCGAAGTTGGCGTTCTCCGACAAGAACCCGTACCCCGGGTGGATGGCGTCCACGTTGGTCAGCTCCGCCGCGCTGACCACCGCCGGGATGTTCAGGTAGCTGTCGGTCGGGCGTGGCGGCCCGATGCACAGCGCCTCGTCGGCGAAGCGTACGTGCAGCGCGTGCCGGTCGGCCTGCGAGTAGACCGCGACGGTGCGGATGCCCAATTCCTTGCAGGCGCAGATCACGCGCAGCGCGATCTCGCCGCGGTTGGCGATAAGGATCTTCTTGAACATGGCCCGGCTATGCGCGCGGCCGCAGCAGCAGCAGCGCCTGGCCGAACTCCACGGGCTGGCCGTTGGTCACCAGCTTGCGCACCACTTCGCCGGCGATCTCGGCTTCGATTTCGTTCATCAGTTTCATCGCTTCCACGATGCACAGCACCTGCCCGGCATCCACCTGGTCGCCCGGCCGCACGAACTCCGGCGCCCCGGGCGCGGGCGATTCGTAATAGGTCCCCACCAGGGGCGAGGTTACCGTCACCAGCCCGTCGTCGGCGCTTGCGGCCGCCGGCGCCCCCGCGTTCGCGCCCGCCGATGCGGGCGCCACCGCCGCCGGCGCGGGCGCCGCGACCACCGTCGGCGGCACGTTGCGGCGAATGCGAATCCGCCGGCCCTCCTCCTCCAGCTCGAACTCGTCGATCTGCTTTTCGATGAGCGTGTCGATCAGTTTGCGAATCGCGTCAAAATCCATAGTCTGTGCGGTCCCATCCTTGGGTGCTGCAGCTACAACTGGAGCAGTTGCTTGGGCGTTGGCGTCAGCCCCTCCGCCCCCCGCTCCGTCACCACCACCACATCCTCAATCCGCACCCCTCCCCAGCCGGGAATGTATACCCCCGGTTCAATCGTGATGACCTGGCCCGCCGCCAGCCGCTCTTTCGAGGCGGCTCCGAGCCGCGGGGCCTCGTGTATCTCCAAGCCTACGCCATGCCCGGTGGAATGGGGAAAGTACCCGCCCCAACCCGCCTTGGCGATCACCCGGCGCGCCGCCCGGTCCACCGCCGCGCAGGCCACGCCCGGTTTCACCGCCGCCATCGCCGCCTGCTGCGCCTCCAGCACCGCGGCGTAGACCGCCCGCGCCTTGCGGCTGGGCTCGCCCAAGTGTAGCGTGCGCGTCATGTCGCTGCAGTAGCCGCCCAGGCGCACACCATAATCCACCACCACAAATCCACGCTCGGGCAGGCGTTCGCCCCCCGGGTGCGCATGCACCAGCGCCCCATGCGCGCCACCCGCCAGGATGGTCTCAAACGCCAGCCCCTCGGCGCCCGCCAGCCGCAGCTGATACTCCAGCCAGCCGGCTGCCGCGGTTTCCTTCATTCCCGGCCGCAGCTTCGCCGTCAGCTTGGCAAATCCGCTTGAGGCCAACTCCACCGCCCGCTGGATCGCGGTGATCTCCTCGCGTTCCTTCACCGCCCGCAGCGCCTCGATCTCGCCCCGTAGCGGCATCAAATTCTTCCCGTTGCCGGCCCAATTCTCCCGCCAGCGCGCGCTCTGTGCCAGGGTCACGTGCTCGGCTTCCATTCCCACCCGGCGCCGCCGCCGCGCCCGCTGCGCCGCCGCCTTCCATAAATCCCCCTTTGGCGGTATCTCGACCTTGGCCTCGCGCACCTCCTGCTTCGCCTGCTCCCGGTAGCGCCCATCGGTATACAGCCACGCCCCGGCCGCCTCGAGCAGCAGCAGTGCATTCGAGCCGCTAAACCCGGTCAAATAGCGGATGTTGGGCAGGTGCGCTACCACCAGCGCCTCTACCCCTGCTCCCTCCAGCCGCTGCCTCGCCGCCGCCTGCCTCGCTCGGTAGTCCATGGCTCATCGCCATGGTAGCCCATCGCGTCCTCGCGCCATCTAAGCCAACCGTGCCTCACGTCTCCGGCGCCGCGGTTCCCGACCCCGAAGCGGGCGATCACCAGCGTTTCGAGCGCGCGTTTCGCGAGCGTGAGCTCGGCTTCCGCGGCGACGCCCGCGTGCGTTACGAGCGCGCGGTCGAGCGCGAGGCCGTCGTCTATCGCCTGCAGCGGGCCGCGCCGCGTGGCGCGGCTGTGCTCGACGCCGGCTGCGGCTTGGGCGCGGTTACGCGCGCCCTGCTGCGCGCCGGCTTCCGCGTCATCGCGCTGGACTTCGCTTTGGCGCGCCTCCGCGCGCTGCAGGCGGCGGCCGGCCCCGTCGCCGCGCTGGCGCTGGCTCAAGCCGATGTGACCCGCCTGCCGCTCGCGCCCGCCTCGTTCGACGCCGTCGTTTGCACCCAGGTGCTGGAACACATCCCCGCCGCCGCCGCACGCCGCGCCGTACTGGCGAGCTTTTGCCGCTTGCTCCGTCCCGGCGGCACCCTCCTGCTCACCGTTTACAACTTCAGCGGGCCTTGGCGCCGCCGCGGCCAACCCGCCGAGGGCCTGCACGATACCGGCGTCTTCTACCACTGCTACACCGCAAGCGAACTCGAGCGCGAGCTCGCCGGCCTCGACATCCTCGAGCTTTGCGGCCTGATCCACCTGCTGCCGCGCACCTACCGCCTGTTTCCCCGCCTCGGTCCCCTCGCCCGCACCATCGACCATGGCCTCGAGCGCCCCACCCCCCTGAGCCTCCGCTGGGGCAACCTCCTGCTGGCTTACGCGCGGCGGAGCTAGTGCTGTTCCGCCAGGAAGCGCTCGACCTCGATCGCCGCCATGCAGCCGCTGCCGGCGGCGGTGATCGCCTGGCGGTACTTGCGGTCCTGCACGTCGCCGCAGGCGTAGACGCCGGCGATCGGGGTCTTGACGTATTCGGTGGTGAGCAGGTAGCCGTCGCCATCGGTGGGCAACTGGCGGCCGAAGGCGCGGGTGTTGGGCGTGTGCCCGATGCCGAGAAACACCGCCGCGATCGGCAGCTCCCACTCCTTGGGCTCGCCCCGGGTCGCCCGCAGGCGCACGCCGGTGACGGCCTTCTGGGCCACATCCAGCACCTCGATCACTTCGGCGTTGAGCACCCACTTGATCTTGGCGTGCTCGCGCGCCCGCTCCAGCATGATCTTCGAGGCGCGAAACTCATCCCGCCGGTGCACGACGGTCACCGAGCTGGCGAAACGGGTGAGAAACAGCGCCTCTTCCATCGCCGAGTCCCCGCCGCCGATCACCAGAATGTCCTTGCCGCGGAAGAAAAACCCGTCGCAGGTGGCGCAGCTCGACACCCCGTGCCCGATCAGCGCCTGCTCGCTGGGCAGGTCGAGCCAGCGGGCGCGCGCGCCGGAGGCGATGATCAGCGCCTGCGTCTGGATCGGCGCCTTGCCATCCTCCAGTTCCAGCGTGAAGGGGCGCGCGCCCAGCTTGGCCTCCGCCACCTCGTCCGCCAGGAACTCCGCCCCAAACGCTGCCGCCTGCACCCGCATGTTCTCGATCAACTGCGGCCCCTGGATGCCCTCGGGAAAGCCGGGAAAGTTTTCCACCAGCGTGGTCAGGCTCAACTGCCCGCCGGCTTCGTGCCCCTCGATCACCAGCGGCTTCAGCCCGGCGCGGGCGGTATAGATCGCGGCGGTGAGGCCGGCGCACCCCGACCCCAGAATCACAACCTGACGTGTCTGCATTGCGGAACCCGAATGCTAGACTACCATTTAGCTTTCTGCGAGGGATCCGCCTATGCCCGCACCTGCCGCCCCCGGCCTCTACGCCCACTTCAGCACCACGCTCGGCGACTTCACCGCCCGCCTCTTCGAAGCCGAGGCGCCCCTGACGGTGGCCAACTTCGCCGGCCTCGCCGAAGGCTCCAAGGAATTCACCGATCCGAAGACCGGGCAGAAGGCCAAGCGCCCGTTCTACAACGGCTTGGTCTTCCATCGCGTCATCCCCGATTTCATGATCCAGGGCGGCGATCCGCTCGGCACCGGCACGGGCGGGCCGGGCTACCAGTTCGGCGACGAGTTCCATCCCAGCCTCAACCACGCCCGCCCCGGCATGCTCTCCATGGCCAACGCCGGGCCCGGCACCAACGGTTCGCAGTTCTTCGTCACCGTCGCCCCCACAGCCTGGCTCGACCGCAAGCACTCGATCTTCGGCGAGGTGGTCGCCGGCTACGACGTGGTCGAGAAGATCGCCCACGCCCCGCGCGACGCGCGCGACCGGCCCAAGACACCGGTGGTCATGCACCAGGTGCGCATCGAGCGCGTGAGTTAGCGGCAGCGCCCTTCGTCTCGCAGGATGCCTCTTCCGCCCAAGTGGCAATTCAAGCTGAACCGGCTGCGCAACCGCTGGGAGGCGTGGAAGGGCGATCTGCGCCAGAGCGAGCAGTCCCTCGGTGCTGAGACCAAGATGTGCCCCTCCTGCCGCGCCCTGGTGCCGCGCGGCAAGGCCGCCTGCCCCTATTGCGGGCAGCGCCTGAAGGTTTTCGGCACCGGCCCCACCGGCAAACTCCTGCAGCGCGCCATGCCTGGCACCGTGCCGGTGACTGCCATCCTGGTGCTGATGAACTTCGTCATGTTCATCGTCGAGTACGCCGTCGCCGGGCAGGGCATCCTCACCCATCTCATGAGCGGGCCCAGCCAGGGGGCAACCTTGCGCCTCGGCGAAAGCATTCCGCTGGGCTACGTCATCGCCACCCATCAGTACTGGCGCTTCGTCACCGCCTGCTTTTTGCACGGCGGCCTGCTCCACATCGGCTTCAACATGTGGGCGCTGTACGACATCGGCCAGATCGTGGAGTCTTTCTACGGCGGCGCCAAGTTTCTGTTCTTCTATATCACCACCGGCATTTTCGGTTATCTCGTCTCCAGCTACGTCGGCTACTTCAGCCTGGGCGCCAGCGGCGCCATCTTCGGCATCCTGGGGGTCATGATCGCCTACGGCGTGCGCCGCAGCCACACCGCCATGGGCCGGCAGTTGCGCAGCGTTGCGATGCGCTGGGCGGTCTACGCGCTCATCATCGCCTTCGTCATCCCCGGCGTGGATAATGCCGCCCACCTCGGGGGCCTCGCCAGCGGCTTCGTGCTCGGCATGCTGGTCGGCGACGACCCGCCGCTCACCGAAGCGCAAATGAGCCGCTGGCGCATGATCCAGCTGGCCGTGATCCTGGTCGTCGCGGTTTCGTTCTGGCTTATGGCGACTTCGCCGGTGCGGCTGGGCTGATGGCCGCCGTGGCCGTGCCCGCGGCGGCCATCTCCCCGAATCGCCGCCCCTTCCGCTCCGGCCCCAGCGCCACCGCCAGCGCCACCGCCGCCAGAATCACCACCACAAACCCCGCCAGCGCTGGCCCGTACCCGAAGCGCGCGCGAAGCGCGTACTCGATGTTGCTGGTGGGTGAGGCGATCAGGATGCCGATCTGGTAGCTGAAGCCCGGCAGCAGCCCGCGCGCCGACTCCGGCGCGAGTTCGTTCAAGTGCGCCGGAATGATCCCCCAGGCCCCCTGCACCCCCGCCTGCATGAGGAACGCACCCGCCGCCAGCAGCGCGGCGCTGTGGCTGAAGGTCCATAGCGGCAGCACCAGCAGCGACAGCCCGAGGGCCGCCAGCATGCTCCTTCTGCGGCCCCAGGGCTCCGACAACATCCCGAACGCGAGCGCTCCGGCCACCGCGCCCAGGTTGTACAGCACCGCGATCCACGCCACGGTATTCGCCGCGAGGTGGTGCACCGTGCTCAAGAAGTCCGGATAGAGATCCTGGGTGCCGTGGGAGAGATAGTTCATCAGCGCCATCAGCACGATCAGGTACGCTACCTGCTTGCCGCCCGCCGCCAGCGTCTTCAGGATCGCCTTCACCGAAGGCGCCCGGCTCCGCTCCCACGCCGCCGATTCCGGCACCTTCCGCCGGATGTAGAGCGCCAGCAGCGCCGGCAGCCCGCCCACCCAGAACATCGCCCGCCAGCCCAGGGTTGGCAGTACGAAGCGCGCGCACAGCGCCGCCAGTAGGTAGCCGATCGGGTAGCCGCTCTGCAGCAGCCCCGAGAGCACGCCCCGCCGCTTCTCCGGCGCCGCCTCCCTGGCCAGCGCCGCCCCCACGCCCCACTCGCCGCCCATGCCGATGCCGAACAGCGCCCGCAGAATCAGGAAGACCGTGAAGTTGGGGGCGAACCCGCATGCCACCTCGATCACTGCGAAATACAAAACGTTCGCCATCAGCGGCCGCCGCCGCCCGTAGCGGTCCGCCAGCAGGCCGAACAGCAGCGCCCCCAGCGGCCGCATCGCCAGCGTGGCCGTTATGGACCACAGGATCGCCGACTTCGGCACCGCGAACTGCGCCGCCAGCCGCCCCACCAGGAACACCACCACGAAGAAATCGAAGGCGTCCAGCATCCAGCCGAGGAAGCTGGCGGCCAGGGCGTGGCGCGAGCGGCTCATGTCCCCGGCATTATACGGCGGGCGAAGGGTCGGTCTACCCGTGCAGGGCAATGTAGGTGATCGCCGACACGGTCAGTCCGTTGACGGTCACGTCGGTGGGATCCACCTGGTTGGCGTCCAAGGCGCCGGTGATCGGGTTTGCGTTCTGCAGCAGCCGCAGATCCATCTTCAGCAACAGCGTGCGGTCGGCGCGCACCGCCAACCCGTACGCCCGCCCATCGCTGCCGGTGAACACCGCCAGCGTCTGCGGCTGCCCCAGCGGCGTGTTCTGCCACGGCAGTCCGTCCGGCCCCAACGGCATGCGCGCCCAGCGGATCGGCGACGGACTGCCCGGCGTGCCCGACGGCGCCGCCGGCGGCATCGCCGCCACCGCCACGCACCCGCCCAAGTTCGCCAGCCAGCCGGTGTGGCTGGTGAAGTCCAGATCCATCCCCTTCCAGGTGCCCGCGCACGCGGTGCTGATCGTGAACGGCGCTGCCGGCGTCAGCAGGTTGCCGGTGCTGCTCAGCGCGTTGTTGAAGTTCAGGTCCAGATACGTGCCCGTGTCCGCATCGCCCACCGTCAGCACCCCGGCCTGCGGATCGAACGTCGCCGTATCCGTCCCGGTGCCGAAGATAGCGCTCTGCGGCTCCGCCGTTGACACCGTCCCCGTCACCAGGTCAATCACGTTCACGCCGCTGCCGTTGCTGTTGTGGTAGGGCGCGTAGATGCGCTGCGTGTTCGGATCGTAGGCGAAGTTGGCCGCCGCTGGCACCGCGTAGGGCGCGCTCGCCGCGCCGGTGTCCAGGTTCAGCGTCAAAAACCCCGCCGCCGTGTCCAGAATCGCCTCGTCCCGCGAACTGTCCACCATCACGGCGCAGATCGTGCAGGACGCACCGTCCACCGTCGCCGTTCCGGTCACCGGCACCGGCAGCGACTGCACCACCTGGTCGCGGTTGGCATCCACGACCTGCAGGACGTTGCTGCCGGCGCTCGCCACCACGAGTTCGTTCTTCGCCGGATGCGCCGCCACCTCGCTCGGCACGTAGCCGCTCGGCATCACCACCGAACCGATTTGTTTGTTGGTGTCCAAATTCACCACCGCCAGGCTGTCCACCTGCGGTACGTACGCCTTGGTCGCGAACACCGGGTTGCCGCTGCTGTCGCTGCCCGCTTGCGCCACCTCCACCGCCACCGCACTTGAAGTCGCCGGGCTCGCCGGCTGGCTGCGGATGGCGAAGTTGTTCGTCGGCCCGAACGGATAGGGGTTGCTCACGCTCAACCCCAGCAGTCCGGCCGACTGAATTCGCGCCGTCACTTTCAGCTCGCTGGGGCTGACATACTGCACCGGCCCCAGCGTCGCGCCGCTGAGGCTCACGGTCGCGCCTTGCGCGAAATAGGCCCCGGCGATGTCCAGGGTATAGTTCAGCCCCTGCGTCAGCACCGCCGGCGTCACCGCGCTGGTCGTTGCCGTGGGGTTGAGCAGCGTAATCGTGGTGCTCGCCGTCTGCGTGGGGTCGGCTTGCGCCCGTGCCAGAATGGTCACCGTGTTCGGCGTTGGCACTTGCAGCGGCGCGGTATACACCCCGCTGTTGGTCACATACCCCCACACGTTGTTGCCGCCTTGGACGTAATTGCCGTCCTGCCCCACCGAGTAAAACAGCGTCTGGTTGCTGGAGTTGTTCACCGCCCCGTTCAGCTGGAGCGAGGACGGCACGACCGCGCCGCTGCTGTCCAGCGACGAGATCACCAGCGTTGGGGTGAAGTTCGACAGCACCACCGCCACCGGCGGTGGCGGGATGTAGTAAGTGTTGCAGCCGCCGGCTGCGAACGCCACGGCCAGCAACACTCCGATCGCCAACGCCGGGCGGCGCTTGGTTGCAGGAAACAGTCTCATGAGAAATCGTTCACGCAGAGAAGCCTGGCCGCGCTGTAGCCCCCGACGATGTACACAAGGGAGGCCGGCCGCTGCCGCAAAGATCGAGCGCAATTCTGTGCCATTATAACCAACTTGATCCCACCCCCACTGCACTTCTGGCCCTCAGCGTGCTAATAATCTCGACGTGGGCACCGTAATTTTGGAAGACGCGTCTGCATTGGCTCTGATTCTCGCCGCTTTGGCGGTCACCACCGGCGTTGGCTTTCTGGCGCTGCAGTTGATTGTTCGCGGCATTGGGCAAAAACTGCGCCCCCGGCTTTAGGCATTTGATCTGGACGGGGCCGCGGGCGCGCCCGTTACAATACGGAGCGGAATGCAAAATTCCCCGCGTCGCACTTTCGTCCTCCCCCTCCTCGTGCTTGCCGTCGTCGTCGCGGGCATTGCCGGCGGCGTGAGCATCGCCCAACGCCGGGCCGCGAGGCCTGCGCCCGCCGTGCGCCCCGCGGCTGTCGCCAAGCCGGCGCCTGCCACACCGACCGGCCAGATCGTTCGCATCCCGCCCCACAGCACTTTTCTCGCCGCCCTCGCGCCCTTTCACCTCAACGCCGCCTTGGCGCGGCAGCTGGTCGCGGTCGCCCGCCCGGTCTACAACCTGGCGCGCGTTCAGGCCGGCCATCGCCTCGATCTGGTGCGCTCGCTCTCCGGGGCGCCCGAGGCGCTGAGCTACCAAGTTGACAGCGGCCACACCCTCTGGCTGCGCGCCCCCGCTGCCGGGGCCGTGGGTACGACCGCCTCCTGGACCGCCGCGATGGAGGCGATTCCCTTTGTCACTAAGCTCGTCGGCGTCGCCGGCACGGTCGAGTCGTCGCTGTTCCAGGCGGTCGAGCAGGCCGGCGAACACGACCAATTGGCGGTCGAGCTGGCCAACATCTTCGGCTGGGACCTGGACTTCTACACCGACACGCGGCCGGGCGACGTCTTCCGCGTGCTGGTGGAGAAGCGTTATCGCCGGGGCCGCTTCGCCGGCTATGGCCAGATTGTCGCTGCGGAGTACGTCAACGCCGGCCATCCCTATGAAGCCCTGCGCTTCCATGATCGCCACGGCTTTTTGACCTACTACGAACCCAACGGAAACCCCATGAAGCGCGAGTTTTTGCGCTCGCCGCTCAAGTTCGATGCCCGCGTCTCAAGCCAGTTTTCTTACCACCGCTGGCAGCCGATTCTGAAGTACTACCGCCCGCACCTGGGCACCGATTTTGCCGCTCCCACCGGCACGCCGGTGCAGGCGCTGGGCGCCGGAGTGGTGATCCAGGCCGGCTGGTACGGCGAAGACGGCAAGATGGTGCGGCTGCGCCACCCGAATGGATATGAGACCGTGTACCTGCACTTGTCGCGCATCCTCGTGCATGTGGGCGAGCGCGTGGGGCAAGGACAGCGTATCGGCTTGGTGGGCATGACCGGGTTGGCGACCGGGCCCAATCTCCACTTCGGCATCGAGCGCTATGGCAAGTACATGAATTTCGAAACCCTGCGCCAGTCGCTGCCGCCCGGCCGTCCCGTCGCCCCCGGACTTCGCGCCCAGTTCGCCGCAGTCCGCAGCCGCTACCTGCCCATGCTGGACCGCCTGCATCCGCAAGTCTCGGCGGTCGTTGCGGCCCCCGCCCCCGGCAATCGCTAAGATTAGGTTCGTGCCTTCCGTTGCCCCCGCAGCCTCCGCTTGGCCTGAGTGGTGTTACCCCGCCAACTTGCTCACCGAGCTGCGCCTGCTGTCCATTCCCGTCATCCTTGCCGCCGTGGTCGAACGGCGCTTCGGCTGGGCGGTCGCCCTGTTCGTCGGCGCCGCGGTCACCGATGGGTTCGACGGCTGGCTTGCCCGCCGCTTCCATCAGCACTCGAGACTGGGCGCTTATCTTGACCCGATCGCCGACAAATCGCTGCTCACCGTGCTCTTCCTCGCCCTGGCTCTCGCCGGCGAGATTCCCTGGGCGCTGGCCATTCTCGTCTTCACCCGCGACGCCTGCATCCTGGTTTCCGCCCTGGTGCTTTTCGCCGCCACGCCATTCCGCGATTTCCGCCCCACCTGGTGGGGCAAGGCGGAAACCACCGCCGAGCTCGCCACCATCGCCGTCGCTCTGCTCAACGCCTGGATCCCCAACCCGATCACGTTCGGCATCGAGGAATTCGGCTGGGCCTCCGTCTCCACGCTGGTCATCATTTCCGGCATCCACTACGCCTTTACCTCGGCCCGCAGGTTCCATGCACAACGGGGGCGCGCCTAGGGCAAATCCGGCGGTCGCTCGCAACAGTCCGAGGTCCGCCGGCATCCGACCCTGAAGGCGTCGCGAATGCCCCTGCAAGCCCCCCCAGCGCCCATCCCGCTGCCGCGCGTCGAGTCGCCGCTGGCTGCGGCAGCCCGCACCGCCGGCGGCTCTGCGGGCCGTTGGTTGCGGCGCGCCGGGGTGCAAAGCCGCCGCTTCGCCGAGCTACTGCGCGCCGCCCGAACCCCGGATGGCCGCCGGCAGAACCTGGCCCCGCTGCTCACGCTGGCCGCCTCGGGGGCGTTCGTGCTCGGCCTGGCGCTCGCCTGGCGTCGGGGCCGGAGCTGAGCCATGGCCTCGCCCAGCCTTCCCGAGCTCGACCGGCGCTTGCGCCAGGAGCGCAGCGCCTTCACCGAGCGCGCCGCAGCCCTCCGCGCCCGCTTACGCCGCGATTTGCGCCAAATGACCCCGCGGCAGCAACTGCGCCGCCACCCCGAAGCCGCGCTTGCCGCCGCCGCGCTCGCCGGGTTGCTCGCCGGCCGCCTCGCCGGCGGCTTGCTGCGAGCTCTGCTGCTCACTCCCGGCTCAGGCCACTAGCTACAATCGCTGCGTGGCTCCGATCCTGCGACCGCTCACGCTGGCCGACCTGCCCGCCCTTTACGCCCTCGATCAGCGCTGCTTTCCGCCCGGGATCGCGTATTCGCAGCGCGAAATCCGCGACGCCGTGCGCCTCGCCCCGTTCGGCTTCCACCTCGCCTGCCTTGAGGGCGCTACGCTCGCGGCATTCATCCTGACCCTCCGCCGCGCCGACCGGGGCCACGTCATCACCCTCGACGTGGCTCCCGAGTTTCGCCGCCGCGGCATCGGACAGGCCCTTTTGCTCGCCGCGGAATCGCACTACCGCGAAGCCGGCGCGGGCGGCATGCGCCTGGAAGCCGCCGTGGACAACCAAGCCGCCCTCGCCTTTTACGCCCGCCTCGGCTATCGCGTGGTTCGCACCCTGCCGCGCTACTACTCCGCGCGGCTCGACGGCCTCCTGCTGCACAAGGATTTTGCTCCGGCGGCCATCGCGCCGGGACCGGCGGCTACTTCGTAGCGTTGTGGCTTTGCGCCAGCGCCAACGCCTTCTGCAGCTGCAGGTCGGGCAGCGGTCCGCTCACGCCCTCGGGCGGATAGTCCATATCCGGCAGCGCTCCCGCGTACCGCACCTGCGCCACATCGGGCGTAACCCCGTCCTGAATCGCGTGGCCCTTTGGCGAATAGTAGCGCGCCACGGTCAGCCAAAGCGCCGAGCCGTCGCCCACCGGAATCAGTTTCTGCGTCGAGCCTTCGCCGAACGTCGGGTCGCCAATCACCTGCGCCCGCCCGTTCTGCTGCAACGCCGCCGCCGCCAGTTCCGCCGGCCCGAAGGTGCCGAAGTTCACCAGCACTTCCAGCCGGCCTTGCGCGTCGATCGCCTGGGCCGCATCCGCCGTGGTCGTCACCCGCGGAACCGTCTGTCCTTCCAGATAGGTGATGGTTCCGTGATTGAGGAAGAGGTTGGCCGTCCGCTCTGCTTCCGTGTAGCTGCCGCCGCCGCAGTTGCGCAAATCCAGAATCAGCGCGCTCGCCCCCCCGCGCTGCAGCGTCTTCACCGCCGCCGCGATTTGGGCCGTCCGGCCGTGATCGAAATCCGGCACCGTGATCACGCCCACGCCGCCGTGGCGGGATACGGCCAAGGGCGCCATGCTGGGCGCCACCCGCGTGATCACCACCGGCACCGGATTGGAGTGGTGCATGTGCACCACATTCAGCGTGAGCGTCGAGCCGGGCGCGCCGCGTAGCGCCTGCGCGATCGCCGCCATGGACAAATCGTGGGTGCCGGCGTTGCCGATGGCCTCGACGAAATCACCCCGCACCAAGCCCGCCTTCGCCGCATCGCCGCCGGGGCGCACATCCACCACGTCGGCGTACCCGAACCGCTTCGAGATCACCGCCTGGATGTTTCCCGTCGGCGGATTCGCCTGCTCCGCCAGATAGCTTTGATACTGCTGCCGGTCGAGGTAGCTCGAATCCGAATCCAGCGACGACAGCAGACCGTGCAATGCCCCCTCGCTGACCTTGCTCAAGTTGGGGGTGGTGACGTAGTCGTCGTTGATGTGCTCGTACACCTCGGCCAAAATTCCCAACTGGCGCGCGGGATCGTGATTGACCGGGGCTTGGCGGGGCCACGCCGCAGCGGCCATCAGCGATACGGCAAGCACCAGGGAAATGCCAAAGACAGCCAAGCTGGTTTTTCGCGACATGGCGGGACCGATTGCCTTCAGTATAGCGAATCCCCGTCCCGCGCCCGGCTTGGATCAATGGCGCATGGAGTCGCGGTTATATTTCGCCCAATTGCTGTTCGCCTGCACCCGCTGCATCGGCGGCCCGCCCTTGGTGCCGCAGGCGCACGGGCCTTCGCGCTTGGCCTCGGTCATGCAGGGACAGGAACTCGTCCCGTCGCAACTGCAAACGTAGACGTACGCCTTGCTTTTCGCCGCCGCCGGATCCTTGGCGTTGCCATAGGACGGAAGCAACACCAACGCCAGCAACGCCAACCCCGCCGCGCTCACCTTGGCCCGGCGCTTTGCGCTTTTCCACACCATGACTGTCCTCCCGAGGCGGTTGGCTGCCGCCCTTGCACTTCCCGAGTGGCGACCAGTGAACCGCAGCCCCTGCCTTGTCAGCTATCGCTAAGCCTCTCCCCGAAAGCGGATGTCGTCAATAGCCACTTGACCAGGTTTTCGCCGAGCCATTATGATCCGCAGCGTGAGGAAAGTTGCTTCCACCATCTCGCCGCTGGTGGCCATCGAAAAGGGAAGTGCGCATTCCCTACAAGCGCAGATCTACGCCGCCTTTCGCCACGCCATCATCGGCGGCGCCCTGGCCGCCAGCCAGCGCGTCCCCTCGACGCGGGTGCTGGCCGCCGAACTCGGCATCTCCCGCATGCCGGTCATGAATGCGTATGCCCAACTGCTGGCCGAAGGCTACCTGGAAAGCCGTGTCGGCTCCGGCACCATCGTGTCGCCGCAACTGGGCGGGGCGGCCGGCGGCGGCACACCGCCGGCCGCGCCCGCGCCCGGCCCCGACGGCTCGGAAGCGCCGCCGGCGCGGGATGCCGCCTCTCACCGCCGCGCCTCGCGGCGCTGCGCGGCGCTGCCCAGTGCCGAGAGCTTTTATCGCATGCGCAGCCAGGGGGCCTTCACCGTCAGCCAGATTGCCTTCGAGCACTTTCCTCTCGCCATCTGGAAACGGCTGATGACGCGCCAGCTACGCCGCCTGCACGCCGCCGTGCTCGACTACGGCGACCCCATGGGCTTGCACGAGCTGCGGGTGGCCATTGCGGCTTATCTGCGCACCGCGCGCGGTGTCCGCTGCGACCCGGGGCAGGTCATGATCGTCAACGGTTCCCAGCAAGGCCTGGAAATCGCCGCCCGCGCGCTGCTCGATCCCGGCGACGACGTCTGGTTGGAGGATCCCGGCTATCGTTTCGCCCGCAGCGTTTTTGTCGGCAGCGGCTGCAACATCGTCCCGGTTGCGGTGGACGGCGAAGGTCTTGACGTCCGCGCCGGGGTCCGGGAATGCGCCGGCGCCCGCGCCGCCCTCGTGACTCCCTCGCATCAATACCCGCTCGGGGTCACCATGAGCGCCAGCCGTCGCCTCCAGCTGCTGGACTGGGCCGAGAGCCAGGGCGGTTGGATCTTCGAAGATGATTTCGACAGCGAGTTCCGCTACGCGGGGGTGCCGATCACCTCGCTGCAAGGTCTTGACCGGCACGGCCGCGTGGTTTACATCGGCACGTTCAGCAAGGTCCTGTTCCCGTCGCTCCGCCTCGGCTACCTGGTCGTCCCGCCGGATCTGGTCGAGCGCTTCCTCGCCGCCCGCTTCGCCCTCGATCTCGGTCCGGCCTCGCTGTCGCAGGCGGTGCTCGCCGATTTTGTCGCCGAGGGGCATTTCGCCCGCCACATCCGCCGTATGCGCCCGATCTACGCCGAGCGCCGCGGTGCGCTGATCGCAAGTCTGCGCCGCCACTTGGGAGCGGGGGTGGAGATCGTCGGCGACCAAGCCGGCATCCACCTTGCGGTGGTGCTGCCGGGCTGTCCGGATCGCGAGATCTATGTCCGCGGGGCGCGCGAGCAGCTGTGCCTGGTACCGCTGTCGGTCTTCTATCTTGGCAGCGGCGTGCGCCAGGGCTTCGTGCTGGGGTTCGGCAGCACCGCGCCGGCGCAAATTGCCGCCGGGGTGCGGCGGCTCGCCGAACTGCTGCGCACGCCGGCCGGCGGCTGAATCCCTCCGGCGCCGTCCTTACACTTCCACCAGCCGGAAGGCCAGTGGCGGCGCCTGCGCCAGCAGCAGCGGCAGCGCCACGTTGTACACCGGTATCCCGCCGCGGGTACGGCCCTCGAGCGCGCCGTGGTGCGCGTGCCCGTGAAAGATCGCCGCCGCTCCGAAGCGGTCGCACACGTCGCTCAGCCGCGAGCTGCCCAGAAACGGGAACAGCTCCCGCGCCTCGCCCACCGCCGTGGCTTCGATGGGGGCGTAGTGCAGCAGCACCACGCGCCGCTCGTTGCGCAACTGCGACAGCGCCCGCTCCAGCCGCAGGCTCTCCTCCATCGAGGTGTGCACGAAGCTCTTGATCGCCGGCTCGCCAAACGCTGTCAGCTCGCCCCGGCCAAAACCGCCGCAAAACCCCTTCACCCCGGCAAAGCCCACCCCCTCGCGTTCGTACGGCTCTCCGTCCAGCGCCTTGATCCCCACCTCGCGCAGCATCCGCAGCAGTTCCGGCACGGCTCCCGACTCGTAATCATGGTTGCCCAGCACGCTGATGATCGGCAGCCGCAGCCGCAGGAGCTGGCTGATCAGCACCTCCATCTCCTCCGGCCGCCCATAGTTGGTGAGGTCACCGGCCAGCACCAGCACGTCCGCCGCCGCGGGCACGGCGTTGAGCCGCTCCCGGATGCGCTCCCGGTCGTTCACGCCGCAGTGCAGGTCCGCCGCCGCCGCGATCCGCATCGCTCAGGCCGCCCGCTCCCGCAGCCGGCGCCGCCGGGAGCTCTCCTCCAGATTCTCCAGCCCCCAGGTGACGATGTCGGGCGCGAACATCGGCGGATCAATCAGGCTTCCACGAAACGGTCCCGCCGGCAGATCGCTCAAGTCCTCCTCCAGGCGCTGACGCAGGTCGCGCCAGAGCCAGCCCGGCACCGCCTCCCGGTCCGCCGGGTAGACGTAGCGGAATAGGAGCAGATGCCACAGTAGCATCGCCCAGTGCTCGCCCACCGCCGTCCGCAGCCGCGTCCAATCCATGCCCGCCCCACAGCGGTGGATCAAGTGGCAGACGTCGCTGCCGTCGAAACGCTCCCGCCGGGTGACGAAAATTTTGCTCAAAATCATCTCTTCCGGCGCGAGCAGCGGCAGCCGCTGCCCCAGCACCTCGCCCGTCCGCGCCAGCGCCATCCATGCCGGCGTTACCCAGAACACCCCATTCGACATGCCCGAGATCAGGTCCACGAAGTAATCGCCCGCCCATGCCTTCGCCAGCCACACCGGGTCGGTGATCTCAGTTGCCAGCCCGGCGCTGCGGCAAAGCTCCAGCGCCCGCTCCACCGCCGCCGCCGGCAAAAACAGATCCAGGTCCTTGGTGAACCTCCAGATGCCGGTGTAGTGCTGAAACGCGAAGGCGCCGGCGACCGCGAAGCTGACGCCGCCGCCCTGGAGCGCATCCAGCACCCGCTGAAATAGCTGGCGTTGTTCGGCCACCAGGAGGGGCTTGGCGGTGCGCGCCGAGCCGGGCGTAGGCACGGGCGGCAGAGTGGACATATCCTCAAACAGATGGCGCCTCTGCTCACCCCTGTTGCCCCTTTGTCCCCCGCCGAACTGGCGCGCGCGCGCCATTACCTTTACGGCGGCTTGGTCTGGGGCACCCTGGCCCAGCTCTGGACCCTCGCCCTGCTCGCTTTCGCCTACTACGGCGGCATGGCCGCCCGCCTCGCCGCCTGGGCACGAGGCCATCACGGCGCTGCCCGCCCCGCCCGCGAAACCGCCGCCGTCACCGCGGGCGTCTTCGCTTTCGTGCTGCTGCTCGGCCTGCCCTGGGATCTGTACCTCGGGTTCTTCCGCGAACGCGCCTTCGGCTTCGAGCACCTGACGCTCGCGGCTTGGCTCGCCCAATGGGCCGAATCGGCGCTGGTCTATGTGGCGGCCGGCCTGGCCGTCGCGATGAGCGTGTTCGCCTGGATGCCCCGCCGTCCGCGCCGCCTCCCCTGGTGGATCAAAGCCTGGGCCGTGGTCGCGGCCGGCGTCATCCTCGCGGTCGCGCTCGAGCCGGTTCTCATCGCCCCGCTCTTCAACCGCTTCACGCCGCTGCCGCCCGGGGCGGCGCGCACCGAGATCGAGCGCCTCGCGCGCCGCGCCGGCATTCCGCATGCGCGTATCGAGGAGGTCAACGCCAGCCTCCAGTCCAGCCACACCAACGCCTACGTGGACGGCATTCTCGGCAGCCAGCGCATTGTCGTGTACGACACCCTGCTCGACTCCCAGACCCTGCCCGAGCTCTCCTTCGTGGTGGGCCATGAAATCGGCCATTATGTTCTCGGCCATCTCTGGAAGGGCGTCGGGTTCACGCTGGCGCTGCTGTTCGGCATGTTGGCCGTGCTCGCCGGACTCTTCCAGCATTGCGCCCGCGGCCGCCCGCCACACGACCCGGCCACGCTGCCGCTGATGTTGCTGATCCTGCTCGGGCTGCTGTTTGTGCTGGCCCCCGCCACCAACGGCTTCTCGCGCTGGGAAGAGCATCAGGCCGATGCCTTCGGATTGCGCCTCAGCGGCCACGCCTGCGCCGCGGTGCGCAGTTTTCAGCGCGAAGAGCGCACCGACCTGATCTACCCGGATCCGCCCGCCTGGATCGTCTGGTGGTTCTTCAACCACCCCAGCCAGCAGCAGCGCATTGACTTCGCCCGCCGCGCCTGCGGCGCTACCCCACCCGCGCCGCAAACCCCCGCAGCGCCGCCCCGATCTGCGCCTGCAGCGGCGCCAGTTGACGGGCGAACTGCTGCCCCACCCAGATCCGCCCGAGGCCGGTGAAGCGCGGTGCGTCCAGCCGCCAGGGAATAACGCGGATGTCGAGCGCCGGCAAGGGCGCTGCGGCGCCGTGCGCCTGCGCCACCCGATGCGCCACCCGCGTCAGCGCGTCGGCCGCGATCAGCGGCAGCTAGTCGTTGCCCACCCGCGCCAGTGCCGCTTCGGCCAGCGCCGCCGCCATCGCCGCCATCGCCTCCGGCAGCGCTGCCGCGAGCGCCGCCTCCAGTCCGGCGGCCACGGCTGGGGGCGCGTCCGCCACCGGCGCCAGCGCCGCGCGTAACCGCGCCGCCACCTGTTCCAGCCGGCCCGCCGCTTCCGGCGCCAGCGGACCGTAGGCGCGCATCGCCGCCGGCAGCAGATCGTCCAGCCCCATGTCCGCCACGCTCCACTGCGCCGCGATCGCCTGGCGCGCCCCCAACGCCGCCTCCGGGCGCAGACCGCACTCGCCCACCGCCGCCGCCAGCGCCGCCCGCACCTGCGCCAGGCGCGCCGCCAGCGCCCGCCGCTCCGCCGCCGACAGATCGTCCGCGTAGCGCGGAAACAGCCCCGGCGCCCGGGCGTGCGCCAGAATCGCCTCGATCGCGCCCAATTGCCGCTCCAGCTGCGCCAGGCTCTCGCGCACATGCCGCCGCTGCGGTTCGTTCAAGGCATCATCGGTCCAAGCCACGCTCCCGATTCTAGTACCATAAAACTGCTGCTCTGGAGGCCTCCTGTTGCGGACCGCGCTACTCGCTCTTTCCCGTCATCCGGGGATGCGGCAGTTCACTGAGAGCAGCACCGTGGGCAAACGCATCTCCCGTCGCTTCGTCGCCGGACTCACCCTCGACGACGCCATCGCCGCCGTGCTCGCGGTCAACCGCCTGGGTATGACCGCCACCCTCGACCCGCTGGGGGAAAACGTCGCCGCCCCCGCCGCCGCCGAGCAGGCCGCCGCCACCGCCCAGACCATCCTCGAAACCATCCACCGGCGTGAGGCCAACTCCAACCTCTCGGTCAAGCTCACCCAGTTGGGGCTCGATCTCGGCCTCGACTTTGCCCGCGAGCAGCTCCATCGCGTGCTCGCCGCCGCGCGCACCCTGGGCAACTTCATCCGCGTGGACATGGAAGGCTCGCCCTACACCGCCGCCACCCTGGATCTGGTGGAGGAGCTCCACGCCCAGGGCGCGCCCGTCGGCACCGTGGTGCAAGCCTACCTGTACCGCACCGCCGAAGACGTCGAGCGCCTGATCAGCAAGGGTATCCGCCTGCGCCTGGTCAAGGGCGCCTATCGCGAGCCCGCCGCCATCGCCTACCAGGCCAAGCCCGAGGTGGATGCCAATTACGTCCGCCTGATGCAGCGCCTGCTCCACAGCGGCCTCTACCACGCCATCGCCACCCACGACGAGCGCATCATCAACGCCACCCTCGAGTTTGCCCGCCAGCAGAAGCTCGGCCCCGAGGCTTTCGAATTCCAGATGCTCTACGGCATCCGGCGCGATCTGCAGCGCCGCCTCCAGCAGCAAGGCTGGCGCGTGCGCGTCTACATCCCGTACGGCCCGGAGTGGTATCCCTACTTTATGCGGCGGCTGGCGGAACGGCCCGCCAACCTGCTCTTTCTCCTCCGCAACCTGGCGAAGTGAGGCCTGGCGTGTACCTATTGTCGGCGGTGCAGATGCGGGAGGCGGATCGGGCCACCCCCGCCACCGGCGCCGCCTTGATGGCCGCCGCCGCCGGAGCCGCCGAAGACTGGCTCGAAGCCGACTTCCCCCAGGCGCTCGCCGGCCGTATCGCCATCCTCTGCGGCGGCGGTAATAATGGCGGCGACGGCCTCCTGCTCGCCCAGCGTCTGCGCCGCCGCCGGGTTGCCGTGCTGCCGCTGCTGTTCGCGCCGCCGCCCCGGTTACGCGGCGAAGCCGCCGCCGCCCTGGCCGCGCTCGCGCCCCCGCCGGAGATCGTCACCGACCTGGCCGCCTGGCAGGCGTGCCGCGCCCAGGTTCTCGCCAGCGCGCTGCTGGTGGATGCGCTCTTCGGCACCGGCCTCCTGCATCCGCTCAACGGTTGGCGGCGCGCGGTGATCGCCGACCTCAACCACAGCTTTGGCGGCCCGGTCCTGGCTCTCGACCTTCCCTCCGGCCTGGGGGCCGACGCGAGCGGCCCCGCCGAAGCCGCAGACGCCGCCGTGCTGCGCGCCACCACCACCGTCACCTTCACCGCCCCCAAGCCCGGCCTCTATCTCTCCCGCCACGCCGCCGCCGCCGGCCGCATCCACGTGGCGGCGATCGGCACGCCCGACGCCATCCTGGCGGAAGCCCGCCCGATGCTCCGCCTCACCACCCCGGCCGAGTGCCGCTCCCTGGCCCGTCCGCGCCCCTCCGCCGCCTTCAAAAACAACTTCGGCCACGTGGTGGTGATCGCCGGCGCGCTCGGCAAATCGGGCGCCGCCGTGCTCGCCTCCACCGCCGCCCTGCGCAGCGGCGCCGGACTGGTCACCGCCGCCGTCCCGCGCGAGGTGCTGCCCATCGTCGCCGCCGCCCGGCCCGAGTTGATGACCGAGCCGCTGCCCGAGGCCGCTTCCGGCGCCGCTCTCGATGCCGCGCTTGAGGCCTTGCTCCGTCCCGCCACCGTGCTCGCCGCCGGTCCCGGGCTGGGGAACTCGCCCCCCACTCGCGCCCTCATCGAGGCGGTGCTCGCCGCCGTTCACGTCCCGGTGGTGCTCGACGCCGACGCCCTCAACGCGTTCGCGGGACGCCTCCCTGCGCTGCGCGCGCTGGTCGCCGGCAAAGCCGCCGTGCTCACTCCCCATCCCGGCGAGATGGCGCGCCTGTTCGCGGTCTCGCCGCAGGAAGTCGAGTCCCGCCGTCTCTACTACGTCCAGCGCCTCGCCGCCATGACCGCCGCCATCGCCCTGCTCAAAGGCCATCACACCCTGATCGCCGACCCCGCGGGCGAGGTGTTCGTCAACCCCACTGGCAATCCGGGCATGGCCACCGCCGGCTCCGGCGACGTGCTCTGCGGCCTGATCGCCGGCCTGCTCGCCCAGTTTCCCCAGGCCCCGCGGCTGGAGACGGTCGCCGCCGCGGTCTACCTTCACGGCCTCGCCGGCGATGTCGCCGCCCGCCGCCGGGGCGAGCCCAGTCTGCTGGCCGGCGACATCACCGCCGCGCTGCCCGCCGCCCTGCGCCAACTCCGCAGCGAGGCCGCCGCGTGATCCAGTTCCCGGCCGTGGTCACCACCGTATCCCCTGCCGCCACCGTCGCCTGGGGGCGCGAACTCGCCGCCAGCCTGCCCGCGTCGGCCGTGGTGCTGCTCATCGGCGAGCTCGGCGCCGGCAAGACCATGCTGATGAAAGGCCTGGCCGCCGGTTGGGGCGTGGCCGACGAAGAGGACGTCGCCAGCCCGACCTACACCCTCATCCACGAATACCGCCGCGGCGCCCGCACGCTCCTCCATCTCGACCTGTACCGCGTCGCCACCGCCCAGCAGTTCGACACGCTGGGGCTGGACGACGTGTTCGCGCCGCCGGCGCCGGGGGAAGCCAAGCTGGTCGCCATCGAATGGGGCGAACGTCTCGCCGGCCGTTTGCCGCCGCCCTGCCTGCGGGTCGAAATCCAGGCCCTACCGCGCGCCGCGGCGCCGGAGCTGGCGCTCCGCGACGACGAGCCCCGCCGCATCGCGGCCGCTTGGGTGGGCTGAGATGGTGCAGGCCTCCAAGGGGCGTATCCTGGCCGCCAGCTCTGCCCTCTACGCCGTCTGGGGCTCAGCCTACCTCGCCATGCGCTTCGGCCTGGAGACCATTCCGCCGGTTTTGCTTGCCGCCGTTCGCCTCCGGCTCGCCGGTACGCTCATGGGCGGCTTCGCCCTCGGCGGCCACGGCACCGTCGCCGCCATGGCCATGCTGCTCGCGGCGGTGGCGCTCATCGTCAGCCATCCCAGCGTCACCACTCCGTCGGGCCGCCACGCCGCGGCGGTCGAAGCCCTTGCGGCCCAGGCCGCCGCCAGCCCCTAGACTGGCGTTGAGCCCCCGCCATGGCCCTCCGCACCCTCAAGCTGTTCGCCCAGACCGCGGCGCGCCAGCGCAGCCGCCATCGCGAGTTCCGCTTCCGCTTCGGCTTCCCGCGCCGGGGCCTGATCCCGGTCCGCGTCCGCGCCCGCCGCGGCGGCTTTACCGCGCAACTCGGCCTGCGGCAGGCCCGGGGCGATGCCAGCGATGGGCGCGGGTTCGCGCAGGTCTTCCTGCAGGACTTCTACAACCTCGCCCGCCTCGACCGCTGGCCGCAACTCCAGGCCGCCTGCGACCGCCGCCGCCAAGCCCGCGCCGCGCCGCTGATCCTCGACTTGGGCGCCAACATCGGCTTGGCCGGCCTTTATTTGGCTCACCTGTTTCCCGGCGCCCAGATCGTCGCGGTCGAACCCGATGCCGGCAACTTCGCCCGTCTGCAGGCGCACTGGGCGGCGGCCCCCGGGCAGGTGGCGCCGCTGCTGCTGCACGCCGCGGTGGCGGGCGCCGATGGCTGGGCGCGCATCACCAACCCGCAGGGCCCTGCTGCGGGCCGGCGCACCGCCCCGGCCGCGGCCACCGACCCTGCCGCCCTGGCGGCGCTTTCGCTGCCCACCCTGCTGCAGCGCGCCGCCGCGCTCCCGCCCTGGTTCCCGTGGCTGGTCAAAGTGGACATCGAGGGTGCCGAAGCCGATCTTTTTGCCGGCGATCTCACCTGGCTCGACCCGTTCCCGCTGGTGTTGATCGAGCCCCACGACTGGACCCTGCCCGGCAGCTTTACCCCCGCCTTGCTGGCCCTCGCCGCCCGCCGCCGCCACATCCTGGTGGTGGGCGAAAGCCTGCTCGCGCTGGCGCCGGAGGCGCTGGCGTGAAAAATGCGGAGAATACGCCGCCCACCCCTTGACCCACCCCGCCGCTTACGCTACAGTGGTTGGGTACTCTGCCTAGCGCGGCTGGCAGCGCCGGCCACGGGCTGGTGAGTTGTCGCCGGATGTGGTAGAGTATTGAAGTTGAGAATTTAGGCGCGCTGCGTCGGCCGGGTGCCGGCAAGGCAAAATACGGGCGGTAAGCCCCAGCCAAAATTCAACGGCCCGGACCGCAAGGTTCGGCCGACAAGTTCGCGGGTGGGCGTGCCCACCGCGTCGAGTCGCGTGGCCTGCATGGGCCGGGCTTGCTCCGCGGGCGGCAAATTTGCTACACTCGTTGGGTTTTCGAGGACGGGCGCCGCAAGGCGTCTGGTTCGGCCCCCAGGGGCCGCCGGTGGCCGGTTTCGGCCGGTGCCGGTGCCGATGTTTGACAAACTGGATTGGAAGACGCTAGATAACCAAGTCGATTCAGGTTTGAGGCCGGGCGACCACTCGCAAGTTCGCTCGTGTCCCTTGAGGGCGCGGGCGGTCCATTTTACTTGAGAGTTTGATCCTGGCTCAGAATCAACGCTGGCGGCGTGCCTAACACATGCAAGTCGCGCGCGAAAGTCCCCGCAAGGGGGCGAGTAGAGCGGCGCACGGGTGAGTAACACGTGGGCAACCTACCTCCGAGTGGGGAATAACCCCGCGAAAGCGGGGCTAATACCGCATATCACCCCTGGGACGCATGTCCCGGGGGGCAAAGCAGCAATGCGCTGGGAGAGGGGCTCGCGGCCGATTAGCTAGTTGGCGGGGTAACGGCCCACCAAGGCGATGATCGGTATCCGGCCTGAGAGGGCGCACGGACACACTGGAACTGAAACACGGTCCAGACTCCTACGGGAGGCAGCAGTGGGGAATTTTGCGCAAT
>DAIDIF010000217.1 GCA_027451805.1 Acidobacteriota bacterium
CCCCCCCCCCCCACGGACCCGGAAGGAAAAGGAAATGTCCGTGCCGGTGCTGCCGCCATCCGCGTGCTGCATGTGCGCCGCGCCCGGGCAGCTGATGCTGCGCGACGAGTGCTTTGGCCGCGCCTGGTACTGTGACTACGAGTGCTTCCACCGGCGGTGCCACGCGCTGCACGATGCGCGACGGGTGCTGAGCACGGCGCTACCGACCGGACGCGTCGTGCGCGAGAACGAGTTGCAACAGGCGGTGCAGGGCAGGTTGAACACCCCGAACGGCGCCGGGGCGGATGCGGCAGCAAAAGCTGCGATCGATGTCACCAAGGACCTCATCGACAAGCTGATCGAGCCCGCGCCGAACGCGTCTGACGATGATCGCAAGTTGGAAATCAAACAACGCAAGGACCTTTTCAACGCCCTGCAGCACGTGGTGGATTTGGTGCCGTCGGAGGCGGATCTCGGTGAGCACCGCAAGGTGCTCTTCAAACTCCTGGACGTGATCGCCAAGCGGTACGACGCGCCAGGTGAGGCGGCCGTCCGGGACAGCTTGCTGCTCGTGTGGCAGCTCCTCGTCTCCACGGTGCGCACCCTTGGGATCAACGTGCCGGACGATCTGGCACCGCCCGCCCCAGGAAGCGCGGGCGTGAAACGCGCCCGCGTTCAGCCCGAGGTGCCGCCGATGCAGGCGCCGCCGCCGATGCCGAGCGTTGGCGTCGGCCCCGTGGTCGCTTACGCGCCCGGCGGCGGCGGCGCCGCCGACCGCCTCAAGCCGCATTCGGACGCGCTCGTCAAGGAGGCGGCCCGCTCGGCCAAGAGTACCGGCGCGACACTCGCCAGCGCGGCTGTGTACCGCCTGGCGGCGGCCATGATGAAGCCGGCCGGCGAGGACACACTCGACGCGGCCAAGGCCATCGGCGCAATGATACGCAACACCGTTCTGACGAACGATCGGCGCAACCTGGTCGATCTCGCCAACCTCCGCAACGGCTGGCTGGCTCCAAACGAGCAGCAAATCGCCTTCATCAATGCGCAAAACCCACTCACAAGCGCCTTCTACAACTCGATCGTTGTCAGCTACTACGCGCTGGCGCAGCGCGTAATTGAGTCATTTGTGTCGAAGATCGCCGCCAACGACGCGGCGAAGATCGCGACGATGCTCAACGAAAAAGATTACAAGAAGGAGGGCACCGCCACGTACTTTGCCGCGGCGGTCGGCCGCGGCGTGCCAATCGACGCGCGAGATGCACCCGGGCGCTACGCGGACCTCAACTGGGTGCATCGGGTGGCGGAGGAAGTGCGGCGTCTGCGCGTTGTCGCGGGCAGTTACATTGTGGCTGCCAATAGCCCAGAGATTGAGGCGGTAATCGTGGACGCCGCGGTGAAGAACCCCATGCGGTGGTAGAGCGCGCCCGTGGGTGCACAATGAAGACAAATACTAAAACAATGCCCGCGGACGCGCCCCCCGAGACGCTCGTCACACAACTCCGCCCCCCCCCCCACTCCCCAACCGGCTAGTGCTCTGACAACCGGCGGCGGCGGGGGGTATCTCTTTGCACCAAACTTGTCCGTCAGCCGGGCGCGCATGTACACCCACGTTCGGCGGGCGGCGCCGGTGTTGGCGGTGGTGGTGATGCTGCTGTGCCTGCCGGGGCTGATCGGCGGTGCACGCGCCACGGTCGTGTGTCGCGACTTTGACTATCGGGACGGGCTGCTGCAGCCGGCGCAGTTTGGCAAGCGGCTCTACGTGTACGCCCGGCTGGACTGGCTCGTGCCTCCGCCCGTGGCGATCCGCCTGCGCGGCGCGGCCGCGCCGCTCACGTTCGAGGAGTTTGCGCTGTCGTACCCCTGGGCCACGGCGCTGCTGCCCAGGTTCACCACGCCGCTGTCGTACGCGCTCACGCTGATTCGCCTGGCGCCGCCCGAGCCGACCGCCAACTGCCCGAGCCGCGTCGACGCGATCAACCTGTACTGGAGCCTCGCGCCGTCCGACAACCTGTTTGCCTCGTACCCCATACGCTGCAACGATGCGCAGACGCAGCTGATGTTCGCCGTGGACCCGGCGGCGCACCCGGGCGCGGACCGGTGGGGCGACACGCTGCAGTGGCCCACCAACGGGCGGCACTTTGTGCCGCAGGGCGGGCGCGACTCGTTCGAGGCGATGCTGGGCCGGGCGCGCGCGGCCGGCGCCGAGTGGGTGCCCTTCACGCTGGCGTACCACTCGGGCACGCAGCCCAACCTCGAGGAGCTGGCCGTGCGCAGCTGCGTGGACGTGGACGTGGCCGGCCTGGGCGCCGCGCTGCTGGCGCAGTTCAACGCGACGATCAGCGCCGTGGAGCAGGCGGGCGCGCAGAAGCGCCAGGCGGCAGCGCCCGCCACCGACCCGCCCGCGCCCGACCCGAACGACGAGCGCGCCAACAACCTCTGGATGCTGGACCGCCTGCGCCGCGAGGGCGTCCGGGTGGACCTGCCGCGCATCGGCAAGCTGGCGCCGCCCGAGCCGACCCGGCCGCCGCGCGCGGCCTCGCCCTACGACCTGGAGACGAGCGACGCCGACGCGGTGCTGGAGCCCGGCCAGCAGCTGGCCAGCGCGCAGGACCTGGGCCAGGTGAGTGCCGCGCAGAACGCGCGCGCCGTGGTGCTGGACGGCCGGCTGTGGCCCTTCCTGCAGTGCGTGCAGCGCCTGGGCGACGGCACGTGCATGGCGCGCTTCGGCTACGTGCTGGCCGCGGACGCGCCCGTGGTGGTGCCCACGCAGGCGCCCGAGGAGAACTGGTTCGAGCCGGTCCAGTACCTCACCGACTTTGTGCTGCCCACCACGTTCGAGCCCGGCCGCCACCTGAACGGCTTCGTGATCCGCTGGTTCTGCGTGGGCGCCACCTTTGGCACGTGGAACACGATCTACTGGACGCTCAAGGGCAGCACTGCCACCGCGCTGAGCAGCAGCCCGCAGTGCAACGCGGGCCAGGAGGACGCGGCGCTGCTCAGCGAGGTTCAGAATGCCTTCGAGGCCGCGCGCCGCAACCCCGGCCTGCGCACTGTGTTATCACTCGACGGGTACGGCGACACCGGGGGCAACCGCGACGGCGGCGACGGCGGCGACCGCGACGGCGACACCGGTGGCGACCGCGACGGCGGCGCCGGGGACGACCGCGACGGTGACAATACAGGCGATCAGATCGCTGGCAGCGGAGGCGACCGCGACGATAGCAACACGCCGGGGCGCGCGACCAAGGCGGTCAGCAGCAGCATCAGCAGCAGCAGCGCGACGGCCTGCACGGCCACGGCCTGCGACGGCGTGCTGCAGCCGCGCCTCGAGTGCACGCACAACTTTGAGAACGGCACCTGCGTGAGCTACTGGGGCTACCTCAACACCGACAACGCCACCGTGTTCCGCGCGCCCGGCTTCGCGTCAGACAACTTTTTCACGCCCGGTGCGGCCGACCTGGGCCAGCCGGGCGCGTTCCTGCCCGGTCGGCACTACTACGTGCTGGTCACGTACTGGACATGCGGCGTGTCCAGCGGCGTGCCGCAGAGCCTCAGCTGGGTGATGAACACGACCGCCACGGCCAGCTCGGCCACGCACAACACTTGCCCGGTGGGCTGCGACGGCGTGCCATTCTCCGGCGCCATCACCTGCGCGCCGGCGCCGCCGCCCCCCGGCAGCAGCTCCACGGGTCACCACGCGCCGCCGAGCTACGCGTCCAGCACGCTCGGCTCTTCCGGGGTGCCGGCCACCACGCCGCCACTCACCAGGACCCCGGCACCGCCCACCACGCCACCCGCCTACGCCGCGTCGACCTCGGGCTACGCCTCGTCCACGATGGGGCTGGGTAGCAGCAGCAGCATCGGCGGCGGCAGCGGCCTCGCTCACACGCCACGGCCGCCGCCCGCGTGCGCGTTTGGCGCCGCGCTGGTACTGTACAGCGATCGCAACTTTACCACCGTGTACCGGCCACCGCAGCAGCAGCAGCAGCCGGCCCCGGGGGTACCGGCGCTCGCGCAGCCCTACGGGCTCGTCAGCCTGGAGGTGCCCGCGCCGTGGCTGGCCGACTTCTGCCTGGACGTCAGCGAGGTGGTCGAGTGCCTGTGCAACACCACGGCGCGCTGCCACGCGTTCGACCCGCGCTGGCCGGGCGTGACCGGCTGCAACTCGCCCGGGGTGCGCAAGCGCGTCCTGTACCGCCGGCAGCCGGCGGCCGCGCGCGACGGTTTCGCGTTCGTCGCCAACCCGCCGGCCTACTGCTCCGGCCAGCGGGCCTTCACCTGGACGCAGCAACTTGTGGCGCCGCCCGGCAACAAGCTGCTCGTGCAGGCCCACTGGAGCTACAGCACGCTGCACGGCGCCGCGCACAACTGCACCGGGAGCGCCGAGGGCGGCTCTGGCGCCACATTTGACTGCTGCGAGTGCCCCGCCACGCACGCGTGGCGGGCCGACTGCGACTGCTGCGCACCGCGCACTGGCGACGATCACGGCACCAGCGACAATGAGGGAGCCGACGGCGTGATCAACCTGATCGACATTGACGTGACCGTCAACACGGGCGGCGATCCCGACCCGCCGCAGAGCATCGTGGTCAACGTCCACAACGACGTCTTGGGCCGCTGGTGGGTGTGGCTGCTGGTGGGCATCGGCGCGTGCCTCATCCCCGTGCTGCTGGCCGCCGCCGTCCTGGTGGCGTGCTGTTGCTGCTGGGGGCCGGCGGCGGCGCCGCCTCCAGAGTGCCACGAAGCAGTCGTGTGCGAGACCGCCTGCCCGGCGGAGGTGGCGTCACTCGAGACGGACGCGATCGTCATCTACGAGATGCCCCCGAGCCAGGGGTTGCGCATACCGAGACCGTGCGACGCCGGCTACCGCGTGAAATTCACGGCCTAGGTAGTGAGCGCGCCGATACGCAGTACAGGCGTCGGCCAGCAGCCGCCTCGCACGCGCCTGTGCTTGGGGGGGG
>DAIDIF010000218.1 GCA_027451805.1 Acidobacteriota bacterium
AGCGTTGTACCCCGGCAGCGGGCTCACTGCGACGTTCGCCCCCTGCGGAATTACGACCACCCCGGCGCGCGGGCGCGCCGGGGGCCCCGGTTCGCAGCCCTGTCCCTGCGATCTCGCCCCGGTCAAGCTGGTGCGACTCGGGACCTGCCGCGTCCGGTAATAGGCACGGCCTGTTTTTTGGGCGGGCTCCGCCCCGCCGCCGCCCGGTGGCCGCCTCAGCAGAGGGGCGGGGGCATGTTGCCGAGCTCGCTGAGGACGCCGGACATGGGCATGACCAGGGAGATGCGGACGGTGTTCCACTGCATCAGGCCGGAGTGCATGACGAAGGTCTGAACCACTTCCGCGGTCGCGGCCTCGACCAGGGCGAAGCCCTCGTGCTCGACGGCGAGCGCCAGGGGGCCGGCGAGAAAGCGGATGTCGAGCTTGGCGGCGGCCGCCTGCATTTCGGAGAAGCCGCGCTCGGCGCGGGCGCGAATCTGGGTATTGGAGGTGGGGCACTGATCGGTGGCGTGCCACCAGCGGATGAGGTATTGGGGCATGGCGTGATCTTCAGGATACCGCCAGGGCGTGGCGCAGGGCGGCGGCGCCCGCGCGGACCATGGCGGTGTCACAACTGGAGGAGAAGCGCAGGGCGTCGGGGCAGGCCAGGCCGAAGGCGTCGCCGGGGGTGTTGCCGATGCCCTGGGCCGCGAGGCGGCGGGAGAGGGCGTCGGCGTCGGCGAGGCCGAGGCGGGCGTAGACGGCGGGGTCGAGCGTGACCCAGAGGAAGAAGGTGCCCTGGGGGGGGAAGGGGTCGAAGCCGTCGAGGCCGCGGAAGGCGTCGAGCAGGAGGTCGCGGCGGAGCTGGTATTCGGCGCGCATGGCGGCGACGTGGTCCTGATTGCCGGTGACGGCGGCGAGGGCGGCGGCCTGGGCGAGGCTGTTGACGCCGTTGATGGTGCAACGCAGCAGCTTGGGGGCGCGCTCCTGCAAGAGGGGCGAGCGGGTGAGGAAGTAGCCGATGCGCAGGCCGGCCATGGCGTGGCTTTTGGAGAAGGAGTAGATGCTGACGATGCGCTCCCAGTCGTCGCCGGCGAGGGCGGCGATGGAGGTGTGGGCGGCGGGGGGATAGATGACGTCCTCGTAGGCCTCGTCGGCGACGATCCAGAGATCGCGGGCGCGGGCGAGGTCGAGGATGGCCTGCAGCGTGGCGCGGGAGAGGACGGCGCCGGTGGGGTTGTGGGGGGAGTTGAGGAAGATGGCGCGGGTGCGGGGAGTGAGGGCGCGCTCGATGGCCTCGGGGCGATAGGCGAAATCCTGGTCCGGGCGTAGCGGCACGCCCACGGGGACGCCGCCGGCGAGGCAGATGTTTTCGGCGACTTCGGTCCACATGGGGTCGGGGATGACAACCTCGTCGCCGGGATCGAGGAGAGAACCGAAGACGACGAAGAGGGCGTGCATGGCGCCATTGGTGACGAAGACGTCGCTCTCGCGGACGCCGGCGATGCGGTTTTTGGCGACGGCTTTGGCGGCCAGGGCGCGGCGCAGCTCGGGGGTGCCGTTGTTGGGGACGTAGTGGGTCTGGCCGGCGAGGCCGGCGCGGGTCACGGCCTCGAGCACGTGGGCGGGCGGAGCGAAGCCGGGGTCGCCGGACTCGAAGCGGAAGACGCGCGCACCGGCGGCCTGGGCGGTGAGCAGTTGCTCGCGGATCTGGACGATTTTGCCCAGCGAGATCTCATCGAGGCGGTGGGGCGGGTGGGCGGCGGCGGTGAGGGTGGGCATCGGCGAAGGGTCTCCGTGGGAATGCGGCAATAAAAAACCCGCCATCTGATGGCGGGCTGGAATCTCGGAAGGTGCGTGTCGGCTCAGCCCGCTCTCATGTTGGAGTCCGGCTTATGACAGTGCTTGGAGTGGAACCGGGCGCGCATCGCAGACCCAGTATAGCGTGAGTGGCGCGCGCGGCCGGAGCTACTGGATGGTGAAGGTGAAGGTGGTGGAGGCGGTGTTGGTGGAGGTGACCGAGTCGGCGCCGGTGACGGTGATGGTGTAGGTGCCGGCGGGGGGCGTGGCGGGGGGGGTGCTGGTGAGGTTGACCGGGGCGCCGCCGCCGCAGGCGACCGCGGCCAGGCCGAAGGCGAGGAGTGCGGCCAGGCCCAGCCAAGCGCGGCGGCGGAGGGTGACCGCGGCGGCGCCCAGCAGGAGCAGGGCGAGGAGGGAGAGCGGCGCCCAAGGCGGCAGGCGGCGACCGGGGTGCGCGGAGCGGCCGGCGGCGCGACCGCCGACCGCGAAAGCGCCGGCGGTGCAGTCGGCGGGGTTGGCGTCGAGCGTGAGCTGGGTGGTGACGGCGGAGGCGCCGATGACCGCGACCGTGCCCTGGCCGGCGAGGTTGGTAACGGCGAACTGGGAGCAGAGGTTGGCCAGGGCGGTGGGGTTGGAACTGGTGAAGCTCAGCAGGACGGTGCCGGTGTAGCCGCCGCTGGGGGTGACGGTGAGGGTGGAGGTTCCGGAACCGCCGGCGGGGAGGGTCAGATTGCCGCCGGCGAGGGCGAACGAGCCGGTGCCGGAGTTGGGCACGGGAACGTTCACCGTGATTACGCCGTGGGAGGGGGCGTGGGTGGCGTCGCCGGAGTAGCCAACGAGAAGCTGGTGGGCGCCCACGGCGGCGAAGCTGGTGGTATAAACGGCGGTGCCGTTGGCGGTGAGCGTGAGCGGAGCGAGGGCGGCGCCATCGAGATTGAGCGAGACGGCACCGGTGGGAACGGAGCCGCCGCTGCTGGAGCTGACGGTGATGGTGAAGCTGACACTGGCGTTGAGCGCGGGCGAGGGGTTGGAGGTCGAGACCGTGATGGCGGTGGCGAGCGGCGGCGTGCCGGCATTGACCGGCCAGGCGAGGGCCAACTGGTTGAGATTCACCGACCCCAGGCCGGTGACCTGGTCGTAGCCGACGCCGGCGGAGAAGCCGGCGGTGGAGGCGCAATCGGTCGCGCCGGCGGTGCAATCGTTATTGCCGGTGGTGACGTCATGAAAGGCCGCGGCGTAGGTCGCACCGCGGGCGGCGAGGGAGTAGAGGGTGGGGTTGATGAGTCCCTGGCCGGTGGTGTAGCCCTGCACCTGATTGAGGATGGCGACCATGCCGGCAACGATGGGGGCGGCGAAGCTGGCGCCGCCGGCGACGGTGAGGTCGTTGGTCGAGCCGTCGCGGAAGCCGGCGTTGCAACTGGCGGTCTGGCCGGACTGCCAGGCTGAGGTGTCGCTGGTGGAATAGAGATAGCCGGGGAAGCTGGGCGAAGCGTAGAGGGCGAGGTCGGGGACGTCGCGCTTGGCGTCGGCGGGGATGCCGGGGACGGCGGTTTGCCAGGCGGGCTTGGCGAAGAGCGCGATGGCGCCGCCGCCGCCGGCGCTGATGCCGTTGGCGGCGCTGTCGTCGTTCCAGGCGATTTCGGGGAGATAGGCGAGGGCGGGGGCGAGGACGTCCTGGCCGGAGCTGGCCGGTAACCAGAGGCCGGTGCCGGTGGCCAGGTTGGCGGCGGCGATTTCGGTGCCGCCGACGCCGGTGACGTAGGCGCTGCTGGCGGGGTAATCCACGGCCAGCCCCTGCTGCTGGGCGGTGGTGAGGTTGGTGTCGCCGTAACAGTCGGTGGAACCGAAGTCGCCGGCGGCGGCGATGACGGTTTGGCCCTGCGCGGCGGCCTGCTGCAGGGTGGACTCGAGCGCCGGGACGCCGGAAGCCTCGGCGGCTTCGCAATTGCCGTAGCTCATGCTGATGATCGGCGCGAGGTCCTGATCCACGGCGTAGGTCAGCGCATCGAAGGCGCTGTAGTTGAAGTTGCCGCCGACGTAGACGAAAAGGAGGTTGGCGGCGGGGGCGATGGCGCCGGCCCACTCGAGGTCCACATCCGATTCGGCCTGGTCGCGGCTAAACACCGTGGCGGAGCCGCTGCCGGGGACGAGCACCAGGCCGGGGTCTTTGACGGTGAGGCCGGCGGCGCTGCGGAAGTCCGCGATGTCACGGAGGGCAACGGCGGACTGGCCGATGACGGCGATGGTCTGGCCGGCGCCGTCGTCGCCGGCGGCGTAGAGCGGCTTGACGTCGTAGGCGGTGGCGATGTCGCCGGGGGCGAAGAAGACGCTGCCGGAGATGCTGGAGGTGAAGTGGGGGGAGGGGGAGATCGTCTGATTGACTGGCGCGGGACCCCGCGCGGCTTCGCCGCGCGACCCGCTTACGCTCGGCCGGCCGGGGGCCCCGGGGCGCCCCGGCCAGCCGGGGCCACGCCTCGTTGCTTGCCGGGGGCGGGCCGCCCTTCGGAGTTTCGCGGCCTTCTCGCGCCGACTTGGCCCACGGTGCCAACGGCGCGACCCCCGCGTGATGCGGGGGTGGGGGCGGAAGTCGTCGAGGTTGCGGACGGCGAGCACGGTGGGGGCGATGGCGGAGGGGAGCGAGAGGTCGGCGGCGGGAGCGAAATGGCGGACGCCGTGGCTCTCGAAGAAGTGCATGGGCGCGGCGAAGGCGGCCTCGACCTGAGCCACGGTGCCGGAGAAGCGGATGCGGTCGCGGCTGGGCGGCACGCCGTCCAGGGTGAAGCCCTGTGCCTGCAGCCAGGCCTCGACCTTGGCCAAGTCGGCGGGGGCCATGCCGAAGCGGGCGCCGAACGCGGACGGGGTGAGCCACTGGTGGTACTGCGCCGCGGCGGGATTCTGCTGGGCAGCGAGCAGGGCTTTGAGATCAGCCTGCTGGGCGGCGGAGCGGTTGAAGACGATGGTGATGCCCTGCAGGCGGGTGGCGGCGGGCATGGGGCCGACGTCGTCTTGGGCGCGGGCCCGCGGGGGCCGCGACCCCGCCAGGAGGGTGCGCCGGGCGTTGGTGATGGCGGCATGGATGCGGTCCTGCGGCCGCAACGTCTGCGCGCCAACAACGACGAGCAGGAGGGCGACAACCAAGGCCGGGCGAGAAAGGCGGCGAAACACGGGGGTGGGGGGCATGATGAGTGCAGCAGCCCCTCGCGCCGCCCCGCGCGCACCTCGAGCGGACACGAAGGCTATTAGCGACTTCAAACCCGTGCTGGACGGCAAAGTTGCGGCAATTGGTAGCCCGTTTTCGGGCTCAGTCCAAGTCGAGGTCGCGGAGGGGGCGGGGGGTGTCGGGGTTGTCCTTGACGCGGCGGAGGCTCTGGTCGAATTTTTTGGCGAGCAGGTCGTCGCGCGATTTTTCGGCCTCGACCGACTGCTGGAAGCGGCGGTCGCGCTGCTCCTGCTCGCGGCGCAGCTGGTCGTGGGCGCGGGTGAGGTCGAGGTCGCGGGCGCGGCTGGGGGCGGGCTGGTGGTGAAGGACGAGGCCGGTTTCGG
>DAIDIF010000219.1 GCA_027451805.1 Acidobacteriota bacterium
CCAGCCTGGCCCCCCTGATCGAGCAGCTCTACATGAGCGGCCTGATGCTGTTGGGCGCCGAGGTGCAGCCCGGCCAGCGCGGCCAGGTGGATCTCGAGGGCGCGCGCGAGACCATCGAGCTGCTCAGCGCGCTGCAGCAGAAGACCAAGGGCAACTTGGAGCCGGGCGAGGAGCGCCTGCTCAGCGGTGCGCTGTACGAATTGCGGCTGGGCTTCAGCGAAGTGCAGCGCGCCAGCCAGCGGGTGGCGACCCTGCCGCCGCCGCCGGGCGCGCGCCGTCGTTGAATCGGGCCGCAGCGGCGAGGCGCGCATGACTGGACAAGCCGTTGTCCTCGGTTCCGGCACCTCCACCGGCGTGCCCACGCTGCGCTGCGCCTGCCCGGTCTGCACCTCCGCCGACCCGCGCGACCGGCGCCTGCGCCCCAGCCTGTGGCTCAGCTACGGCGGCCACCAGGTGGTGATTGACACCACCCCCGACTTCCGCACCCAGGCGCTGCGCGCCGGCATGCCCGCGCTTGACGCGGTGTTGTACACCCACAGCCACGCCGACCACATCATGGGACTGGACGATATCCGCCCCTTCAACTTCGGCCGCCCCGACCCCCTGCCGGTTTACGCGAGCGCCGCCACGCTCACCGATTTGCGCCGCGTATTTCAGTATGTCTTCGACGCTGCCTACACCGCCAGCGCCATTCCGCGCATCGCCGCGCACGAGTTGCGCGGGCCGGTGGACCTGTTCGGCGTAACCTTCGAGCCGCTCGAAGTGCTGCACGGCGAGCTGCCGGTCCTCGCCTACCGCTTCGGTCCGAACGCCTACGTCACCGACGTCAGCGCCATCCCGGATGCGGCCCGCGCCCGCCTGCGCGGTCTCGACCTGCTGATCCTGGACGCGCTCCGCCTGCGCCCCCACCCCACGCACCTTCACCTTGCCGCCGCGCTCGACATCGTCGCGGAGCTGGCCCCGCGCCGGACCTACTTCACCCATATCGCGCACGAGCTCGGCCACGCCGCCACCGAAGCCGCCCTGCCCGCCGGCGTGCACCTCGCCTTCGACGGCCTGCGGCTGGACATCGAGCTTTAGCATGCGGGTCTTTCGCACGCTGGAGGAGGCTGCCGCCGGGCTCGCCGCCAGCGTCGTCAGCGTGGGCAACTTCGACGGCGTGCACCGCGCCCACCGCCAGATTCTGAACGCCGTCCACGCCGAGGCGCGCGCCCTGGGTTGCAGCAGCGTGGCCGTGACCTTTACCCCGCATCCCAGCCGCATCCTGCACCCGGACGCGGCGCCACCGCTGATCACGCCCGGCGACGAGCGCCTGCGCGAGCTCGAGGCCGCCGGCCTGGACGCAGTGCTGCTGCTGCCGTTTTCCCGCGATCTGTCGCTGTGGACCCCGCGCGAGTTCGCCGGGCGCGTGCTGGTGGGGGCGGTCAAGGCGCAGGCGGTGCATGAAGGCGAAGCCTTCCGCTTCGGCCGCCGCCAGGAGGGCGATGCCGAGACCCTGGCAGCGCTCGGCCGGGAGTTGGGCTTTGCGGTGCGCCTGCACCCGGCGGTGCGCGTGGGCGGCGCGCCGGTTTCGAGCTCGCGCGTCCGCGCGCTGGTTGCCGCGGGCGAGGTCGGCATGGCGCGCCGCCTGCTGGGCCGCCCGTTCGCGGTGCGCGGCCTGGTCGCGCCCGGCCGCGGCGTGGGCCGCGCCCGCACCGTGCCCACGCTCAACCTGCAGCCTTATGAGGAGCTGCTGCCCGGCCGCGGCGTCTATTTCATCTGCGCCCGCCTCGGCGCCGACCCCGGGTCAGGGGAGCGCACGGCCGGGATGCCGGCGCTGACCAACGTGGGCGTACGCCCCACCTTCGGCGCCGGCGGCCTGCTTACCGTCGAGACCCACCTGCTGGCGCCGCCGGAAGGGTTCGCCGCCGGCGGCCCGGGCGCAACCCTGGGGCTGCAGTTTCTGCGCCGGGTGCGGGAGGAGCGCCGCTTCGAATCGCCCGAAGCGCTGAAACGCCAGATCGAAGCCGATTCTAGCCTCGCGGAGCGATATTTTTCCCGGCTGCAAAGGTTGGCTCCGCGCCGCCGGGACTGAGCTAGGATGAGAGAAGCTGTTGACCGAATGCAGAATCCCAGTCTCTCGCCAGGAGTCCAAGCATGAAAACCCTGTTGTGCACGTCCGCCTGCGCGCTGGCGCTGGCGCTTGCCGCTGCCGCTCAAGCGGCGAACCCGATGGCCACCGCGCTGCGCAACGCCGAGCGCATGTCCAGCAGCCGCATGACCGCCGCGGCCCAGCTCATGCCCGCCGCCAAGTACAGCTTCAAGCCCACCGCCGGTTCGATGTCCTTCGGCCAGTTGATCCTGCACGTGGCCACTTCCAACGACGGCATGTGCCACATGCTGACCAGCTACCCCGCCGCGCCGCGCACCGCGCTCAAGCCCACCTCGCCCAAGGCCGACCTGGTCGCGGCGCTGAAGAGCTCCTGGGAGTACTGCTCGCGTGCGCTGGCCAATTTTACCGACGCGGACCTGAGCAAGCCGGTGCCGTTCTTCGGCGGCCGCAAGGTCAGTGCCGCGACCATGGTGCTGGCGCTCAGCGGCGATTGGGAGGACCACTACAGCCAACAAGCCGCCTACTTGCGCCGTAACGGCATCCTTCCGCCCACCGCCCATGGCCGTGGCACGCCGTAGTCCGGGGTAGGGGGAGAGGTTAGAGTTCCGCTTCCGCCCGCGGCGGGCGCTGCATGAGTTCGCTCAGCGCCTGGCGCGGCGCCAGGTGCTCGAAGAGCACGCGGTGCATCTGCCGCAGGATCGGCATTTCCACGCCCCAGCGCGCCGCGAGCTGCACACCCGCCGCCGCGGTGTGCACGCCCTCGGCCACCATGGGCGTCGCCGCTTGCGCCTCTTCCAGGGTCTTGCCCTGGCCCAGGGCGATGCCCAGGGCGCGGTTGCGGCTGAGCTCGCCGGTGCAGGTCAGCACCAGGTCGCCCAGTCCGGCGAGGCCGGCCAGGGTTTCTGCCTGTGCCCCGGCCGCCACCGCCAGGCGCGCGATCTCCGCCAGCCCGCGCGCGATCAGCGCCGCGCGCGTGTTCGAGCCTAAGCCCAGCCCTTGGCAGATGCCGCTGGCGATGGCGATCACGTTTTTCAGCGATGCCCCCAGCTCCACGCCGATGACGTCGGCGCTGGTGTACAACCGCAGGTGGTCCGAGCTCAGCCGCTGCTGCAGCGAGCGCGCCAGCGCCGGATCGCGCGCCGCGATCACCACCGCTGCGGGGTCGCCGGCGGCGATCTCGCGCGCGAAGGTGGGCCCGCTCAGCGTCGCCAACCGGGGTCGGATGCCCGCGCCCAGGACTTCCTCCGCTACTTCGGAGACGCGCAGACAGGTGCCGGTCTCCAGCCCTTTGGTCGCCAGCACCACCTCCGCCGCCGGCGGCAGGGCGGGTCGGAACTGCTCCAGCACGGCGCGCAGCGCGTGCGATGGCACCGCGACGACGACCAACGGCGCGGCAGCCTCGGCCAGCGCGTGGGTGACGTGAATGCTTTCCGGCAGCCCAAATCCGGGCAGGAAGACGGCATTCTCGCGCTCGCGCCGCATCCGCTCCGCCAAGGCGGGCTCGTACACCCACAGCTTGAGTTCGTAGCCCAGCCGTACGAGTACCAGCGCCAGCGTCGTGCCCCAACTGCCGGCGCCGATCACGCTCGCACGTTTGCCGTATCCGGGTTGGTTCATGCCCGCACCTCCGCTTTTGCGCCCAGCCGGGGCTCGGTGCCCTGGCGCAGGCGGCTCAGATTGGCGCGATGCCGCCAGAGAATCAGCGCCGCGGTCGCCACCGCCGCCGCCTCCAGCACCGGCGGTATCCGCGGCTGGCCCAGGGGGAGCAGCAGCAGCAGCGGCAAGGCTGCGCAGGCTGTGATCGAGGCCAGCGAGACGTAGCGCGAGCGCGCCAGCACCAGCGCGAAGATCGCCGCCGCCGCCGCCAGCGGTCCCGGCGCCAGCGCCAGGAACGCGCCCAGCCCGGTGGCCACGCCCTTGCCGCCGCGGAAGCGCATCCACGGGCTGAACAGATGCCCCGCCACCGCCGCCAGCAGCACTGCCGCCAGCACTCCCGGCCGGCTCCAACCGCCGCCGTAACGCAGCTCCAGCCCAAGCGCCAGCCAGCCCTTGCCGGCATCCAGCAGCAGCGTCAGCAGGCCGAGTTTCCTGCCCGCGATGCGCAGCACGTTGGTGGCGCCGATGTTGCCGCTGCCGGCGCGGCGCACGTCGGTGCCGGCCGCGAAGCGGCAGAGCAGGTAGCCGAAGGGGATGCTGCCCAGCAGAAACGCCAGCAGCGGCCAGCGCGCCAGCGCCCAGAACTGCGCCGCGGACGTCATTCCTGCGGGCCCGCCGCCGCCGATTGCGCCGGGTGCAGGCTGTGCCGCCGCGCGCCGCTCATCTCCCGGCGCCAGCGCGCGTAGCGCAGCAGCGCGCGCCGCTCCCGCCACAGGAAAGCGAACAATCGCCGCGGCCCGATGTGCTCCGCCTCCAGCCCGCTGTAGGTCTCGATGCGCCAGCGGAGATAGGGGCTGCGCCACGGCCGCAGCCGGTTGCCCCTGGTCGCCTCCCAACCCAGCCGCACCATGCCCGCCATCAACGGCCTCCCGGGCTCAAATTGTAATAAAAGGAGAACTCCAGCGTGATGAACGGACCGTGAAATTCGCTGGGCAGGGGCGGAAACGGGTTGGAGGCGGTGATGGAGGCTTCCGCCGCCTGGTTGAGCGAAGCGGTGCGCGCCAGCCGCAGCGGGCGGATCCCGGGGACGCTGCCGTTGGCATTGATGTTGAACACGATCACCACCTGCCCGCGGGTGCCGAGATACACCGTCTCCGGCATCACCGCGTACCAGTTGCGGCGGACGATCTCGATGATTCGCCGCAGATAGGGGCTGAAGTTCACCCCTTGCGTGTCAGTCAGGATCTGCACCCCCGCGCCGGTCGATCCCGGCGCCGCGCTACCGCTGCCGGCGGGCTGCGGCAGCGGCGCCACCTCGCTCAGGCTCTGCCCGTGACTCAGTTGGTCGCGTGCCGCCCCTTCGATGGCCCGCCGCAGCGAGTCGGCGGGGTTGAGGCTGAGGTTGAGGTTCGGCTTCGCCGTCGGCTTGGGAATGTTCTCGAGCTGCAGGCCGGCGTTGGCCTTCGGCTGGGGCGCCGGCGCCGCGGGGGCGG
>DAIDIF010000220.1 GCA_027451805.1 Acidobacteriota bacterium
CGCGATGGTGTTGCTGCCGCTGCTGCGCAGCCGCCGCCCGCCGGAGCTGCCGCAATTGGCGCAGGTGCGGCTGGACTGGCATGTTCTGGCGTTCACCACCGCGATTACCATGGTGACCGCGGTGTGGTTTGCGCTGGCTCCGGCGTGGGAACTGCTGCGCCCCGGCGCGGCGGCGCGCAATCTGCATGGCGCCGCGGCGCCGCAGCCCGCGCGCTCGCGCTTGCCCGGCGGCGTGGTCATGGCGGAGGTCGCCACCACATGCGTGTTGCTGGTGGCGGCCGGGCTGTTCTGGCAGAGCCTGCAGCGGTTGGAGCACGTCAGCCCGGGGTTCAATCCCGACCAAGTGCTCACCTTCCGCACCTCATTGCTCTACAACAGCTTGCAGGAGCTGAACGCCGGCCAGCCCTTCTTCGAGCGGCTCAACCAAGGCCTGCGTCAACTGCCGGGCGTCGAGGCGGCGGGGCTGGTAACCGAGTTGCCGTTCACGCCGCCGGAATCCACGATGCATTTTTACCCCGCCGGTAGCCCGCTGGCGGCGGAGCCGCCGGTGGAGTGGCCGCAGGCAGGGCTGCGGATCGTGCTGCCGGGCTACTTCGCCGCGCTTCAGATCCCGTTGCGCGGGCGCGACTTCCGCGACAGCGACGACGCGCACACCGCCCGCGTGGCCATCATCAATCGCAGCCTGGCGCGGCGGCTATTCCCCCGGGGCGATGCGCTGGGGCGATCGCTGGTGTGGCGCAGCAACGGCAAAATCACGGCGCGGATCGTCGGCGTGGTGGGCGACATCGCCGCGGCGGCGCCGGGCGGGCCGCCGGAGGACGACCTCTATGAGTCGCTGCGGCAGGTGCCCCGCGGGGAGCTGAGCGTGGTGGTGCGGGCGCGCGGCGACCCGTGGGCGCTGATGCCGGCGCTGCGGCGCGAGGTGGAGTCGCTCAACCCCGAAGTGCCGATCTACGAGCAGGCGACGATGGCGCAACGGGTGGCGCTCACCACCGCGCCCGACCGCTTCCGCTCCGCGCTCCTGGCGCTGCTGGCCGGGCTGGCGTTGCTGCTGGCGATGGCGGGACTGTACGGCGTGCTGGCGCACAGCGTGGCGCAGCGGCGGCGGGAGATCGGTATCCGGCTGGCGCTGGGCGCCACCGCCAGCCAGGTGCGTGGGCTGGTGCTGTGGCAATCGCTGCGGCTGACGCTGGCGGGATTGGGGGTGGGCTTGCTGGCCGCCTGGCTGCTGCGCGCCCGTCTCGATCGCTTCCTGTTCGGCGGCGCCGGCGGCGCTTCCCTGACCTGGTTGGCGGTGCCGCTGCTGCTGCTCGCCGCCGCCCTCTCCGCCAGCTACATTCCCGCCCACAACGCCAGCAGCGTAGACCCGGTCCTCACCCTGCGCGAGTAGCCCGCGCCGGCCCGCGCGAGGACGGCAAGGGCGAGGCGGAGCGGGGCACAGGGAACCCCGCGGAGCCTCGCCCGTAGGTGGCAGCGGGAGTCGCGGCGCAGCCGCGACCGGCCCCACGTTTTAATGAGAAGCCCGCGGCATCTGCGTTACCTTGCCGGTCTCAGCGTCCAGGATCGAGATGCGATTGGCCGTGAGCGTGCGGCCGGTGAGGCGCTCGAGGTTGACCTTGTTCTGGATGTAGGTGGACTCGGCGCTGACCAGGTTCGACTCGGCGGTGGCGAGCGTGCTCTGGTCCGTGATCACCTGGGTGACGGTGGTGGCGCCGAGGTCAAGCTTCTTCTGGTCGGCGTCCAGGGTTTCGCGGTTGAGAGTCACCGCCTGGCGAGCCGCCAGGACCTGAGCGCGGCTGGACTGCATGGCGAACTGCGCCTGCTCGACGCTGATGACGATGTTGTTGATCTCCTGCTGTTGCTGCAGATAGGACTGTTGCAGCGTCAATTGCGCACGCGCGACGTCGGCCTGAGCGCTGCGGTTGAGGATGGGGATCTGCAGATTGAAGCCGATGGCGTAGGTGGGGTAGTTGCCCTGAAGCACATCGGCAAAGGTCGAACCGTAGCTGGGCTGCAACGAACTGGCGTTGTAGCTGCCGACCAGGTTGAAGGTGGGTTTGAGCTCATTCTCGGTGGCCTTGAGGCTCATCTCGTTGATGGAAAGGTTGATGCGGGTCTCGGCCAGTTCGGGGCGGTACTGCAACGCCAGCTTCACCAGCTCGCTGGCGGGCTGGATGGGCGCGTTGAGCGGGACCTGAATCGTGTTGGTCGTCACCACGTCGGCGGTAGCGAGGCGGGGGTCGGCCAGGTTCTTGGTGATGGCGTTCTTGAGCAGCAGGCTGTTGTACTCGAGATTGGTTTGGGCGACGATCAGGTTCTGCTGATCGGTGGCTAGCGTGGCCTTGGCCTGAGTGACCTGCAGCGGCGCCATGGTGCCGATCTGCACTTGGCGTTGGGTGTCGCTCAGCACCTTTTGCGCCAGGTCCACCGCCTCCTGGGCATTGCGCACCGACTCGTTGGAGGTAACCACGGTCCAGTAGATATCCTCCACCTGAGCGATGGTGGCCATCACCTGCTGCGAGAAGGCGATGTCGGCGATCTCGCGGTTGTCGTTGGCCTGGATCAGGTTGCGGCTGTTGAGCTCGACGCCGAAGCCCTGCAGCAGCGGTTGGTTGAAGGAGAAGGAGAGGCCCGAGGTGAGCTGCGGATTGAACAGATTGCGGACGCTGTTGCTGCTCGAACGGGTGTTGTTGTAGCCCACGGTGATGCTACCGCCGGTCAGAAAGCCCTTGCTGACGTTGACGTCGGCGACGGTGGTATGGCTCTGCACGGTGGGAATGCCGGAGACGACGATGTTGCCCTGCGGCTGTACCGCGTCGTTGGTGCTGACATTGAAGTTCAAGGTCGGATCGAGCGAGGGTACGCTGGGCCCGCCACCCAGGGTGGAGGTGACAATGCCGCCCGCGCCCGCGCCCG
>DAIDIF010000221.1 GCA_027451805.1 Acidobacteriota bacterium
GTGGGCCGCATGGCCGAGCGTTGGTACGCGCGCTTCGCCCGCATCTTGCAGCATCAGCTCTCCACTCGCCAGCCGATCGTCCTCTACGCCAGCCATCCCGACTTCGAGCAGACCAACGTCGTCCCCGGCCTCATCCCGCAAACCGTCGGGGGCGTCACCGTGCCTGTCGGCAGGGCGGTCATCTTTCCCGCCGCCGGCACCTTGGCCGACACCGACCACGTCCTCGGCCACGAGCTCGTCCACGCCTTCCAGTTCGACATGGGCCCGCGCGATACACCCTCGCGCGGCCTGGAAGAGCTTCCCCTCTGGTTCGTCGAGGGTATGGCGGAGTATCTCAGCGTCGGCCCCAAGGATCCGCAAACCGCCATGTGGCTGCGCGATGCCGCCCTGCGCGATCAGCTCCCCACCCTGCGCACGTTGGGCAATACCTCCAAGTATTTCCCCTACCGCTTCGGCCAGGCCTTCTGGGCCTACGAGACCGGCCGCTTTGGCGATGCCAGCATCGGCCCGTTGCTGCGCGCTGCCATCCGCCGCGGCCCCAACGCCGCCATCCAGTCCGTCCTGCGCCTGGATCCGCGCCAGTTCTCCGACGAATGGCGCGCCGCCGCGGCCGCCCGCGATCGCCCCGTCCTCGCCGCCGCCCAGGCCAAGCCCGCGGGCCCCATCCTCGTAGCCGCCCAGCCCCCGCTGCGCCGCATCAACGTCAGCCCCGCGCTCAGCCCCGACGGCCACTGGATGATGTTCTTCTCCGAGCGCGGCATCTTCTCCATCGACATCTTTCTCGCCGACGCCCGCACAGGCGGGATCGTGCGCAAGATCACCTCTTCCGCCCTCGATCCCCACCTCGGCAGTCTCGAGTTCATCCGCTCCGCCGGCGCCTGGTCGCCCCATGGCCATCGCTTCGCCTTCGCCCGCATCATCGGCGCCCGCGCCGAGATCTCGATCTACGACCTCGCTCAATACCGCGTCGTCCGCAACTACGCGATCCCCGGCGTGGACGAAGTCTTCAGCCCCACCTGGTCGCCCGATGCCTCGCAGATCGTCTTCAGCGGCATCGCCCACGGCTTCACGAACCTCTACCTGCTCCAGACCGCGACCGGTTCCATGCGGCCACTGACCGACGATCCGTTCGCCGAGCTCCAGCCCGCCTGGTCGCCCGACGGCCGCCAGGTCGCCTTCGTCACCGACCGCTTCACCACCAACCTTGCCGATCTCGCCCCCGGCCCCTACCGCATCGCCCTCCGCGACATGCAGTCCGGCGCCGTCACCGAATTCTCCAGCCCGCTCTCCGCCGACGAGACCAACCCGCAGTGGTCGCCCGACGGCCAAACGCTCTACTTCCTCAGCGACGCCACCGGCATCGCCAACCTCTACCGCCAACCCCGGAAGGGCGGTACGCCCGAGGCGCTCACCAACACCGCCACCGGAATCTCGGGCATCACCCCGCTCAGCCCTGCCTTCAGCCTCGCGCAACGGAGCGGGGAAGTGGTCTACAGCCAATTCGCCCAGGGCGGCTACGAGCTGGTGCGCCTGGCCCCCGCCGCCAACTTCACCGCGGCCGCGGCCGCTGTCGCCCGCCTCGATCCCGCCCTGCTGCCGCCGCGTCAGGCCGACACCGGCGCCATCGCTTCCGCGCTGGCCAACGCCCAGGCCGGCTTGGTCTCGGCTACGCCCTTCACCACCGCGCCCTATCATCCCGCGCTGCGCCTCAACTACATCGCCCCGCCCAGCATCGGCATCGGCGTCAGTCCGTTCGGCACCATGCTCGGCGGCGGCACCGCCTTCGTCTTCAGCGACCTGCTCAACTACAACACCCTCACCGTCAGCGTCGAATCCCTCGGCGCCGACACCGGCGGCTTCGTGCGCAACCTCTCCGGCCAGGCCGTCTACCTCGACGAGCGCCAGCGCTGGACTTGGGGCGTCGGCGGCGGCCAGACGCCTTACCTCAGCGGCGCCTTCGCCGCCGGCGTCGCCAACGTCAACGGCTCGCCCGTCCTGGTCAACCAGTTCCTCACCCTCTGGCAACTCGACCGCCAGGTGGTCGGCATCGTGAGTTATCCCTTCAGCCGCGCCCAGCGCGTCGAGTTCTCCGCGGGCTACGAAAACATCGGCTTTGCCGCGCGCGCCGAAAGCCAGTACCTGGATCCGCTCACCGGCGTCGTGCTCGCCGATCAGAGCCACGACGTCCCCGCTCCGCCCGCGCTCAACTTCGCCATCGCCAGCGGCGCCCTGGTCTACGACACCTCCATCTTCGGCGGCGCCAGCCCGGTGCGCGGTCAGAGCTACCGCCTGCAGGCGGGCATCAACGCCGGCTCGCTCGATTACGCCACCACGCTTGCCGACTATCGCCGCTACTTCGAGCTCGCGCGTCCGCTCGCGCTCGCCGGCCGCGTGCTCGAGTACGGCCGCTTCGGTTCCGGCGCCGATGACCCGCGCCTCCAGCCGCTCTTCCTCGGCTACCCCGCTCTGGTGCGCGGCTACGACGCCGAATCCTTCTCCGCTACCGAGTGCGGCCCCGGGCTCGAGACCAGCGGCGCCTGCCCCGCCTTCGACCGCCTGCTCGGCAGCAAGCTCGGCGTCGCCAACGGCGAGATCCGCCTCGAGCTCACCGGCCCGCTCGGCGTCTGGATGACCCCGCGCGTCCCGCCGGTCGAACTCGCGCCCTTCTTCGATGCCGGCGTCGCCTGGACCGCCGCCGACAAGCCCGGCTTGCTCGGCGGCCACCGCCAGGGGGTCACCAGCGAGGGCGTCACCCTGCGCGGCAACCTGCTCGGCTTCCTCGTCGCCGCCGTCACCCTCGCTTACCCCAACAACCGCCCCGGCGTCGGCCACGTCTGGGAGTTCACCTTCCTCCCCGGCTTCTGACTACGTCTCCATCCCCAGCCGCGCCGCCAGCGCCCGCCGCCCGGCGCGCGTCACCGTCAGCGCCCGTGTCTCCGGCTCGCGCCGCACCCAGTCGCGCCGCAGCGCCAGCCCCAGCACCTCCGCCCCCAGCCCGCCGGCCAGATGCCAGCGCCGCTCCGTCCAGTCCAGGCACCCGAAGGCGAACCGCCGCCGCCCCGCCCGCGCCGCCGCCAGGTCCACCCCCAGCGCCGCCAACCCCGCCTCGCCCGCCGCCGTCACCCCGAAATCGCACCCCGCGCCGTGCTGCAGCCATCCCAGCGCCTGCAGTCGCTCATGCATCCGTACCCCCAGGATCCCGGCCAGATGGTCATAGCAGCTCCGCGCCGCGCGCAGCGGCGTGACCGGCGCCGCGACGCCCGCCGCTGCCCGTCCACCCGCCGCCACGCACAGCGCTTCCAGCAGCGCGCCGCTCTCCGGCCCGCGCAGCCGGTAGTAGCGGTGCCGCCCCTGCGCCGCCGCCTCCACCAGCCGCGCCGCCAGCAGCCGCCGCAGGTGCGCGCTCGCCGTCGCCGTCCCCACCCCGCCCACCGCCGCCAGTTCCGTGCTTGATCGCGGGCGCCCGTCGAGCAGGTGCAGCAGCATCCGCGCCCGCGCCGGCGCGCCCAGCGCCGCCCCGATGCGGGCCGC
>DAIDIF010000222.1 GCA_027451805.1 Acidobacteriota bacterium
GCAGCTCCGCCAGCGCCGAGCCCCCGCCCGAGAGCAGCGCCACCAGCAGCCGCCGGGTTGCCGCCGCCCGCGCCAGCCCGCGCGCCGCCTGCAGCATCGCCCGCGCCGCCGCCAGGCTGCGCGCATTTGGCAGCGGATGCCCGCCGCGATACACCTGCACCCGGATCGGCAGCCGCGCCGCCAGCCCGCGGTCCACCCCCGGCGCCTCCGCCGGCAGCGCGCACCCCGCCCACGCCAGCCGCGGCCACAGCTCCGGGTTGGCGTCCAGCCAGCCGTTCAGCATCGGCCCCGCCGCCTTGCCCAGCGCCAGCAGCACGAGCCGCTCCGGCGGCGCGCCGGCCACTATCGCCACCCGGGCGCGCTCCCGCACCAGGCGGCGCGGATCCAGTTCCGCCAGCGCCGCCCGCCAGCAGCGTTCCGCCAGCGCCCGCGCCGGCTCAGAGGGCCGGGGAGCCAAGCTGGCCATCCAGATCGCGCAGTAGCCGCCGGATCAGGTCGCCCACCAGCCGGTAGTCGTCATCCTTTTCCGCGCGCTCCAGCTCGGCCAGCTCCTCCTTCAGCCGGGCCACCGCCGCGGCGTGGGCCGCCGCCAGATCGCGCAGCGCCAGCCGGCAGGCACGCACCCGCGCCGCCCGCTTCAGCTTGCCCGGCGTCGAGGTGCCTTCCCGTTCGTAGTCGGCCAGTTGCGTGCGCACCGTCACCAGCGCCGCTTTCCAACCGGGAGATTCACGCGGCCATTCCGGGGGGCACATAGGCCCTATTATGACGGAGCCGCGGGCCAGGCGGCGGCCAGCAGCAGGGAACGCATCTGCAACGCCAACTCCAGGATGCGCTCCAGCCGCAGCCCCAGCGGCGCCGGCAGCCGCCGCCCCGCCGCCGCCGCCTCCGCCGCCAGTTCGGCGTTGCCCAGGATCCCGGCCAGCGCGTTGTTGATCCGCGCCTGCAGTTCCTCCGGCGGCGGCAGCGCTCCCGCCGGGGGGGTGCGCAGCCGCCGCAGGTAGGCGCCGGTCAGATGCTGGTGCAGGATGAACGCCAGCTTCGAACTGGGCTGGTTGCGGTCGAGGTAGTCCAGCATCGGGCCCGGCAGCGCCGCCCGTTCCGGCGCCGCCCGCAGCGGGCCCTCCCCCAGCCACAACACCGGCGCCGCGCCCGCCGCCGCCGGCTCGGTCCGCTCCAGCCCCCCGTCCACCAGCACCAGCAGCCACTCCCGCCCCTCCGGCGCCGCGGTGTAGGCCTCGCTACAGTGCAACTCCAGCGGCAGCGCCCCCGGCAGCGCTTGCCGAATCCGCGCCGCCAGCGCGGCGTCGCGGCTCACCAGCAAGACCGGATTCTCGCTCGCCCGCCCCGGCGCCATCATCGCCCCCCTCCCGCCACCCCGCCCGCGCGGGCGGAAAAGGCGTACTCCTTCAGCTTGCGGTAGATGGTGGTCTTGCCGATGCCCAGCAGCTTCGCCGCCAGCAGCTTGTCCCCCTTCACCTGCTGCAGCGCTTCCAGAATCGCCTCCCGCTCCACCTCCGCGATCGCCCGGATCGTGCTCGGCGCCGCCGCCACCGGCTGCGCCCGCACCTGCTGCAGGTAGCTGGGCAAATCCTCCACCTCCAGCCGCGGCCCCGCCGCGAACGCCAGCGTCCGCTCCACGCAGTTCTCCAGCTCGCGCACGTTCCCCGGCCAGTCGTAGCTCAGCAGCCGCGCCAGCGCCGCTTCGCTGAACTGCCGCGGCGCGCTCCCCGTCGGCGCCGCCCGCTCCAGAAAGTGCTCCGCCAGCAGCGGAATGTCCAGCGGCCGCTCGCGCAGCGGCGGCAGCTTGATGCTCACCACGTTCAGGCGGAAGAACAGATCTTTGCGAAACCGCCCCTCCGCCACCGCCGCCTGCAGATCGCGGTTCGTCGCCGCCACGATCCGCACGTCGATCTTCACCCGCCGCGTCCCGCCCACCGGCCGGATCTCTTTCTCCTGGATCGCCCGCAGCAGCTTCACCTGCAGGTCCACCGGCAGCTCGCCGATCTCGTCCAGAAACACCGTCCCCCCGTCGGCCACCTCCAGCAGCCCTTCGTGGTTGTGGTGCGCCCCGGTGAACGCCCCCTTCACGTAGCCAAACAGCTCGCTTTCGATCAGCGACGGCACCAGCGCGCCGCAGTCCACCGGCAGAAACGGCCGGTCGCGCTCCTTGCCCAAATAATGCAGCGCCCGCGCCACCACCTCCTTGCCCGTGCCGCTCTCGCCCAGAATCAACACCGAGTACCGGCTCTGCGCCACCTTGCCGATCAGCCGGAACACCCGCTGCATCGGCGGCGACACCCCGATCAGGTTGCCCCCCGCATACGGCCCCCGCACCGCCAGCCGCGCCGCCCGCCCCTCCTGCTCCCGCTGCCCTTGGCGCACGCAGTCCTGCAACAGCAGCCGCAACTCCTCCAGCTCGAACGGCTTGGTGAGGTAGTCCGTCGCCCCCAGCTTCATCGCCTCCACCGCCGTCCCCACCGTCCCGTAGGCGGTCATCAGCAGCACCGGCACCGCCGGCCGACTCTGCTTCAGCCGCTTCAGCAGCTCCACCCCCCCCATGTCCGGCAACCGCACGTCGCATACCAGCACGTCCGGCGGTTCCTGCTCGCACACCCGCAACGCCTCCCGCCCGCTCGCCACCCCGGTCGCCCGGTACCCCAGCCCGGTGGCCACGCTGGTGCAGATCTCGCGCACCGCTTCCTGGTCGTCGGCGATGACTACGTGGGGCGGGCGGGGCGGCGTGGCTGGCATGCGGGTCTCCTTACGTGCTCCGCCCCTGCCTTTGCATCTGCGCTGCCACTCGCCCGCTGCCCCCGGCGGCGCCGCTCCCGGATTGACCTGCCTGGACTTGCGCTCTTGCGCCCAGCCCGCGCGCGCCTTCGCCGTCCCCGCCGGCTTCCCCAAAACGGAAGCCGGGTTTCTATTTGGACCGCGGCCGGTCCCGCAATGGAACCAGGCCCGCGCCCTTGGCTGCCGCGCTCGCCGCACGCGGCAGGTCCCGAGTCGCACCAGCTTGACCGGGGCGAGATCGCAGGGACAGGGCTGCGAAACGGGGCCCCCGGCGCGCCCGCGCGCCGGGGTGGTCGTAATTCCGAAGGGGGCGAACGTCCCAGTGAGCCCGCTGCCGGGGTACAACGCTCTGGAAGGGGCGAGGCGCAAGCGATGCTAGGACGCAGGGAGGCCGGCCTAGGAGCGTACTGGGATGTACGTGACGACGGCCGGCCGACTGAGGACGACGCAGCGCGCCGCGCATCGCCCCGCCCGGCTCGTCAAAGTCCACCACGGCCTCGGCTACTACTATCTCCGCACCGGCGACCGCTTCAACACCGCGACCTGGACGCCCACCCTCGCGCG
>DAIDIF010000223.1 GCA_027451805.1 Acidobacteriota bacterium
GCCGCCTTAGCTCAGCCGGTAGAGCGGCGCATTCGTAATGCGTAGGTCGGGTGTTCGAGTCACCCAGGCGGCGCCATTTTTCAATAACTTAGCGAGAACGACTGCCGTCCGCGACTGCCGTGGGCGCACCCCGCCCGTCGCGCAGGCCCCCCTAGCGAGCCCCGGCCGGCGGTAGGTGGGCGGCAGTGGCGAGCACCTGCACGACGCGCCGGCAGGTCTCCAGGCCGGAGCTGCGCGGGCCCAGCTGGATGCACCTGTAGCGGCCCTCGAGGCCCGGGTAGATGTACACGATGAGCGCGCGGGTGGCGGGCACGTGGTGGCCCTCGCGCAGCATGTGCAGCTCGCAGGCCAGTTGCGCGAGGTGCGCCTGCGCGGTGTACTCCTGCGTCGAGAGGCCCAGGCCGTCCGTGTCGGTGGTGAGCAGCACCGGCGCAAACTCGGCCACGCGCGCGCCCTCCGGGAACGGGCACGTGCCGCTCGTCTTCCAGGACACGAGCACGATGTCGTCCGCGTTGTGGCGGTTCAGCGCGATCATGTCGCAGCGCGCGCCCAGCGCGTACAGCGGACTGAGCATGATCAGCTCGCCGCAGAGCGGCTCGAGCTCCATCTCCTCGAAGCAGGCCATCGCCGCCCGCACCATGCTGCGCACCTCCGGCGTGCAGGCCGGCGCGCTGGCGCCCGTGGGACACACGCAGGCACCCCCGCCTGCGCCGCCCTGCATGGGCAGGCACACCATGCTGTGCAGCACGGCGGCGTGGAAGGCGGTGCCGAGCACCGGGCTGCTGGGCCGCTGGTCGCGCGCCTTGATCTCGCCGCGCCCCTTGCGCAGCCCGCGCCGGTACACCGTGCGCGACACGCGCGGGAAGCGCTCCTTGAGCACGCTCGTCACGCCCTCGTAGGTGCGCCGCGTGCGCCGATCCACGAAGCCCCGGCCCACCGCCTGCACGTAGTCACCGTGCGCCGTGCGCGCCACGAGCGCGGCGAGCGGCGTCACGCCCCGGCCCGGCGCCGCCGCGTCCATGCGCAAAGTGAAAAAACACCCCGTGCCGCGCCGGCTCGCGCCGTCAAAAAAAGACGGCCGCGAGCAGAGGAGGGACGCGCGCCACACACACACACACACACCGCCCAACAAAGGTTTTTCTTTTTTTCAATGGCCGACCCAGACATCGCCGACGTGGTCACCGTGACCGGCACGGGCGTCGCGGTGGGGCGGCCCACGTACGTCGAGTTGATGTTTGGCGTCACGCAGTTGAAGAGCACGCCGCGCGAGGCGGACCACGCGGTCACGGCCGCCGCGCGCAAGGCCATCGCGGCGCTGGTCGCCCTGGGCGTGCCGGAGCGGGGCATCCACACGTCCGTCGCCGAGATTGCCGCGCGGCACCGCGTCCAGTACGACGACGCCAGCCCCATCGTGGGCTACCAGTGCAGTCGGCGGTACACGCTGCGCCTGGAGGGCGAGCAGCAGATGGGCCTCGCGTCGGACGCGTTGGCGGCGGCGCTGGAGGCGGGCGTGAACACGGTGGGCGGGCTCACCTGGGGCCTCGCACCCGAGGCCGCCGCCGCGCTGAAGCTCCAGGCGCTCAGCCGCGCCCGGGAGGCGGCGCGCGCCAAGGCCGAGCAGCTCGCGCGCGAGCTGGGCCACGCCCTGGGCCGCCTGGTGCAGGTCGAGGAGGGATACGAGCACTACACACGGCCGCAGCACCGCGTGCGTGCCGCCGCGCGCGCCAGCTACGAGCGCGCCTCGGCAATGGCGAAGGCGCCGGGCGGGGACGACGAGACGGACGCACTCCCGGCGGGCACCGCCATGGAGCGCGCCGCCGTGACCCTCACCTTCCTGCTCGGCGCGGACCTGGGGGCCGCCGCCGCCGCCGCTGCTGCCCCCATACCGACCGGTACGATCGCGTCCTCCACGCGCTTCCCGGTGCCGACGCCCGCCGACGATCCGCTCTACACCTGGCGCACCGACTCGGTCACGAGCCGACCGCCGCTCCCGTGAGCGCGCTGCCCAGCGGCGATAGTAAAGCGGCGGGCGCACGCGGGCCTTTTTTTCCCGCGTTCACACACCCCCCTGCCGCTCCCTCCCCCCCCACAATCGGGCCGCCATGGCAGAGCCGGCGCTGGCGTTGCACCAGGAGGGCTTCGTTTCGCGGGCGTCGCCGTTGAACGAGCAGGCCGCCTACCTGCGGCACGTGCTCGAGGTGGCCTCGGCGGCGCTGTCGCGCGTGCCCAGCCTGGTGGAGGACTTCTCGGAGGCGCCCAACAGCCTGGAGGATGCCGAGCTGCACGTGCCGCCCGCGCTGAGCGAGCGAGTGGCGGCCTACGGCGTGGTGCCCGGCGCGCAGGCCGCGCCGCCGGGCGGCAACGTTCCCACGCTGGCCGAGGCGCCCTGGCGCGACCAGGTGCCCCGGCGGCCGGCGCTGCCCGCGGCGACGCGCCTCTGGCTGCCGACCGAGTTCCACGTGCAGAGCACCACGGGCGAGCGGCTGGCCGCGCGGCCCGGCTACAACTACTTTCACGGCAACCTGGTCTTCCACGGCATGTACCTCGCGACGCAGGCGCCGCCGGTGCGCCGGGTGCGCAACCAGGACGTGGACCGCGAGTACGACGCGCGCGCCGACTTTTGGCTGGCGGTGCGCCAGAGCGGGGCGCGCTGCATCGTGATGCTGGCCGCCTGGAGCGAGGGCCACGCCGTGCGGCCCTACCTGCCGCTGCACAACGGCGACCAGCCGGTGGCGTACTACATCTTCCCGGGCGCAGAGCCGCCCCCGGTGGGCTCGTACCCGTCGGGGGCGGAGCCGCCCGGGTGGTGCATCCGCGCGACGGTGCGCCTCCTGGAGGCGCAGCACATCCCCGCGCGCGACATCGACGTGCGCCGCCTGTCGGTCGAGTTTGCCGTGCGCGACGCGGCCACCGGCCGCGTGGTGCGCGACGCGTACGTGCACCACGTGCAGCACGTGCACTACTACGCGTGGCCCGACGGCGGCATACCCACCCGCGTGGAGGCGCTGCTGGGCCTGGCCTCGGTGGCGTCCGGGGCGCTGCTGGGCAACACGCCCAACGAGCCCACGGTCGTGCACTGCCTCGCGGGCCACGGGCGCACCGGCACGCTGCTCACGGCGCTGGCCGCCGTGCGCAGCTGGCAGCGGAACGGCGAGGCGACGCTCACGCAGCACCTGCTGAACAACTTCTACGCGCTGCGCAAGGAGCGCTTCTTCATGGTACAGAACTCGCTGCAGCTGCTGTACGCGCACGCCTGCTTTGCCGCGCTGTTGGCGGCCAGGCAGCGCAGCAGCGGCCCGAGCGCCGCGCCGCTCATCGTCAACGTCGCGGCCGTCGCGGGGCACATCGGCGCCGCGCCGGCCGGCGCGGCGCGCGTCTGCGTGCGCTGCCTCAACGAGGCGCCCACGGTGCGCGACCTGGTGCGCGTGGACTCGCTCGCGGACGGCACCACGATCAACTTTTGCTCCGCCGCGTGCGCGCGGCGCTTCGTGCGCGAGCAGTGGCCCGCCGCCGCGGCGCGCCTCACGCCGGCCATCTGAGGGTGGGGTGGGTGTGACACCCGAGGGAAAAAACTGCGGCTGCTTTTTTTTCCTTCATTGCGGCGCCCCCGCACGCAGCGCGCCGAGGCCGCCGCGCACGCGGCGCAGGTCGATGTTCTGCGCGAGAATCTCAAAGAGCCGCGCGAGCGCGGCGCAGAAGGCGTCGGCCGGGTCGTCGCGCTTGGTGCGGAGCGCGCCGTCCGCGCGCGTCGTAAAGCGTTGCACGAACGGCTGCCAGCGCTTCTTGTGTGCGTGGTGCATGAGCCAGGCGTGAAAAAAGTGTGTGGCGCGCGTCTTGCGCCTCGGCTTGCTGCTGGGCCGGTGCAGCCCGAGCACGCCAAACTTGTGCTGCGGCGACACGCTGTGCACCAGGCGCTCCGGGTACGCCTGCTGCAGGCTGCCGATGAGTGCCTGCCCGATGCCGTACGCGACCACGTTGGCGGCGTGCGAGTGGCGCACGCCGTGCGCCGCCCCGGGGGCCATGCGGCGCAGCTGCGCCTCGGGCGGCAGCACCGGCACCTGCTGCTCGACGGAGAAGTCGTGGATGCGGTCCAGGAGCGCGCGCTCCTGGCGGAGGCGCGCCACGATCGCGGCCGGGCGCTCCGCCGCGTCCCGGCCGACCGCGTACGTCTCCAGGCTCAGCGGCTCGATGCGGATGCGCCCGTTCGGCTTGACGCGCGCCCCCAGCGCGCAGTGCGACGTGTTTGTGTGGCCAATGTCGAAGGCGATCACGCCCAGGTACCGCTCGTTGCCCACGTCCGGCGCGCGTCGCCCATGCTTGGGCATGGTCGTGTATTTTTTTTCCCGCGCTCGACAGTGCTCGCGCGCACCCACACACCCGGGCGGCCAGAAGACGTTCGGCCCTGCACCTGTGCACGCCCGAGAAGCGCCTCCCAACCAACCCCCCCCCCAACGGCCTCCTTTTTCTCTATCGGCGGACATGTCTTGCACCACGGGTGTGCTGCGCTCCGCTGCAGACTGGACCGCAACACGCCTCCTGGTACTCTGGGATGCGGGCGCGGACGCACACGGGGAGCGGTGCACAATGCACGAGACGCTTGTGTGCACCACCGCAGGCACGATGCTTCTGGCCGGCGGCATGCTCGTGGCGAGCGTGGCGACCATCGCGGCACTGGGTCTCTGCCGATAGGGCGCAGAAGGCGTCGTGGTGGCACCCCGTTGC
>DAIDIF010000224.1 GCA_027451805.1 Acidobacteriota bacterium
CCGGCGGCGGCGCGGCCGCTATCCGTCGCCTTTCTCTTCGACGACATAGACACGCTGCCCAGGCAGCAGAGCGACCTCGACCGCGCCCGCAACGCGGTGGCCGACGCTCTGCGCGGGCAGGGCGGCGAGGGCGCGACGCTGCCGCGTGGCGAGGCGGATGCGGTCTTCACCACGTCGGGCGTGGACCGGCAGGGCTTCACCGCCGAGCGCGGGCGCCTGCTGGCGGCGCTGAAGGGCGTGCGGGCGCAATCGCATGCCGCCTCGATCGGCTGCCCGATGATGTCGCCCTACCAGGCCTACGCGATCGCCAACCACGGCGATCCCGACGCGCTCAACCTGGCGCTGGAACAGGCGCTGCACTCCGGCTGCAGCTGCGACGGACTGGCGCCGGCGCGCTGCATCCCGATGCTGCGCGTGCAGGCGGAAGAGTTTTATTCCATGTGCGAGGACCAGGCCCAGCAGGCGCTGGATGCACTGCAGGCGGCGGTGGAGGCGCTGCGAGCGCGGCCGGGCGACCGCGTGCTGCTGTTGGCTTCGTTCGGATTTCCCAGCCAGAATCTGGAGACCCAGATCGCCCAGGAGATCAACCAGGCGGTGCGCGACGGGGTGGTGGTGAACGCGCTCGACGCGCGCGGATTGTCCGCGCCCGACGCCCACAACTCGATCGACGATCCGCCCGTGCCGGACGCCAATTTGAACAGTTGGCGCGACGCCACCGCTTCCGACGCGCGATCCATGCTGGACAGCGCCCTGGGGCAGCTCGCCGACGGCACCGGCGGCCACTTCTTCCGCAACAACAACGACTTCGGCCGGGCGGTGCACCAATTGGCGGCGCCGCCGGCGGTCGCCTATCTGCTGAACTTCGCGCCCACCGGCGATGTACCCGACGGCAGCCTGCACCGGCTGACGGTGAAGGTCACGGCCCCGGGGCACTTCCAGGTTCAGGCCCGGCGGGGCTACCTGGCGCCGCCCAAGCCGAGCACGGTGCTGCATCTGCAGCAGCGCATTCATCAGGAGGCGCTGGCGACGAACACGCTGGGGCAGATTCCGGCGCAGGTCGGACTGCAGGAGTTTGCCACCGCGAACCACGCGCGGCGGCTGCACGTGGTGATCGCGGTGGATGGGCGCAAGCTGCCGTTCGTGAAGTCGGGGGGGCGGAACGTGGAGCAGCTAAGCTTCGTCGCGGTGTTGGACAACGACCGTGGCGGCTTTGTCGCCGGACAGCAGGGCGAGATGGACTTGCGGCTCACCGACGCCTCGCGCAAGGCGCTCAACCGGGCCGGGCAGACGCTGAGCGCCGGGCTGACGCTCTACGCCGCGCCGGGGCATTACAAACTTCGCGTGCTGGTGCAGGAATCGGTGAAGGGGCGGATGTTCGCGGCAACGACGGGGTTCACGCTGCACTGAGCTACCCCTGCAGTTCGCTGAAGTCGGCGAGGCGGGATAGGCGGGCGACGGACCAGGCGAGGAGGGAGAGGCGGTTGGCGCGGATGGCCGGGTCGTCGTCGTTGACGCGGACGTCGGTGAAGAAGCGCTCCAATGGGGCGGCGAGGGCGGCGATGGACTGGAGTTCAGCGGCGTAGTCGGCGGCGTTGTTCCCGGCTTGCGGGAGGGCGGCGATGGACTGGTACAGGGCCTGCTCGGCGGGGGCCTGAAGGCGGTCGGGGGCGACGGCGACGGAGGTCCACTTTTCCTTGCGCACGATGCTGCGGGCGCGCTTGACCACCGCCGCCACGGCGGCGAGGTCGGGGGCTTGGGCGAGCGCCTGGCAGCGGCGGAAGGTGTCGAGCGGGGAGTCGGCACCGGCGCCCAACACGGCGGCGACGCGATCGGGGGCGAAACCGCCGGTCTCGCGCAGGTAGAAGCCGAGGCGCTCGCGGAAGAACTCCTGCAGCCCGGGGCCGGGGTCGCCCTCGATCTGGGCGCCATAGCCGGTGCGGGCTTGGGCGCCGGCGGCGGCCAGGGAGAGCGGGAGCTGGCGCTCGATCAGGGTGCGGACCACGCCGTTGCCCTGGCGGCGCAGGCCGAAGGGATCGGCGGAGCCGGTGGGGACGTCGCCGATGGTGAACATGCCGACGATGGTGTCGAGCTTGTCGGCGAGCGAGACGGCGGCGCCGACGTCGCTGCGCGGCGGCTGCTCCCAGGCATACTGATCGGCGATCGCCTCGGCGAGGGCCTCGGGCAGGCCCTCGGCGCGGGCGTAATGGCCGCCCATGATGCCCTGCAGCTCGGGCAGCTCCTTCACCATGTCGCTGGTGAGATCGGATTTGGCCAGCTCGGCGGCCTCGGCGGCGGCGAGGGCGTCGCAGCCGGCCCACTGCTGCGCCAGCCATTCGGCGAGGGCGCGCAGGCGCCGGCTCTTTTGCCGGTAGCTGCCCAAGCGGGCCTGAAAGGTGACCTGCTCCAGCAAGGGCAGGCGCTGGGCGAGGGTGAGCTTGCGGTCGTTCTGGAAGAAGAAACGGGCGTCGCTGAAACGGGCGCGGAGCACGCGCTCGTTGCCGTGGCGGATGAGCCCGTGGGGATCGCCGTGCTGATTGATGACGGCAAGAAAGTGCGGCGCCAGGCGGCCGGCGTCATCCTCGACCGCGAAGTACTTCTGGTGGTCGCGCATCACCGTCACCAGGACTTCGGCGGGGAGTGCCTGGAGGAAGTCGGCGTCGAAGCCGCCGAGCACAGCGTCGGGCCATTCGGTGAGGTTGATGAGGATGTCCTCGAGCGCGGCGTCGGTGCGGCGGCGCAGGCCGACCGGCAGGACGCGCGCCACGGCGGCCTCGATCTGGGCGCGACGGTCGGCGGGGCGAACGAGCACGAAGTTGCGCCGCCAAAGCTCGGGGTACTCGGCGCCGGCGAGGACGGGGAAGCGGGCGCTGCCCAGGGTGCGATGACCGCGCGATTCCCGATTTGCCTCCAGGCCACCGAGGCTCACGGGGACCAGGTCGTCGCCAAACAGCGCCAGGACCCAGCGCAGCGGGCGGATGAAGCGCAGGTCGGCGCCCCAGCGCATGGAGCGGGGCAGGTTCATGGCGGCGAAGGCTTCAGCGACCAGCGACGGCAACAGGGACCGGCAATCGCAGCCGCCGGATTTGCGGTGCAGCGCGACGTAGTCGCCCTTGGGGGTGGTGACGCGCTGCAAGTCGGCGGGGGCGGCACCGTGCTTGGCGGCGAAGGCGATGCCGGCGGGCGCCGGTTCGCCGGTGGGGGCGAAGGCGATGCGCGCCGCCGGCCCCAGGATCTGCTCGATGTTTTCCGGCTGATGCTCCAGCACCTCGGGCATAAGGCAGATCAGGCGGCGGGGCGTCCAGGCAACCTGCGGCTCGGCGCCAGGGGGCAGCACGCGGGCAGAGTTCAAGTGATGCACGAGGCAGCGGGCGAACTCCTCCGCCAACGACTGCAGCATGCGGGCGGGAATCTCCTCGCACCCCAGTTCGATCAGGAGGGGCTTACGCAACCGAGGCCTCCGCCTGGGGCAGGGCGCGCTGCTCGGTCCAGCTCTCGGCCACGCCGACCGCGAGCGCGCGCACGCGCTGAATCAGTTCGACGCGCTGGGTGACGGAGATGGCGCCGCGGGCGTCGAGCAGGTTGAACAGGTGGGAGCAGCGCAGGCAAAGTTCATAAGCGGGCAGGATAGGAAAGCTCAACTGCGCCGCCGCAGGAAGCTGGCCGAAGCGGGCGAGAAGCTGGCGGCACTCGGCTTCATTGCCCTTGAAGGCGGTCCACAGGCGCTCAACGTCGGCCTTTTCGAAGCTGTAGACGGAGGCCTGAACTTCATCCAGCAGGCGAACGTCGCGGTAGGTGGTGCGCTCGTTCCAGCGGATGTCGTAGACCGAATCCACATCCTGCAGAAAGGAGCCGATGCGCTCCAGGCCGTAGGTGAGCTCAACCGAAATCAACTTCAAGTCCTGGCCGCCACACTGTTGAAAATAAGTGAATTGGGTGATTTCCTGGCCGTCGAGCATGACCTGCCAGCCCATGCCCCAAGCGCCCAGGGTGGGGGCCTCCCAGTTGTCTTCCTCGAACTTCAAGTCATGGGCGCGGAGATCCACGCCAATCGCCTCCAGGCTCCGCAGATAGAGGTCCTGGGAATCCTCAGGCGCAGGTTTAAGAACCACCTGCAATTGCGTGTGTTTATACAGCCGATTTGGATTCTCGCCATAGCGACCGTCGGCGGGGCGGCGGCTGGGCTGGGGATAGACAACGCGGTAGGGATCGGAGCCGAGGACGCGCAGGAACGTCTCCGGCGCCATGGTGCCGGCGCCGACTTCGAGGTCAAACGGAAGTTGAACGACGCAGCCCTGCGCGGCCCAATACTCCTGCAGTTTGAAGATGAGATCCTGAAAGTAAAGCATTCAGCGCTCGCTACTCTGCGAAAGCTCCTCCAACATAGACCAGGTGCGGAGGGGGGCTTCCAGGTGGGCGGTGAGAGCGGCGTAAAGGGCGTGGCGGAGCTCGCGGCCGGGCGCGCCGGCAGCGGGGGCCGGGCCGAACTCGGCGAGCGCAGGCAGCGGCTGCCGCGCGAACGCGTCGGCGAGGGCACCGGCCGGCGGGCTAAGCGACAAATTGGGCAAGAAGCCTCCCAAACGGACCATCCAGTAGAGGTAGTAGCTGAGCGGCAGCCAGACCGCCTCCCCTGCCGCGCTGCGCGTGGCTTGCGTCACGGCCCGGAGCAGGCGAAAGGTGGCGTCGTTGACCTCATGGTCGGGGAGCATGCGGTCCGCCACCTCAACCATCAACGACACTGCCACTGAATGTAGCAAACTTCCAGCGCTGCTGGCGAGCACCGGCATCATGGAGGCGACGGTTTCGCAGTGGTCAATGGTGCTGAGATCCTTGCCTTCGCGCTCGAAGTACTGGATGCGGACCTGGGTCAACGGCTCGAGGCAGGCGCCGAACTTCGATTTGGGGCGGCGCGCGCCCCGGGCCACGCCGCGGCGCTTGCCCCATTCGCGAGTAAAGAAACTCACGATCTTATCCGATTCTTTGAGCGGATAGGTGCGGAGGATAAACGCGTCGGCCACGCGCAGGGGCATGGGTGAATTTACCATCCCGGGCCCGGGGTGCGACGGCGAAGGCGAGATCGAGGTCTGATAACGCAAAGGCTGCACATTGGGCTGCGGCGGCTGTGCATAATTAGGCGACATAACCATGAACCGGAAGCGGGCGCATTATGACCTGGTCGCGGTGGGCGAAATCGTCTGGGAACACCGCGTTCGCATGGGCGGCTTCCCTGCCCCCGGCGGCAAGGCCTGCTATCGGGCGGTGGAGTTGCGGCCGGCGGGGGTAGCGGCGTTGTGCCTGGAGCGTGCGACCCAGGGGCAGCGGGTGGCGCTGGCGGCGGTACTGGGGGATGACGAGCGGGCCAACCAGTTGGTGCAGCAGCTTCAGGCCGCGGGGGTGAACGTCAGCGCCCTGCTGCGGCGGCAGGGGTTCGAGCCGGCGGAGCGATGGGTGTTCGAGGAAGGCGAGACCGGCTGTTGCACCACGCTGGCGGAAGAGAGATCGAGCTACCCGCCGGAGGCCCTAAAGCCTGAATGGGTGGCGAACGGGCGGGAGTTGTGGGTGGACAGCGAGGACAGCGTAGCGGCCCGACAGGCGATCGCCCTGGCGCGGCAGGCGGGGGTGCCGGTGAAATCGCTAGCGGGGAGTTTGGGAGTCGATCATCTCGACCGCTAGCAAGGTGGTGCGGCCGACGACGTTGAGGCTGTGCTCGGAGACCTTGTCCATGGTGTCCTGCAGGGTATGGTGCCAGGCGCCCATGCCGTCGCCCGGCATGGGGCCGAAGGTAGCATCCACGATGTCCACTGAGGGGATGCCGACGTTGAGGAACGACACCTGATCGTCGGTAATCGCGGTGGAATACTTGAAGAAGTACTGGCTGTAGTGGAGCTTGCGCGCGGCGGCGGCGATGAAGTCCTGCAGCCAGCCGGTCGATTGGGATTCCTTGTCGACGTCGAGGTCCTTGTCGCCGATCATGTCGAGCAGGAAGAAGCCCTTGATGCGCGGGATGAGGCCCTCGGCGGCGAGCTTGTGGGCGAGGTGTTTGCTGCCGTAGAGGCCGTCGGTGGAGGTGAAGGACTTGACCGCCTCTTCCAGGTCGGTCCAGACCAGCCAAATCTGCATGTGGGTGGGGGGGGCCCGGTGCAGGGCGTCGGCAAAGGAGAGCAGGATGGCGGTGCTGGAGCCGCCGTCGTTGGCGCCGACGAAGCCCTTGGGCTGGAAGAGCGTATCGTAATGGCCGGCGAGGATAAAGATGGGCTGATTGGGGTCTTTGGAGACGTTGAACTTGCCGATGAGGTTGTTCACCGGCACCGGGCCGCGCGGGGTTTGGGCGACGAAGTCGTCGGTTTCGAGAATACCGCCGTCGCGCGCGATGACGCTCTTGATCAGCGCCTCGGTCTTGGCGTGGCCGGGGGAGCCGGGGTAGCGCATGCCGAAGCCGGTAACCTCGGCGTCGTAGCGGTAGCACTGGGGGCCGTCGAAGGCGTCGTGGAGAGCGACGCGCGGAGCGTGGGCCGGCACGGCGAGCGCGGCGGCGAGCAGGAAGGTCAGCATTAGAAACAGTGTAACGCCTGGAGGGTTTGGCGAGCGGGGGCTAATCCAAGGGGAGATAGAGGCGGGCTTCGGCGCCGCGCAGGCCGCGGCGATTGCCCAGGGTGAGGCGGCCGCGGTGGGCCTCGGCGATCTGGCGGGACAGGACCAGGCCGATGCCGCTGCCGCCGGGCTTGGTGGTGAAGAAGGGGACAAAGAGGTTCTGGGTGGAGGCGAAGCCGGGGCCCTCGTCGGTCACCCAAACTTCCAGCCAGGCATGGCGCAACTCCCAGCCGATCTGGACGCCGCCGCCGGCGGCGAGGGAGGCATCGACGGCGTTGCGCAGCAGATTGATGAGCACCTGGCCGATCTGGTCGGGGTCGGCGACAACGGAGACATCGGGGCCGGGGCGGATCTCGACCGGCAGGCGCTGCTCGAGGCGCACCGCCTGCTGCACCAGGCCGCGGACCTCGACGGGGCGGCGGTCGGGAGCGGGCAGGCGGGCGAGGCGGGTATAGGCGCTCATGAAACGGTTGAGAGCGGCGGCGCGGTCGGAGATGACGCCCAAGCCGCGGGCCATATCCTCCTGCCAGTCGCTGGGCTGGGGCGGGTGCAACAGGCCGGCGAGGGAATCGGCGAGCGACATGACCGGAGCCAGGGAGTTGTTGATCTCGTGGCCGAGCACGCGAATGAGGCGGTACCAGGCGAGGCGCTCTTCTTCGCGCAGCGGCTGGCTCAAATCAGAGATCATCAACAGGCGGTGGGGGCGGCCGGCTTCGCGAAACTGGGTATGGCGAATATCCCAGCGGCCGGGGCCGCCAGGAAAGGTAACCTCCTGCAAGCGGTTGGAGGGACCGGCGAGCATGGGCGCGAGTTCGAGCTCGGCGGCGGTCTGGCCCAAGAGGCGGTCGGGGGAGGAGGCGAGGAGCTGGGCGCCGGCCGGGTTGACCAGGCGGAGGCGCGCCTCGTCGTCAAAGGCGAAGACGGCGATGTCGATGGCGGCGACGACCTTGTCGAGCAGGGCGCCGGCCTCGACGCCGGTGACACGGCGCTCGCGCAGCGAGGTGGAGAGCTCATTGATTTCGGCGGCGAGCGCGCCGAAGGCGTCGTGGTAGATGGCGCCGCGGGCGCGGACGGAGTAGTCGCCCTCGCGCACCGCAGCCAGCATGTTGGCGAAGGTGCCAAGGGCGAAGAGGGTGCGGCGGCGGGCGGCGAAGGTGAACCAGAGCCAGCAGAGCACGAGCGCGGCGCTGAGCAGGAACTGGGGGACATGGGTGCCGCCGGCGCCCAGGAGGGGCCGGTTGCGCGGCAGCCAGAGGAGCACCAAGGCGACCACGAGCGCGGGGAGGCCGGCGGCGAGGCCGAGGGCCAGCGCC
>DAIDIF010000225.1 GCA_027451805.1 Acidobacteriota bacterium
CGCGCGCGGCGCCGCGGGCCCGCGCTACCGCCTGCAGCTCACCCAGCCGGCCGCCAGCGCCAAGACGCTGGTCTACCGCCACGCCACCGCCTGGGTCTACATCCCGGCCAGCCGGCAGGTGGACGTCTACCCGCTGGCGCAGCACGCCGCCGCGGTGGAGCAGTACCTGCTGCTGGGGCTGGGCGCGAGCGGCGCGGCGCTGCGGAAGTCCTATCACATCGTGCTCGATCCACCGGCCACGCTGGACGGCGCGGCGGTGGTCGAGCTCACCCTCACCCCGCGCGACGCCGACGCGGCGGCGCGGATTCCCCGGATCCAGCTCTGGTTCGATCCCGCCCGGCAATGGGTGGAGGTGCAGCAGCAGATCTTCCAGCCCGGGGGCGACTACCACCGGGTGCGCTACACCGCCATCGCGATCAACCCGCGCCTCGCGGAGGCGGTCTTCTCCACCCGCTTTCCCGGCGCCACGGTGGTGCGGCACCACCCCTAGGCGGGCGCGGCGCGGCGGCGTTCGCCCTACCCCGGCCCGCGGAAACCGGCTACAATGAATCGGTTTTCCGCCGCCGGAAGGAGCCCGCATGGAGATCACCGTCCGCAAGTCCGACCTGCTGCAAGAACTGCTGTTGCTGCAGGGCGTGGTCGAGCGCAAGACCACCATGCCCATCCTGGCCAACATCCTGGCCGAGGCCACGCCGGAGGGCAAGCTGCTGCTGGCGGCCACCGACCTGGAGCTGGGGCTGCAGAGCGCCTGCGCGGCGACGGTGAAAAAGAGCGGCGCCTGCGCGCTGCCGGCGCGCCGCCTGCTGGATTACGTGCGCCTGCTGCCGGAGGCCGACATCGCGCTCAAGCGGCTGGAGAACCACTGGGTGTCGCTGCGCTGCGGGCGGGCCAACACCCGCATGGTGGGGATGTCGCGGGAAAACTTTCCCGAGCTGGCGGTGTTCCCGCCGGCGGGCGCGATCACGCTGCCGGCGGCGCCGCTGCGCGCCATGATCCAGAAGACCATCTTCGCCATCTCCAGCGAGGAGACGCGCTACACCCTCAACGGCGCCCTGCTGGTGCTCAAGCCCAGCTCGCTGGCGCTGGTCGCCACCGACGGCCACCGCCTCGCCCACATCGTGCAGGACCAGCTCGCGCTCGGCGGCGTGACCGCCGAGCTGCGCGCCCTGGTGCCGCGCAAAGCCATGGCCGAGCTGCTCGGCCTGCTGGAGGAGGCTCCGGCGGAGGCGGCGGTGGAGTTCGCCCAGGACGACACCCATCTGTTCTTCCGCGTCCCGCTGGCCGGAGCCGAGCCCGGGGCGGAGGGGTCGCGCCGCCTGCTCAGCGCCCGCAAGCTGACCGGGCAGTTCCCCAACTTCGAGGCGGTGCTGCCCAAGGCGCCGATGGTGCCGGTGCCGCTCAACCGGCAGGAGTTCATGGACTCGATCAAGCGCGTCGCGCAGTTCGCCGACGAGCGCAGCCACCTGATCCGGGTGCGGCTGGAGGAGAACAAGGTGATCGTGGCCTCCTCCAACAGCGACATGGGGGAGTCGGACGAGGAGCTGGCGACCGCCTACACCGGCGCGCCCATGCTGATCGGCTTCAACTCCGCCTATCTGCAGCAGTTCCTGGAGGTGGTGGACGAGGACGAGGTGCTGCTGGAGGTCAAGGACGAAAACTCCGCCGGCCAGCTCCGCCCCAACGCCAGCGACGGGGCCCAGTACCGCTACGTGGTGATGCCGATGCGGATCTGAGCGCCGGGGGCGCCGGCCCGGCGTAAGGGCATCGCTTTTCAATCAGTTGCCGCCGTCCTGGGGGTGCGATTTCCGGCCCCGCCGTGGTATTCTAGAAGCACGCCCGCGGCGCCAACCGCCGGCCTTCTGAAGACCCCTTGTGAGCACCAAAGACGCGGTTGCCGTAGGCTCTCCGATCCCCGACAGCGCCGATTATTCCGCCGCCTCGATCAAGGTCCTGGGCGGGATGGAGGCGGTGCGCAAGCGCCCGGCCATGTACATCGGTTCCACCGGCGAGATGGGGCTGCATCATCTCGTCTACGAAGTGGTGGACAATTCGGTGGATGAGGCGCTGGCGGGCTTCGCCGACCGGGTCGACGTCACCATCCACACCGACAACTCGATCACCGTGGTGGACAACGGCCGCGGCATCCCGGTGGGGGAGATGGAGGTGGACGGGGAGAAGCGGGGCGCGGCCGAGATCGTGATGACCAAGCTGCACGCCGGAGGCAAGTTCGACAGCTCCAGCTACAAGGTCTCGGGCGGGCTGCACGGGGTGGGGGTGAGCTGCGTCAACGCGCTCTCGGAAGCGCTGGAGCTCGAGATCTGGCGCGACGGCTACACCTGGCAGCAGTCGTTCGCCTGCGGGGAAATCCTGGGCCCCATCCAGCGCGCGGGCAAGACGCAGAAGCGCGGCACCAAGATCACCTTCAAGCCCGACGCGACCATCTTCACCATCACCGAGTACAACTTCGACACCCTGGCCAACCGGTTGCGCGAGCTCAGCTTCCTCAACCGCGGGCTGCTGATCACGCTCACCGACGAGCGCACCGACAAGGCGGCGGAGTTCCGCTACACCGGCGGCATCGCCGAGTTCGTGCGCCATCTCAACCGCGGCAAGCAGGTGCTGCACGACAAGCCCATCGTCATGGAGGGGGCGCGCGACATCGCCGGCGGGGTGCTGCAGATGGAGGTGGCGCTGCAGTACAACGACAGCTACACCGAGACCCTGTTCAGCTTCGCCAACAACATCAACACGGTGGACGGCGGCAGCCACCTCTCCGGCTTCCGCAGCGCGCTCACCCGCACCATCAACGTCATCGGGCAGAGCCTCAACCTGTTCAAGGACGTGAAGGAAAACCTCACCGGCGACGACGTGCGCGAGGGGCTGGTGGCGGTGATCAGCGTCAAGCTGCCCCAGCCCCAGTTCGAGGGCCAGACCAAGGGCAAACTCAACAGCGACATCAAGGGCCAGGTGGAGGCGCTGATCAACGAGAAGCTGGGCGAGTATCTGGAGCACAACCCGCCGGTGGCCAAGCGCATCATCGCCAAGGCGATCGAGGCCTCGCGCGCGCGCGAGGCGGCGCGCAAGGCGCGCGACCTCACCCGGCGCAAGGGGGCGCTGGACTCGGGCGGGCTGCCGGGCAAGCTGGCGGACTGCAGCGAGCGCGACCCCCAGCGCTGCGAAATCTTCATCGTCGAGGGGGAGAGCGCCGGCGGCACCGCCAAGCAGGGCCGCGACCGCCGCTACCAGGCGATCCTGCCGCTGAAGGGCAAGATCCTGAACGTGGAGAAGGCGCGCTACGACAAGATGCTGGGCCACGAGGAGATCCGCGCGCTGATCACCGCGCTGGGCACCGGCATCGGCCCCGCGGCCACCGACCTGGACTACACCAAGCTGCGCTACGCCAAGGTCATCCTGATGACCGACGCCGACGTGGACGGCAGCCACATCCGCACCCTGCTGCTCACCTTCTTCTTCCGCCACATGAAGATGCTGATCGACAAGGGCAACGTCTTCATCGCCCAGCCGCCGCTCTACCGCATCAAGAAGGGGCGCAGCGAGCAGTACATCAAGGACGACAAGGAGTTCGTCAGCGTGATGATGCGGCGCATCACTGAGGACCGCGCCCTGCGCTACGGGGAAGGCGGGGCCGAGCTCAAGGGCGCCGCGCTGAGCAAGTTCCTGGTGCAGTTGAGCGACTTCCACACCCACTTCGACAAGGCCGACCGCAAGCTGCGCCACCCCGCGCTCACCCAACTGGTGCTCGAAGCCGGGCTGGACAAGAAGGCGGACTTCGAAACGCCGGACAAGCTGCGCGCCCTCGCCCCCAAGGTGGCCGCGCTCGCCGGCATCGCCAAGGCGCAGGCGGTGCTGGATGAGGAGCACAACTTGTGGGAGCTGCGCTACAAGGACGCCAACCAGCTCGAGCGCGTGGTCAACGCCGAGCTGGCGCTGCTGCCCGAGTTCAAACAGGCGCTGCGCGGCCTGCGCCAGATCGCCGAGCATTACCATCCCCCCTTCCTGCTCACCGACGGCGACGCCGCGCCGGTGGAGGCCGCGGACGGCCGCCGGCTGCTGGAGTTCATCCTCGACGAGGGCAAGCGGTTGTTCAGCGTGCAGCGCTACAAGGGGCTGGGCGAAATGCGCGCCGACCAGCTGTGGGAGACCACCATGGACCCCACCACCCGCACCCTGCTCAAGGTCCGGCTGGAGGACCTGCCGGCCTGCGAGGAGATCTTCTCCACGCTGATGGGGGAAGAGGTCGCCCCCCGCCGCGAGTTCATCGAGCAGAACGCGCTCGACGTCAAAAACCTGGATATCTAGGCGGCGCTACCGCCGCAGGGCTTCCCGCGGATCGGCGCAGGCGGCGAGCGCCGCCAGCGCCAGCAGGCCGGCCGCCAGCGCATAGGTCCAGGGGTCGTGGGGCGAGACGGCGAACAGTTGCGCCGCCAGCGCGCGCGCGAAGATCCAGGCCGCCGCCAGCCCCAGCGCCAGCCCCGCCGCCACCGGCGTCAACCCGCGCCGCAACACCCCGGCGGCGATGCGCCCGCGGCTCGCGCCCAGCGCGACGCGAAGGCCGAGCTCGCCCCGCCGGCACTCCCCCGTGTACGGCCACCACGCCGTAGATGCCCAACCCCGCCACCAGCAATGCGGCGGCGCCGCCTAGCGCGCCAGGGTGGCGACCGCGGCGGGGAAGACCGGGGGGCGGACGGCGTCGGGGCGCCAGGCGTAGAGGAACTCGCAGGCGGGGCCGCAGACGCGCGCCTGGCAGGGGCCCATGCCGCAGCGGGTGAGCAGCTTGGCCGAGCGGCCGTCGGGCTGGGCCGCAAGCCGCGCGTGGGTGACGTCCTCGCAGCGGCAGACGAAGGTTTCCGGCTGCGGCAGCGCGCGCAGCTCGGGCCGCAGGGCGCAGGCGCGCGCCAGCCGTTCGGCGAAGGCGCGCTGCTGCGCCCGCGTCCGCAGCAGCTCGGCCCCCGGCGCCGCGCCGGCGGCGGTGAGACCGGCGATCTCGCCCTCGGCGACCGCCAGCTCCACGCCGCCGACGCCGGTGGGCTCGCCGGCGCAGAAGACGCCGGTGACGGTGGTCTCCTGGCGGGCGTTGACGATGACGCAGCCGTTCTGGGTGGCACAGCCGAGCAGCGCCGCCAGCTCGGTGTTGGGCACCAGGTGGAACCCGCAGGCGAGGTAGTCGCAGGCCACGGTGACGCGGCGCTTGCCGCCGGCGCGCGCGATCGTCACTTCCCCCGGCCGCGCTTCCACGGGCCAGGCGTTGCGCCACATCGGCACGCCGCGCAGCGTGCGCGCCAGCTTGGCGCCCTCGGCCAGCTTGCTCCCGGGCAGGCCGGCGCCGAATTGCGCCAGCGCCGCCCAGCCCGCCTGGTCGCAGACCGCGGCGATCTCGGCGCCGTGCGCGCGCAAATACGCCGCCACCGCCAGCAGCAGTGGCCCGGCGCCGGCCACGACGATGCGCTTGCCCGCCACCGGCAGCCCGCTCTTGGCCATCGCCTGCACGCCGCCGGCGCCCAGCACGTGGGGCAGCGTCCAGCCGGGAAAGGGCAGGAAGCGCTCGCGCGCGCCGGTGGCGAGAATGAGCTGGGCGCACTCGAGTTCGAGGCTGCCCGCGGGCGACTCCGCCCAGAGTCTGCCGGGAGCGGGGCTGGCGACGATGCGCGTCTGCGGCAGCACGCTCACCCGGGCGCGCGCCACGCGTTCGGCCCAGGGGTTGGCGGTGGCGCGCCAGATCTGGCCGCCGAGCTCGGGGTTGTCGTCCACCAGGATGACGGCGCGGCCGGCCTCGGCGGCGCGGGCCGCAGCCGCCATGCCGGCGGGTCCGCCGCC
>DAIDIF010000226.1 GCA_027451805.1 Acidobacteriota bacterium
GCTGGATGGTGACCGGGGCGCCGGCGGCGAGGGCGCGCGCCATGGCGTCGGCGCCTTCGGTTTCGACGCCCCAGATGCGGATGTGCGGCTGGAGCGGCTTGAGGGCGGCGGCGACGCCGGCGGCCAAGCCGCCGCCGCCGATGCTGACCAGCACGTCGCTCACGTCGGGCAGATCTTCGGCAATCTCGAGACCGAGCGTGCCCTGGCCGGCGATGATCACGGGATCGTCGAAGGGATGCACCATGACGCAGCCCCCGGCGACGGCGGCCTGCGCCTGGGCGAAGGCATCGGCAATCGCCTCGACCAAGACCACCTCGGCGCCATAGCCGCGGGTGGCATCGAGATAATTGACGGGCGTGGAAGCGGGCATGAAGACGCGGGCGTGCATGCCGAGCACGCCGGCGGCATAGGCGACCGCCTGGGCGTGGTTGCCGCCGCTGACGGCGACGACGCGGGTGCCGGGAGCGAGCGGCGCCATCTTGTTGAAGGCGCCGCGCACCTTGAAGGCGCCGGTCTTCTGGAAGAGCTCGAGCTTGAGGTAGACGGGCGCGCCGAGGCGGCGGCTGAGGGTGGCGCTGGAGACCAGCGGAGTGCGGCGGATGTAGGGGGCGATGCGCGCCTGCGCGGCGCGGATCGCGGCCAGCGAGAAGCCTTCCAGCTCAGCGGCGGGCATTGGCGGCTCAGGCGGCGTCGGTGGCGCCGTGGCACTTCTTGTACTTCTTGCCGGAACCGCAGGGGCAGGGGTCGTTGCGGCCGACCTTCTCCTCGTTGCGGACGACGGTGGCGACGGCGGCGGGCGCATCGCCCCCGGAGAAGCGCAGCTCGCGCGCCTGCTTTTGCTTGCGGCGCTCCATCTCACGCTCGTAATCGCGCATGGCCTGGGCCTCGGCGTCGCGCCGCGCGACCAACTCGCGCTCCTGTTCCTCGCGCGTCTGGATGCGGGCGAGAAACAGGGTATGGACGCTCTCGCCTTCGATGCGCTCCATCAGATCCTGGAACATGTCGAAGGACTCTTTTTTGTACTCGATCAGTGGATCGCGCTGGCCATAGCCGCGCAGGCCGATGCCCTCCTTGAGGTGATCCATCGCCAGCAGGTGGTCTTTCCACAGATTGTCGAGGATCTGCAGCATGACGATGCGCTCGAAGTGGCGCAACTGGGGTGCGCCGATGAGCGCCTCCTTCTCGTCGTACTTGGCGCGCAGCAGGTCCACCAGGGCGTGGTGCAGCTCCTCAAAGGCGAGCGTATCGGCATCCACCGACTCCTGGAAGTCGAGGCCGAAACGCTCCTTGAAGGACTGGCGCAGGCCGGCAAGGTTCCATTTGTCGGGGTGGACGTCCTTGCCGCAATAGGTCTCGAGGTCGGTTTCGACGGAGGCCTCGGCGACGCCCAGCAGGAACTCCTTCTGGTCGAGGCCGGCGAGCAGGTCGCGGCGCATGCCGTAGACGGCCTCGCGCTGCTTGTTCATCACGTCGTCGTACTCGAGCAGATGCTTGCGGCTCTCGAAGTGCTGGGCTTCGACCTGTTCCTGGGCGGCGGCGATGCGGCGGCTGATGAGGCGGCTTTCGATCGGCTGGCCCTCCTCCATCCCCAGGCGGAGCATGAGGCCGGAGATCTTTTCGCCGCCGAAGATGCGCAGCAGGTCGTCCTCGAGGGAGAGATAAAAGCGGGAAGAGCCGGGATCGCCCTGGCGGCCGGCGCGGCCGCGGAGCTGGTTGTCAATGCGGCGGGATTCGTGGCGTTCGGTGCCGATGATGTGCAAGCCGCCCAAGGCGACGACCTCGTCGTGCTCGCGGTCGGTCTCGGCCTTATGCGGGGCGATGGCGGCGGCGCGCTCGGCGGCGGGGAGGGTGTCCCAATGCACGCCCTTCTTGAGCAGCGCGGCGCGCACCATGGCTTCGGGGTTGCCGCCGAGCAGGATGTCGGTGCCGCGGCCGGCCATGTTGGTGGCGATAGTGACCGCCTTTTTGCGGCCCGCCTGGGCGACGATCTCAGCTTCCTTCTCGTGGAACTTGGCGTTGAGGACGACGTGCGGCACCTTGGCCTTGCGCAGCATGTCGCTGACGCGCTCGGATTTTTCCACCGAGATGGTACCGACCAGCACGGGCTGGCCGCGCTGGGCGCAGTCCTTGATCTCCTCCACCACGGCGGTGAACTTTTCCCGCTCGGTGCGGTAGACGACGTCGGAGTGTTCCTTGCGGATGAGGTTGCGGTTGGTGGGGATCACGACCACGTCGAGTTTGTAGGTGGAGTGGAACTCGGTGGCTTCGGTTTCGGCGGTGCCGGTCATGCCCGCCAGCTTGCGGTACATGCGGAAGTAGTTCTGGAAGGTGATGGTGGCGAGGGTCTGGTTCTCGCGCTCGATCTTGACGCCTTCCTTGGCCTCGACCGCCTGGTGCAAGCCGTCGGACCAGCGCCGGCCGGGCATGAGGCGGCCGGTGAACTCGTCCACGATGATGACCTTCTTCTCGATCCGGCCGGTCTGCGGATCGGGCTCCTCCTTGACCACGTAATCCACGTCGAGCCTGTAGAGCGTGTGGGCGCGCAGCGACTGGTTGACGTGGTGGACGAGCTCCATGTTGGCGATGTCGTAGAGGTTCTCGACCCCCAGCGCCTGCTCGCACTTTCCGACGCCCTGCTCGGTGAGGGTGGCGGTGCGCTGCTTTTCGTCGAGGTAGTAGTCGCCGGTGGCGGCTTTTTCCGTGCCCTCGGGCGGATCGCCGCGCTCCAGGCGGGGGATGATGCGGTCAATGCGGTAGTACTTGTCGGTGGACTCCTCGGAAGGGCCGGAGATGATGAGCGGGGTGCGGGCCTCGTCGATCAGGATGGAGTCGACCTCGTCGACGATGCCGAAGTGATGGCCGCGCTGGCAGCAATCGGCGACGTCGAACTTCATGTTGTCGCGCAGGTAGTCGAAGCCGAACTCGTTGTTGGTGCCGTAGGTGACGTCGCAGGCGTAGGCGGCCTTGCGCTGCTGGTCGTCGAGGTCGTGGACGATGACGCCGACGCTGAGCCCGAGGAACTGGTAGAGGCGGCCCATCCATTCCGAGTCGCGGCGGGCGAGGTAATCGTTGACGGTGACGACGTGAACGCCGCGACCGGCAAGGGCATTGAGATAGACGGGGAGGGTGGCGACCAGGGTCTTGCCCTCGCCGGTCTTCATCTCCGCGATGCGCCCCTGGTGCAGCACGATGCCGCCGATGAGCTGCACGTCGAAGTGGCGCATCTGCAGCACGCGGCGGCCGCCCTCGCGCACCAGGGCGAAGGCGTCGGGCAGAATCTCGTCGAGCGCGGCCTTTTCGGCCTCGAGCTTTTCCTCCTCGGTGGCGGCGGCGGCGCTGCGCTCGCGCAGGAGCTGCTGGAACTCGGCGGTCTTGGCGCGCATCTCCTCGTCGCTGAGCGCCTGCATGGCGGACTCGAGGTCGTTGATGCGCTGGACCAAGGGCCGCAGGCGCTTGACCTCACGTTCGTTCTTGGTACCGAAAACCTGTGCGACGAGAGACGGCATAGTAGCGGCGGCAAGCCGGGCGGCAGGCCGGCGGGATAGCTGATTTTACCACGCGGGCTGCGCGCTCTATGGCCGGGCGGAGGCCGGGGTCCGGCTAGAAGCGATCGGTCGCGCCGGCGAGCTGGCCGCGGCGCGTATGGATGGCGTCGCGCAGCAGATAACGCTCCACATGTTCGAGCGAGCCGGGGGCATCGCCGGGATCGGCGCCGCGCACCGGCTGGACGCCGAGCGCGTTGTAATCAGCAAGCCAGTGCGCGTAGGCGGAGGCGCGCCAGCGCCAGCGCAGGTCGAACCCGGCGCGATTGGTGCTGACGACGCCGCTCCAGGCGACCTGGGCGGCATGGGCGCCGGCCAGGGCGGAGGCGGGAAGGCCGAAGCCATCCAGGAACCAGGCGTTGCCGCCGTCACTGGCGTCGCGGTGGTTGCCGGCGAAGCCGGGATCGCCGCGGTCCGCATCGCCCGCACCGGCGGCAGGCAGCGGCAGGGTGGTGAACCAGGTGCCGGAGGCGGCGTCGTAGACGCTGGTGGCGTGCACAGCGGCAGCGGAGAACGTAATCACCGCATTGGGCGTGGCGTAGGTCTGGGTGACGCCGTTGACGGTGACGGCCAACTGGCCGGCCTGGAAGGCGATCACGGTGCCGTCGGTGATGCCGCGGGCGGAGGCGGTGGCGTCAAACCAGAGCTCAGCACCCGCCGGCAGGTTGCGCAGGGCGAGGTCGCGATGGATGACCTCGGCCTGGAAATAGGGCAGGCTGGAGACGAACGAGCGCGCGACCGACGCGGCCGCGAGGAAATCGGCGTTGCCGGCCTGGGAGGCGGTGATGGTGACGGTGCCGACGCCGTCCACGGTCAGCGTCGAGCCGCTGAGCGTGGCCGGGCCGGTGACGGCGTAGCTGACCGGCAGGCCGGAAGTGGCGGTGGCGGCGAGGGGGACGGTGAGCGGGGCGCCGATCCAGGTGACGTTGGCGAGCGGCGGAAAGGCGATGGTCTGCGCCTGCGGGCCGACGCCGTTGACGGTAAGTTGGCCGGGCACACCCAAGAAGGTGTAATTCTGCGCGGTCATGCCGGCGACGGAGACGGTGATGGGATAGACGCCGCCGACGGAGCTCGAGGTCGCCGGGGTGGAGAGCAGCGGCGCGCCGGTGATGAGGGCGGCGGTGTCGCTGTCCTGGAAGCCGGTGATGGAGTAGGTGAGCGCGGGCACTGCGGCGCCCTGCTGCATGCTCTGATTGGCGGCGATGACGCGCAACACCGCGGGCTGCACGGTGATGTTGAGGTTTTGCGTGACGCTGGCGTAGTCCACCAGATCGGCGGGGGTGAAGGTGGCCTCGATCTGCCAGGTGCCGACGGGCGGAACGATGGCGGCGTTCACCGGCGCGCCGCCGAGCTTGTACTGCCAGGAGCCGGGGACGGGGGTGGAAGCGTCGAGAATCGGCGCCAGGGTGGGGCCGTAGGTGAAGGTGGCCGGGATGGAAGGCGTCCAGGTAACGGCGGGCAGGCCCTGCACGACGTTGAGAGTGAGGGTGGCGGAGCCGGGGAGGTAGAGGCTATTGCCGGCCTGGGTGGCGGCGATGACGATGGTCCCGATGCCGGTGACGGTGAGGGTATTGCCGGCGAGCGTGGCCGGGCCGCTCTGCAGCGTGAGGTTGACCGGGTTGCCGGAGCCGCCGCCGGTGGCGACGATGGGGAAGGGGGCGACGCCGAAGCTGAGCGGGCCGGAGACGGAGAAGCTGATGTTCTGGGCGCCCTGCACGCCGGTGCCGGACATGATGACCGATTGGGTGGGCTGCGGCAGATTGACCGCATCGTCGCTGATAACCGCGGACTGGGTGACGGGGCCGAGATTGTTGGGCGCAAACGCGGCGATCAGGTTGCAGCGGTCGCCGGGGTTGAGGGTGCCGGTGCAGGTGCTGCCCTGATTGGGGAACAGGGCGCCGAAGGCGACCGAGTTGATGCTCAGCGGCTGATTGCCGTAGCTGAGGACCGGGGTGGTCTGGGGCGCGCTGGTCTGGCCGACGCCGACGTTGCCAAAGTTCAGCGCGGCGGGGTCCATGTTGAGCTGGTACACCAAGCCGTCGTAGGTGTCGCAAAAATAGACGTTGCCGGCGCCGTCGAGGGCGATGGCGTCGGGATCGTTCTGGTTCTGGGCGAGCCGATAGGCCTGGGTGGGATCGTAGGCGCCGTTGCTGTAGGGGATGACCTCGACGACGCTGTCCACTTCCATGGTGAAGTAGATGTCGCCGGCGGGATCGAGCGCGAGATCGGAGGGCATGCCGGGCAGGTTGCCGACGAGCGTGATCTGGGCGGCGGAGTTGAGCACGCCGTTCTGGTTCGGAATCTCCACGATGCGGGCATTGCCCCAATCGGCGATGAGCAGGTTCCCGGCGGCGTCCACCTTGACGCCGGAGGGGGCCGCAAGGCCGCTACCCAGATAGATGGCGGCGGCGGGGTTGAGCGAGCCGTTTTGATTGGGAATTTCGATGACGCGATTGTTGCCGTAGTCGCAGACGTAGAGGTTGCCGGCGCCGTCCACGGTGAGGCCGGCAGGGTTGTAGACGAGGTTGGTGTTGGCGCCGGTGTTCTGCAGCAGGACGATGTTGGCGCCGCCGGCGGCGGGGACCTCGATGACCTTGTTCTCGTCGTAGTCGGAGACGTACATATTGCCGGCGCCGTCGACGGCGAGGCCATCCACGTAATTAAGGCCGGCGCCGACGATTTTCTGATTGGCGGTGCTGAGGGCGCCGTTGACCAGCGGCAACTCGACCACGCCGCGGCCGGTGGTGTTGCCGGAGGGATAGTCGCCAATGTAGAGGTTGCCGTAGCCGTCGAAGGCCAGCGCATCGGGGTAGCCGAAGCCGGCACCGATGGAGGTCATCGAGCTGGAGTTAAAGGTGACGCCGGGGCCGGTGCCGATGCCACTGATGAAGACCGTCTGCAGGATGGCGTTGTTGGCGCCGAGCAGTTCCACCGCGCCGAGGCGGGTGCCCAGGGCGCGCGGGGTGAAGACGACGGAGACGGTGCAGGTGGCGTTCTTGTTCAGCGCGCCGACGCAGGTGGTGCCGGCGGAGGTGAAGTCGAGGTTGGGCGCGCCCTGGAAGAGCGTGGCCACGGCGCTGACAGTGGCGGCGGCGGGGAAGGCGAAGGTGACGGTCTGCGCGGCGGCGGATTGGCCGACCGGGGTGGCGGGCAGGGCGACGTAGCCGGGCGCAGCCCAAGCCTGCAGCCAGCCGAAGCTGCAAAGAACCGCCACGACGGCGGCGAGCGGGGGGAAGCGCAAGCGCATGCCGGAAGCCTGTGAGTTAAAGTTCATCGGTAGCGCTATCGGCGCTACCGAAGGCTCACTTTAGCACAATGTGACTCGGACAGGCGGACTGACCGGCCGGTATTTAAGAATTTCCTTAGTGCGTCAACTCAAAAGTGACCGAGACGGCGAGGCTGGAGGGGCCGTAGCCGAGGGGGAGGGGAAAGCGCTCGTGCTGGGCCAACTGCTGCACGGTGTCATAGCCCATCTGATTGACTTCGAGTGAGCTGGAGCGACTGACGTAGCGGATGGATTCGACGGCGCCGGCGCGGTTGACGACCATGCTGACGGTGACCTTGAGGCCGGAGGGCAGCGAGGGGTCGCGGGGCTGCTGGATCCAGTAATACTGCAGGCGGTCACGCAGGTGGTTGACCCAGTCGGTATAGAGGTGGCCGAAGCTGGCGTCGCCGAAGGACATGCCGCCGCTGCCGGCATTGCCCTGCTGGGAGGTGGTGGCGGGAAAGGAGACGCGGCCGCCGGCGCCGTAGGCGACGCGGTTGCTGCGCTTCTTGGGCTGATCGGCGCGGGCCAGGGCGCGCAACTCGCGTTCGGCCTCCAAGCGCGCCATCTTTTCGGGGGAGTAGGAGGGCAGGGGGACGGAGCGGCGGGGGGCGGCGAAATGGTGGGGGCGGGTGACGCCGCGGGCGTGGATGTCGCTGGCGAGGCGGTTCTTGGTGGGCGCGATCACGGGCGAGGGCATGGGGATGACGCCGCCGGGCACCTTGCTGACCAGATTGGCGGTGATGGCGCCGGGGGCGGAGGTGCCAGGGCTCTTGCCGCCGAGGGGAAGGAAGTGGCCCAGCCAGGCGCCATAGACGAGCAGGCCGGCAAGGGCGCTGTGCAAGGCCAGCGACAGCAGCCACCCGGCGGCGCCGCCGCGGGTGGTGCGCAACTGCTCGGGTTGGGCCCAGCGTCTCACGTCCTGCCTCTGCTTACTTGGACGCGGGCGGCGCGAAGGAGTGGTCATACGGCTGTGTGACCATCTCCACGCTGGTGAGGCCGCCGCTCTTGATGGAATCCATGACGCGGGCCAGCACGCCCCAGGAGACGTGCTCGTCGGCGCGGACGTAGATGGACTGCTGCTTCCTGCCGGCCATCAACTTGCGCAGATCGGCATCGATGGTGCGCAGGTTGGTGATCTTGTCGCCGATGTAGACGTTGCCGCTGCGGGTGACGGAGACGACCAGCAGGTTCTGGCTGAGCGCCTTGGTGTTGTGGGTCTGGGGCACCTGCACCTGGATGCCGGACTGAATGACCGGGACGGTGATCATGAAGATCACCAGCAGGACGAGCATGACGTCCACCAGGGGGGTGACGTTGATCTCGGCAAGCGAGACGCCGGAGCCGCGCTGGAGCGAGGCGGGCATCAGCGTACGGAGGTGGTGGCGCGCTCGGAGGCACGCTCGGGCTCAGCGCCGGAGACAACCTCCTCGGCGCGGCTGGTGAACTCGAGCGCGCACTCCTCGGTGGCGGTGGCGAGCTCGCGCACCTGGGGGACGAACTGGTTGTAGGCGATGAGGGCGGGGATGGCGGCGAACAGGCCGGCGGCGGTGGTGATCAGGGCTTCGGAGACGCCGGGAGCGACGGCGCGCAGGGTGGTGGCGCCGGAGGTGCCGAGGTCGAGAAAGGCGTCCATGATGCCCCAGACGGTGCCGAAGAGGCCGATGAAGGGGCTGGCGGAGGCGATGGTGGCGAGCCAGCTCAAGCGTGACTCCATCAGCGCCACCTGATCGCCGGTTTCGGCGCGCAGGGCGCGCTCGACGCTGGCCAGGTTGCGGCCGCCGCCGGGGCGGAGCTGGCGTTCGAGCTCGTCAAAGCCGGCCTCGAAGACTTCGACCGCGGGCGAGGGACGGAAGGTCTCGCTGGCGGCGTGCAGCTCGCTCAGCCGGCCGGTTTTGTAGAGGGCGCGGAGGAAGCGGCGGGTCTGGCGGCGGCGCAGCTTGTAGGCGGACCACTTGTTGAAGATGATGGTCCAGGAAAACAGCGATAACAGCAGCAGAATGACCAGGATCACCTTGGCCACCATGCCGGTGTTGGCGATGATCCGGGTGACCGCATCCGCGGGTGCGATCAGCGCGAGCAGGTTCAAGGGAACTCCATTCCACGGTGCCCGAGATGCAGGCGCGCCGTGTGCAGTGTTTCTTAATCGTTAGCATAGCCGAAAGGCAAATCCGGGGCGCGCTATGCTGGAGGGCGCGGCACCATGCTGGTCAACCTGCAGATTGAAAACTACGCGCTGATTGACCGGGTGGCGCTGGAGTTGGGGCCCGGCTTCAACGTGCTGACGGGGGAGACGGGCTCGGGAAAATCCATCATTGTGGACGCGCTGGGGCTGCTGCTGGGGGAGCGGGCGGAAGCGGCGGCGGTGCGGGCGGGGACGGCGCTGGCGAAAGTGGGCGGGACGTTCACGCAGCCGTTTGCCCATGCCAAGGAGGCGGCGGCGTGGGCGGAGGCGCACGGACTTTCCGAGCCGGAGGGGGACGAAGTGCTGCTGCGGCGGGAGGTGGGCGGCGGGCGGAGCCGGGCGTTCGTGGACCATCAGCCGGCGACGCTGGGGCTGCTGCGCGAGCTGGCGCGGCGGCTGGGCGAGATCCACTCCCAACACGAAGTGCTGGCGGCGTTCACGCCGGCGGCGCAACTGGCGCTGCTGGACCGCTTCGCGGGGGCGGAAGCGGAGACGGCGGCGACGGCGGCGGCGCACGGCGCCTGGCGGGCGGCGCGGGAGCGGCTGGAGGCGGACGAGGCGGAGCAAAGGCGGCGGCTGCAGCAGGCCGATCTGTGGCGCTTTCAGGCGCAGGAGATTGACGCGGCGAGGCCGCGGGCGGGCGAGGACACCGCCCTGGAGCAGGAGCGGCAGCGGCTGGCGAACGCGGAAAAGATCGCGGCGCTGGCGCACGGGGCCTACGACCGGCTGTACGAGGCGGAGGAAGCGGCGGCGGCGCAGCTCAAGGCGGCGCTGCGGCAGGTGCAGGAGTGGGAGCGGTTCGATGCCGGGGTTGCCGCGCTGGCGCCGCGGCTGGAGGCGGTGCGGGCGGAAGTGGCGGACCTGGCGCAGGAGATTCGGGGCCGGGCGGAGGGACTGGAGGCCTCGCCGGGGCGGCTGGCGGAGGTGGAAGACCGGCTGGCGCTACTGGACCGGCTGCGGCGCAAGTACGGACCGACGCTGGAGGACGTGCTGCGGCAGCGGGAGGAGGTGCAGCGGGAGCTGGAGGGGGTGGAGAACAGCGAGGCCGAGACGGCGGCAGCGCAGATGGCGGCGCAGCGGGCCGAGAGCGAGTACCGCAAGCGGGCGGGCGAGCTGAGCCGGAGGCGGCGGGCGGCGGCGGCGGAGCTGGCGCGGCGGCTGGAGGCGGAGGTGAGCGACCTGGCGATGACGCTGCGCTTTGCGGTGGAGTTCGAGCCCCAGGAGCCGGGAGAGGCGGGGCGCGAAGCGTGGAGCGCGAGCGGGTGGGAACGGGTGCGGTTTTTGGCCTCGACCAATCCGGGCGAGCCGCTGCAGCCGGTGGCGGCGATCGCCTCGGGGGGCGAACTGTCACGCCTGCTGCTGGGGCTGCACCTGGTGGTGGAAGCGGGAGCAGGGCCGATGCGCACGGGCGCAGCGGCGGCGCGCGGGCGGACGCTGGTGCTGGACGAGATTGACGCCGGCATCGGCGGACGGGCGGGCGAGGCGGTGGGGCGGAAGCTGCAGCGGCTGGCGCGGCACTACCAGGTGCTGTGCGTGACGCACTTGGCGTCAATTGCGAGCTTCGCGGATCACCACATCCAGGTGGAGAAGGAGACGGCGGGCGGACGGACGCGGACGCAGGCGATGACGCTGGCGGGCGAGGCGCGGGTGGCGGAGCTGGCGCGGATGCTGGCGGGGGAGGAATCGGGGGCGGAGGCGCTGCGGCACGCGCGGGCGCTGCTGGCGGCTCGGCGCACGCCGGCCAAGGCTCACTCCGGGTCGCGGTGAACGGTGGCGGGGCTGAAGGCGGGGAGGCAAACGGCGATGTACTCGGCGCCTTCGGGAGTGGAGTAGCGCACCCATTCGCCGCGATGGGCGATGACGGCCTGGCCGGCGCGGAGGTCGAGCGAGCCGGCGCGATGCTCGACGTGGAGCGTGCCGGCGAGGACGACGGTGAACTCGTCGAAATCGGGCGTCTGACCGGGCTCCTGCCAGCCGGCGGGGCTTTGCATGCGGGCGACGCTGCAGGCCGAGGTTTGGGAATTCACGCGGCCGACGAACTCGTCGATCAACTTGGGCTTGTTGCCGGCGGGGGCGATGCGGGTGGGCTGGGCGATGAGCGTGGGCGGCATGGCTGGCATTATAAGTGGGATGTGGACCAAGCTGATCGCGGCGGTAGCGGTCGCCGCGCGGGTGCGCGCGGCGGGGCGGCAGATCGCGGCGGACTATGCCGGACGCGAGTTGCTGCTGGTGGGGCTGCTGCAGGGCGGATTGTACTTTCTCGCCGACCTGGCACGGGCGGTGCCGATGGCGATCGAGACCGCGACGATGCGGGTGCGAAGCTACGCGGGGACGGGCTCGACGGGGCGGGTGGAGGTCGTGGACGATTTGCGGTGCGATGTCGCCGGGCGGGACGTGCTGGCGGTGGACGACGTTTACGACTCGGGGCGGACGCTGAGCTTGGTGCGGGAGCTGCTGCAGGGGCGGGGGGCGCGGTCGGTCGAGTTTGCCTGCCTGCTGGTGAAGGACGCGCCGCGGGCGGCGGCGGTGGAGGTGAAGTACGGGCTGTTTGCCGTGCCGAATGTGTTTGTGGTGGGGGCGGGGCTGGATTTGGACGGGTTGGGGCGGAATCTGCCGGATGTGTGGGCGCTGGAAGCGGGGGCGACGGAGGGCGAAGCCGCCGTGGCGCTGCGCGAGCTTATCGCAGGCCGAGCGTGGTGAGATCGGCGGCGAGCTGGGCGGCGGAGCGGAAGTGGATGGTCCTCATTCCCAGGGCTTGCGCGGGAACGAGGTTTTCCTCGCGGTCGTCGATGAAAACGCATTGCGCGGGATCGGCGTGGAGGATGCCGAGGGCGCGCTGGTAGATCGCCGGCTCGGGCTTGCGGGCATCGAGGTAGCAGGAGGTGCAGAAGGCGGAGAAGTAGCGGCGGAGATCGAACTTGGCGATGCGGTAGGCGTTGAGGTCGAGGCCTTCGTTGTTGAGGGTGGCGAGGCGGAGACAGGGGTTGGC
>DAIDIF010000227.1 GCA_027451805.1 Acidobacteriota bacterium
CGGCTTGCCGCGCTGCGCCTGCGAGTAGACCCAGGCCCGCCGGCGCTGCGTCTCGGTCATGGTGAGCGCGTCGCAGCGCCACTCGCCCTGCGTCTGGTTGTACGCGTTGCCGCGGATGTCGCGCTCGAGGAACTCGATCGGCCGGTTCTGCCGGCTCGAGCACGACCAAAACTGCGGCGGCCGCCCGTCGCCCGTGTCCAGCTTGAAGGCCAGCTCAATGTGCGACAGGCCCCCGGAGCACTCGGCGATCTTCTGGCGCAGGTACGTGACCTGCTCGCTGGTGCGCGAATTGGTCGCGCTCGTCCGGCACACGTACACCTCGGTGGGCACCAGCAGCGCGTAGTCGACCGGGTCGTCGGGCGCGCTGCGCAGCGGCGGCACCGCGAGCCCCTCGATCGTGTGGTAGCTGCGCAGCGCGACGCCGTCCGCCGTGCCGCCGATCACGCGGTGCCCGCCCGGCGCCTGTGGCACCGCCGCTGCCAGCTCCGCGCTCACCACCCCGGGCGACGAGAGCGGCAGCATTGCGCCGCCGAGCGTGAGCGCGGGCTGCGGCGGCCCTGGCGCGGCGGCGGGCACCGGCGCGCCTGCGCCCCAGCCCCAGTGGGCCTGCTGCGCCGGCGGCCCCGTGTGAAACATCGGCGTGTAGCCACCGCGCGGCACCGCATCCGACCGGTACAGTGTCGGCGCCTCTCGGTACACAAAGTGGTCCATCGCTTCGGCACCGCGGAGGGGAGCTGGCCACCCCACCCGTGCGCACGTCCGTAAGTTGCCACCAAAAAAAAACCCGCCGTCGCTGGCGGGCGGGCGGCACGCAGTGGCCGGGGTTTTTTTACTGCGCTAAGGAGAGCCCAGCAGCGTGCCGAGCCGGCTCCGCAGAGCGGCCACCTCTCGGGCCACATCCTCATTGGTCTTACCGCGCGGCTCGGGCTGACCCACGTCGCGCATCTTGGTGGAGAATAGCACGTCCTCGATGGTGTCGAGCCGCGCCCGGGCGTCCTCGAGCGCGCGCCTGGCCCGCACGATGGGGCCCCGCCGGCGGAGGAGCGGGTGAAAGCGCAGCACGTAGGCGCGCACGACGGCTGCGCGGACCAGAAACCACAGCGGCGTGTCGTAATTGGTCGTGCGGTTCACGTGTTCCTCCCATTGTACGAGCAATAGATAGGCGTCCACCGGGACGAGCGTGAATGGCTCGTCCGCCGGCAGCGGTGATATGTCGATGTCACCGTTGTTTTCGTCGCCTTCGTCGCCCACGGGGTACACATTCAGCCGGTCCAAGGCCGCCGGCCCGGTGCGTTCCGGGTCGCCGTACGCTTCTTCTCGTTGTTCCTCCTCCTCCTCCTGCCGCGACGGTGCCGCTGGCGCGCGGGGCAGCGGCAGGTCCGCGGGCCACAGGAGCGGCGCGCCCGGCGGTCGGGCGTCGCGCAGCTTGCGTACCCAGTACCTCCAGTCGGTGGCCGGGTCGGCATAGGTGCGCCCGACGTACGGGTCTCCGCGGGGTTCAATCGTAAACGTGATGGCGTCCGAGCTTAGACCGAGATTGACGGGGTTGTTCACATTGTAGATGGGCTCCGCGCGCCGTAACCATTCGGTGAGGCCCCCCGGCCCGCCCACGATCGTGGCGGCCTGGTCCGACCCGAGACGCCCGCGCCAGGCGCGGGTCCAGGCCTCGCGCACGGAGGCGTCCTCGGCCGCGCCGTCCAGGTGCGCGGCGAAGAGCAGGTCCACGACGCCGACCAGCGCCGCGCGGTGCTCGGCGCTCCCCACGGTGGGCAGGAGCATGTCCCGGAGCGCCACCATGGCCTCGTAGAGGCGCAGCCCACGCGCAAAGAGCGCCTCGTCGGGCGGCTTGAGCGGCGAGGCGCGCTCCGCGGGCAGCTCCGGCGCCAGGCCGTAGACGCGCGCGAGGTGCTCCTCGAGCACGCTGCGGTACAGCGCCACGCGGATGCGCACCGCCGGGGGCGTCAGCACCTGCGCGACGTGCTCCTTGGTTGAGGCGAATTTGGTGCGTGTGTGCGCCTCGCGCCAGGGCCGGTCGGCCGCGAGGCCACTGCGCTCGTCGGCCGAGACGAGCGTCTCACGTGACGGCTTGACACTCGTGAACACCTGTGCCGTCACGGTTGTCGCAACTTTGGTGTCGTACGCGTTGAGCGCGGTCTCGATCATTGTCCGAACGCGCATGAGCGCCTCCTTCGCGGCCTTCTGTTCCGCGAGCATCCGGCGCCGGCGCAAGCCGAGCGCCAGCTCCGCTTCCGACACCTCGTTGAGGCGCGCCCGCGGGACCGCGGGCTCCAGCGGGTCGAGCTTCGCCAGGCGCTCCGGCGCGTCCTTCAGCACGGCATCAAACACGCTCCGGTCCAGTCCGGCAAGTGTGGCGCGCGCCGCGGTCTGTACCAGGACCGCGGCCTCTCGCGCGATCTCGGCTGATCGGCGCGCGAGGGTCCAGTAGGTTTGCAGTATGCCGATCGTGGCGGACACGACCTCACTCAGAGGCGTCTGATCGAAGAGCCGTGATTGCATCAGTGCTCGCTGCAGTTCGTAGGCGTTTCCCATGGCTTGCAGGTCCTTCGTGAACGCCGCCGCAGCGCGCACGCGCTCCTGCACGCTGTCGCTCTTGGCGCGCGCCTCCTGGAACAGCTTCTCCGCGACAAACTGCCGGCAGTGTTCGAGCGCCCAGCGCCGAGGCTCGCCCGGCACCGGCGCGCCGGCCGGCGGCAACAACTCGTCGGGCCCGAGCCGAACGAGCGCCGCCTGGAACCGCGCAAAGACGACGCCCGCGTTTGCGGCCCGCAGGGCACCCGGGTCCGCTCGCAGGCGCTCCTCGGTGTTGCGCATGGGCGTGTCGGGCGGCGGGTTGGTGTTGTTGTCGCCGCTGCCCGCGCCCAGCAGCTGCGTGTTGGTGCCCATGAGGCGGTCCATGACGCTCGCGAAAGTGTCCTTGCGCTCTGACGGGTCTCTCCACACCCCGAGCACGCCGAAGCGATTCGCAGCGAGCCCTGCCGCCAGCGCGAGCGGCGCCACCAGCGTCGCGCGCAGCATCACCAGGCGCGTCTCCGGAAGCACCAGGCGCGGATCGGTGTCCGGCATGCGCGGCGGCGTCGGGCTACCCGCGTCGATGCCAAACACACGCCCCGCGGCGGGCTCGTCCGCGCCGGGCGCCTCCGGTTCGTCCGATTCGGGACCGCCCGGTGCGGGGGCCGGCCCCGGCCGCCGCACCAGTGTGGCGTCCAGGGCGCGCATCACCAGCGCCGGGCGGGCCCACGCCGGCTGTTCGAGGCGCGCGCTGGACGCCTCCAGCGGCGGTGCGCGGCCCTTGGCAAATAAACGATTCCATGCGTCATCGGTGGGTTGCTCGGTGGCGGCGCTCGCAAAGCGCTCCACGGCCAGCCACACCGCACCCGCCATACACAGTGACGGCCGAAAAAAAGTTTTTTTGCGGCGTTATTTTTTCACTGCTTACGAAGATTTTTTTTAGCTGCAAGCACCGTGGGTTTTACGGCGCTGGTGCAGGGGGCCGACTCCGCAGTCCAACCCCTTTCGTCACGGAGCGCAGCGCCGCCTCGCGCTCGGCGATGGTCCGACCCTGAAGTTCGTCACCGAGCGCCACCAGCACGTCCAGCCATCCGGCCCGCTTGCGCACGTCCGTGGCGCTCTGAGCCACGAAGCGCGCAACAATCTCTTCGACCTTGGTGCGCACGTCGAGCTCGTTCAAGCGGCGCGCTAGCACCTTGTCCACCCGGGCGCGTGCCTTGTCGTAGGCCTCTGTGAGCGCGATCTCCCAGTCGGTGCGCCACAAACGGAGACGCGTGGCATGGATTTCGAGATACGTGGCAGCGCCGGGCGGGTCGGGCGTTGGCAGCCGCTCAAAGAGCTGCTGTGCCTGGCGCTGAAATGCGTCCCAGGCGTCCCTGAGCCGCGCGCGTGCGGTGTCCAGCACCTCGAAGCCGACCGCATCCGGGGCACTGAGCCGGCGCAGCGCCTGCAGCAGCGTGCCGTCGCCGTTGAGCACCGCCACAAAGTCGCTGCGCAGGCGGCGCGCCTCTCGAAGGCGCACCACCTGGCGGAACCAATCGACCAGGGCGCGCTTCTCCAGGAGCACCGTGCCGCTCGACGGCACGAATTCAGTCCAATTCTGGTATACGTCGCTGCGTTTGGTCGCCGCCGCGGGGGTGCGAGCCGCCCAACGTACGTAGAGTTGCGCCTCTTCGCCCGCCGGCGGCGGTATCGCCTCGCCGCGCAGCGGGTAAAGCGGATTGACGTAGGCGGAGCGGTAGTCGGCCGCATCGATCCGCCCGGAACCTGCGAGCCGCTCGAGGGGTGCCCACTTGCCGTCGCCGGGCACCAGCCACGCCGACAGCAGTTGCCACTGGCTGGCATCCACGCGCCCGGGCGCCGCCAAAATCGACCCGTCGTACGTGCGGCGCACGTAGGCGTAGGTGGCGCGTTCGGATATGTACGGAAGCTCGCGCTGTATGCCCGGCCCAACGGGCCATCCGGTGTCCAAGTGCACCATGAGGCGCAGCGGCTCGCGGAGGTTGGCGCCGAGCAACCGGCCGTACACGGTGGGCAGCGCGGCGCTGGTGCTGGCCCAGCTGTCCGGCGCGGCCCAGCGCTCCAGCTGGGCCAGCTGCGCGGCGTCCTCTGGCGTGACCGTGTCGACCTCCACGCGGTATGCGCTGCCCGAGAGGTACGCCGCGAGCGCCTGGGCCGAGAAGCCGCTGCTGAGGATCTGGTCGGGCGCGAGCGGGTCGGCGGCCACGAAGAACGGCACCGGTCGGGTGCGGTCCGCGTCGTTGCGCAGAAGGTGCTCGTACAGAAAGTCGAGCACCTCCTCCACCGGGGGCGCGCCGCCGGGGGCGCGCCGGTGGCGCGCCCCGAGCGTCTGGGCCAGCGCCAGCGGCCAGGCCACGCGGTACAGCGCGTCCTCGCCCAGCGCCGCCGTGGCGGCGTTGTCGAAGCGCTGCGCGTCGTAGGCCGGCGGCAGGCGCCGGTGCGGCAGGAACTGCGTGCCCAGCGGCGCCGCCGGTGGTCCCTCCAGCGCGCCGACCAGCTCCGGCAGGCGGCGCGCGGTCTCCTCCCGGGCGGCCTCCAGTGCGGCCGGCGCGCCACCGGCGCGGGGCGACTCTGGAGGCGCGCCCGATGGCGGCGCGAGGCCCGCGCCCGCCATCAGGCGCTGCGCCACCAGCACCCACTGCGCCGGCGCCTCCGGGCGCACGATGCGCCCGCCAGAGGCCGCGGCCGCGTCCTGGTACAGCCAGTGCGCCAGACGCTCCTGCACCGACGACGACGACGCCGCCGCGCCGGCCAAGTGGCCGGCGAGCGTGCCCAGCACGGCGAGCAGCTCCGGGCGAACGCCGCGCCGCAGCAGCAGGCGGTCGCCGCCTGCCGTCGTCTCGGTGGCGCCGTACGCGAGCGCGCCCATCTCTGCGCCGAGCGCGCGCACCAGCGCGTACCCGTCCGCGGCCGCCGCATCCACCGTGAGTGCCACGGCGCGCCGGCCGAGGTCCCAGGCGGCCTCGAGGTCGTTCGGGCCCAGGTCGCCGGCCAGACGCAGCCCGCCGCCCGGCTCCGCCGCCACCAGGCGTCCAAAGGTGCGCGCCAGACCGATCAGCCGGCGCGTGTCGCCCTCGGCCCACAGACGCGCCACCCAGCGCGCAAAGTCCTGGCCCCGCGCCCGGCCGAGCGCCTTCACGGCAGCACGCTCGATGGCCTCGCAGGTGGGGCGCCCCAGCGGCGCGGCGCCCGCCGCGGCCCGACCGCGGGCCGCGGCGTGGCGCTCGCGCAGGCGCTCGTAGCTGTCCCACAGGCCGGCCTTGCCCACGGCCAGGAACTCGCTCAGCGCGATCGTCGCGCCGTGAAAGTCGTCCGCCGGGGGCCGTGGCGTGAGCAGGCCGGCCGGCCGCGCCGGCTCGTACGCCACCCCGCGCAGGCCGCCGTGCCACCAGCTGCGCGGCGCGCCCACGACGGACGGCCAGATCTCCACGCCCGCCAGGCCGTCGAGGAGGGCGCGCAGCACCCGCGGCTCCAGCTCCTCCAGCGCGTTCACCGCCGCCTGCTTCTTGTCCGCCGTCGGTTCGGTGAAAACCACGTTGGGGGCCAGCGGCACGTCGGAGGCGCCCAGGAAGGCCCACGTGGAGCGCACAAAGAAGCTCGCGGTCGTGTCGACCGCCCAGCCGCCGGCGCCCAGCACTATGGGCAGGATCGCGCGAACGAACGGCTCGTAGAGCGTCGCGTCGCGCTCCAGGTTGGCCCAGCACTCCTCGACCGTGTTGCCCAGCTGCACAAAGCGCAGCACCGGCGACTGCACCTTGACGTCCGTCCGTAACGAATGAATCACGACGGGCCTGCCCATGGCCGCGTCCCAGGCCGCCTGCCAGACCGTGCCCAGGGTTCGCAGCACGGCCTCTTCGGCGCGCGACACCACCGGCTCGCCGGCCGCCGCCGCCGCGGCGGGCCCGTCGCCGACCCCGGCGGCGCGCGACCAGCCGGTCAGCGCCCGCCAGCGGGCCGTCTCGGCCGGCAGCACGGCGGTGCGCTCCGCGTCCGCCGTGTCAAAGATCCAGTGGCGCTTGCGCGCGTACGCGCACCAGCCGGTGTCGCCGGCCAGCATCTCCACGAAGCCGCGAAAATAGTCCTCCAGGCGTTGCGCCACCTCACGCAGCCGCGCGAACTGCTCCTGGATGACATCCCACCGATTGGCGAGCGCCGCGTCGCCCGAAAGCGTCTTTGCGTGCACGATGGCGCAGTCCAGGTAGGTCTTGCGGATGCGGTCAAACACCGCGGTCGGTGTGCCGCCGGTCCCGATGGCTGTCTCCAAGAAGCTCTTTGCGCCAACCCCGGAAGGCACCAGGGCGAGGACTCCATCGGGGACACTCGGCGCCTGACTCAGACCGCCCCGCTCCGCAGGCGTCTTACCAGTCGCGTCGGTTGTCTCGAGTTCTTTCCGGAACGCGATCATCGCCTGATCGTAGCGCTCGATCACGGGTATGACGAGCTCTCTGGTCCGTCTGGCCACACTTGTGCGCCATTCGCTCGTCGCATCGGTGTCCTTGATGTCCACCTGAAACGCGCCCGTGTCCCTCGGCCACTGCTTTGCGGCGCGGACGTCCGGGTAGGGCAGCGGTGGGGTGAGCGTGGCGCCGGTGTACTGCTCGATGCTCTCCAGCAGCGCCTCGCCCTCCGGATCCTCCGGAGCGCGCCGGAGCGCTTCGATGCGGCGCAGGGCAGAGGCGGCCGCAGCAAGTTCCTGTTCCCAGTCCCGGGCGATGCGCACAAAGATCTCCTCGTACGGCGTTGCCTTGAGTCGACCCGCGCTGAAACGCAGTGTGGCCAACGAGCGGCTCTGCCAAGCGTTCGTCACGACGTCGAGAATTTTTTGCACCCCGGCCGCCGTCACTGCCGCCTCGGCACCGGCCTTGCGTTTCACTTGGATGTCCCTCTGTACAGCTGCTGCATAGGCGCGTGTGGCCGCGTCCTCGACCTTGTGGACCTCGCCCAAGAGTCTCGATCCTTCATCTCGGTGTTTGATTACCGCGTCTAGTGCCGTTTGGGTCACCGCCTTGGACTGCTCTGCCGTCGGTGGAGGCGTGCCGTCGTTCCAGGGCTTCGCAAGAACGTCGCGGTATGAATTGTCGGCAAGAACGAGTTTGGCTTGTATGTCGGTGTCGTCGACGCCGTGGAAGCGCGCTCGAGTTGCATTGTAGGACGCCCAGATCTCGTTGAGCGCGCGGCGCGCGACCGCCTCTGCCTCGATGCGCGCCCGTTCCGCTTGTTTTGCCTCCTCGGACGGCCCCGCGGGGACAGCAACGGGGCCCGCAGCAGGGCCGCCCGGCGGCGGCGGCGGTGGTGGTGGTGATGACAACGCCACGGGCCGGTCGTCGTGCGTTGCGGGCACCGCCGGATAGGGCGGCAGGGGTTCGGCCGGGCGCGGCGGGGGCGGCGCCCCCGCCAGGGCCACCTCCAGATCTCGCGGGGCGCGGCCCGGCCCGCTCGCAAGTAGCGCCGCGCTGATGCGAGCGTCAAAGAGCCGCCGCGAGGTGAGAAGAAGTTCTTCGAGATCGCCCTCCAGCCGGTAGAGCGGCGGCAGACGTGAGGCGTTGTTGCGCAGCACGTTGCGCTGCCACTGGAACCAGGGCACGCGCGGGTAAAGTGGCAACTGATCGGAGAGGAAGCCGGTGGCGTACGCCCGCCATAATTCTCGCTCGCCGGCGCGCAGCGGGTCCAGGTCAGGGCGGTGGCGCAGCGGTAGGAACGCCTCGCGCAGCCACTCCAGGTCGACGCTGTAGCGGGGCCGAAGCAGCGTTCGCCGCTCAAAGACGCCGCCCGCCACGCACAGGATCGAGGTGGGATCGGCGGCCGACTCGTAGGCCCACACGTCTCGCGCTGTGTCGGGCGCTTTGGTGGGCAGATGCGCCGTGTAATGTCGTGGACCCGGTATGCGAAGCTCCGCTTGTGCGGGCCAGGCAGCCGGGTCACGGGGCAGGCCCAGGTAGCGCAGCGCGAATAGCACCGCGCGCATGCGGTTCAGCAGGAAGGGCGCGATCCATGCCCAGGGCGGCGAGTCGGGCGGCGCGTCCGGGTCGGCCGTCCAGGCCCGAAAGTCGGCGTACGGCGCATCTACCGCCTCGTCGGGCAGCGGCGCGTCCGGTGCGAGCGGTGTGCCCGCGACGGACGCCGGCCACACGGTGAGCGCCGCTGGGGTTGCAATCGGTGGCGCCGGGGGCGGCGCCGGGGGCGGCGCCGCCCGGCTCACCAGGATGTTGATGAACAGCACGTACGGGGGCACGGCGGCGGCGGGGCCCTCGGCGCGTTCCGTCCCGCGAACGCACCCGGCACTGGCCGGTGGCCACCAGGCGCTGTCGCCACCGGCGTGGCTCAGAAGCTCGACCACCACCTCGACGCCGGCCTCGCCGGCGAGGCGCAAGCCAGCCGCGCCGTCAAAGTCAGTTGTCTGGCGCCTGAGCGCTGCGCCGGCAAAGTGAACCATCACAAAGCGCGACGCCTCGGTGAGGTCCTGGACCGAACGGCCACGTGCGGTCAGCTCCAGCGCCCAGCGTATCACGTCCGGTTGATCTAGCTTGACGCTCGAAGCGAGCCGCGCATAGGGGTCGTCCGGCCCGACCGCGTAGCTGGCCATGTGCTCCTCGAAGGTGGTCAAGAGCGGCACCTGCGCACCGGGCGGCCCCGTTACGACGCGCACGTTGCCCCACGTCCACGTGACGACGCCGCTGCGCGCGTCCTCCGCGTAGGCCGGCCCGGCGGGTCCGTTCGGCAGGTCGCGCGGCCGAGCGTCGTACACGTACAGCCTCTCGGTGGTGTGCCACGCGGGCGGCGCGTCCTCTTCGCCCGGTGCGCGGCGCTGCGCGTACTGCGCCAGGTAGATGCCCGAGCCGTACGCGTGCAGATCGACGGTGGCGCCGGTGCCAGCGACGATCACGGCGT
>DAIDIF010000228.1 GCA_027451805.1 Acidobacteriota bacterium
TGCGCGAGGCCATCGCCGAGCGCGTCGTGGACAGCGGTTGGGGGCTGGTCGAGCTGCGCCCGATGGAACTGAGCCTGGAGGAGATCTTCCTCTCGCTCACCGCCGGCAGCGGCGGCGCCGAGGCCGGCAGCCGCGCGCTCGGTTCGGCCGGCAATGGCGTGCTCCCCGGCGGCGAGGCCAAGGCGCTGCCGGCGGCGCCCCCGGAGGGTCAGGCATGAGCGGAATGTTTGCGGTGATGCGGAAGGAGTGGAAGACCTACTTCATCACTCCCGCCGCCTATGTCGTGGTGGCGCTGTTCGCCCTGATCAGCGCCTTCTTCTTTTACAGCATGCTGTCGGTGTTCGTGCTCCAGAGCCTGGGCGGCGGCGAGTTCGGCGGCGGCAACCTCAACGTCAATACCCAGGTGCTGCAGCCGCTGACCTTCGACATCGGCATCACGCTGCTCTTCCTGCTGCCCATGGTGACCATGCGGCTTTACGCGGAAGAGACGCGGGGCGGGACCATGGAGCTGCTCAAAACCTCGCCCATCCGCCGCATGGACATCATCCTGGGCAAGTTCTTCGCCGCGTTTGGCCTGCTGCTGGTGCTGCTGCTGATCACCGGCCTCTACATCGCCGTGATCGCCCATTACGGCAAGCCCGACCTGCGCGAGGCCGCGGTCAGCCTGCTCGGCCTGGCGCTGCTCGGCGCCGCCTTCCTCTCCATCGGACTGCTCATCTCCAGCTTCACCCGTAACCAGATCGTCGCCGGGGTGATCACCTTCGTGCTCTTCCTGCTGCTCTGGGTTTCCGACTGGGTCACCGCCTACGGCAGCGGCACCCTCTCCCACGTGATCTCTTACATGTCGGTCACCTCGCACCTGCAGAACTTCACCCAGGGCATCCTCGACGTCAAGGATGTCGTCTTTTACCTGAGCCTGATCATCGCCGGCCTCTTCCTCACCGCCCGGCGCATGGAGCTGGCGGAGTAGGAGGCAACATGGCGGAAGAACCCTCCAACCCGAAACCGCAGGCGAGCGCCCGGCCCAACTTCCTGCTGCAGCGCGGCTCGCTGGTGGTCTATCTGCTGGTGGTGGTCGCGGTGCTGGTGGCCGTCAACGTGCTCGCCTCGCGCCACGACAAGAGTTGGGACCTGACCAAGTCCCACGTCAACAGCCTCAGCCCCGAGTCGGTGAAGATCGTCTCCCAGCTCACCCGGCCGCTCAACCTGATCTACTTCGACCACGCTACCAACTTCGCCTCGGCGCAGGCGTTCTTCTCCCGCTATCAGCGCGAATCGAACCAGGTCAATGTCGAGTACGTGGACCCCGATCGCCATCCCGACCAGGCCAAGCGCTACAAGATCACCACCTACGGCTCGATCGTGGTGCAGAGCGGCGCGCATCGGCAGATCGTCAGCAACATGACCGAGGAGGACGTCACCAACGCCATCGTGCGCGTGCTCAAGGGCGCCCGCAAGGTGGTCTACTTCGTCGAGGGCGACGGCGAGCGCGATCCCAACGACACCGGCCGCGACGGCTACAGCGCCGTCAAGACGGCGCTGGAGTCGGAGAACTTCACCGTCAAGACGCTGGTGTTGGCGCAGACGCCGCAGGTGCCCGCCGACTGCGCTGCCCTGATCGTCGCCGGGCCCACCCACCCCCTGCTGCAGCCCGAGGTGGACGCCATCAGCAACTACATCAACGGCGGCGGCCGCGCCCTCTTCCTGATTAACGTCGAGACCACCGGCCCGCTGATTGACTATCTCTCCAGCACGCTCGACGTCAAGCTCACCCCCGACGTGGTGGTGGATGCCAGCGGAATCGGCCGCCTGTTCGGCGCCAGCGAGCTGATGCCGATCGTGGCCCATTACGACAACCACCCCATCACCGCGCAGATGGACCAGACCGCGACCATGTTCCCCTACGCGCGCACGGTCGAGCCCGGGGCGTTCCCCAACTCCAAGGCGATCGTCACCCCGTTGCTCGAAACCACGCCGCAGAGCTTCGCCACCACCAATTTCGCCAACAACCAGGTGCGCGTCAACCCCGCCACCGATCAGCACGGGCCGCTCACCCTGGGCGTGGCCGGCACCCTGCCCACGGTGGCCCAAAACGGCGGCCTGCAGAACGTCGGCGACAGCACCGACGCCCGCTTCGTCGTCTACGGCAGCCCCGATTTCGTCTCCAACTCGATCATTGACTTCCAGGGCAATCGCGACCTCTTCCTCAACACCATGGACTGGCTGGCGCACCAGCAGAACTTCATCAGCATCCGTCCGCAAAGCCCCACCAGCGCGCCGTTGAACCTGAATGCGGCGGAGATGAAAGGCATTCTGCTCATCTTCCTGGCGGGACTGCCGCTGTTGGTGATCTTGATCGCGGTGGGCGTGTGGTGGCGGCGGAGGGCGCTATGAAGGTCTGGATCCGGCTGAGCCTCGCGGTGGTGGCGCTGGGCGCGCTCGTGGTGGTGCTCTACTGGCCGCACAAGCCCAAGCCGGCGGCCGCCGCCAAGCCTCTGGTCGCGGTCAACGACGCCCAGGTGCAGCGCATCGCCATCACGCCCGCCCCAGCCCCCTCCGGCCAGTCCTCGCCCGCCGTGGTGCTGACGAGATCCGGCTCCGACTGGCAGCTCGAGCAGCCCTACGCCTTCAAGGCCGACGGGCCCACCGTGTCGAGCCTGCTCGACTCGCTCGGCGATATCACCGGCGCCACCGTCGTCGGGCAGGCGAGCGCGGCCGCGAAGTTCGGCTTGGACAAGCCCGCCACGGTGGAGTTGGGGCTTGCCGACGGCAAGTCGCTCGCGTTCCACTTCGGCTCCGACAACCCCAGCGGCGATCACGTCTACCTGCAGATCGGCTCCGGCCCCATCGAAATGGTCGACACCGACGTCAAGGACAACGCCGTCAAAGCCGCCTTCGACCTGCAGGACAAAACCGTGGTCAACTTTCCCACCGGCCAGGTCACCGCCCTTGACCTCACCGACAAGGGCAAAACCGTGCACGTCGAGAAAGTGAAGAACGCCTGGCCCGCGGCGCAGAAATCCAATGTCCAGTCGCTGCTCGACGGCTTGGAAGACGCGCAGATGAACGCCATGGCCGACGTCACCGGCAAGGCCGCCGCCGCCGATGGCCTCGCCCACCCCGCCATCACCCTCAAGCTCACCTGGAGCGGCGGTTCCTCCCAGCTCGACATCGGCAACAAATCCGGCGCCGCCGAATACTACGCCCGCAACTCCAGCTCCCCCGCCATCTTCACCATCAGCGACTACCTCGTCACCGACATGAACAACGTGGTCACCCCGCCCAAGCCCATGACCGTGGCCCCCTCCGGCTCGGTGAACTAGACGCCACCGCCGCGCCCAGGCGCTAGGGCAGATGCAGCCAGCGCCGCAGGCGCGCCATCCCGCCGCCGCCGGGGGAAAACGGCGCGATCAGGTCGAGCTCCATGCTGCTCTTGCCGCTGCCATAGGCGACCGACTCTCCGCCGGGCGCGAGCGTGAGGTGAAAGCCGGGCTGCAGGATGGCTTGCGGGCGATCGGTGCCGAGACTGGCCAGGTCGCGCACGCCGCCGCCGGCGAGCGGCGCCTCGACCAACTCCGCATCCCGGCCGCGGGCGGCGATGCCCAGCAAGGATCGGCTGTCGGCGGAAAACGTCCACGCCAGCAGCGGCGCCGGGCAGGCGACCCGCTCCCGCGTGCCGTCCGGCGTGATCACGTGCACCAGGCCATCCGTGGCTTCGAAGGCGATCCATTGGCCGTCGGGCGACCAGGCGGGGCCGGCCATGTCATTGAGCACGCCGCCGCCGACCTGCGGCTTGAGGATGCGCGGCACGGCGTTGCCGCTGGTGGCCGCTAACGCCAGGCCGTAGTCGGCGCCGTGGCTGCTGAGATAGGCGATCTGCGTCCCGTCGGGCGACCACGCCGGCGCGACCTGGTAGCTGCCCGAGGGTACGGTCAGCGGCATCGGCGCGCCGCCCGCCACCGCCGCGATCCAGATGAGGTCGGGCATGGGCTGGGAACCCACGCCCGTGGGTAGCAGCGTGTACGCGATGCGGCGGGCGTGCGGCGACAGCGCTGGCAGTTGGAACTGGCCCTGCGCCCCGATCGTTTGTTCGGTCACGATCGGCCGCTCGGAGGCGCCGTGGCCCGTCTGCCGCCGCAGCCAGATCTCATTCGCGCCATTGCGATTCGTCACGTAGGCCAGATCGGGCGCGTCCTGCGCCCATGCCGGCATGCTCTCGTCATAGACGGAGTTTTCCAGCGGCGTGACCGCGCCGGTGCGCAGGTCCACCGCCATCACATCCAGGTCGGTGGCGATGCGCAAGGCGGCCAGCCGGCGCAGATCCGGCGCCGGCGCCGCCACATAGAGCGTCCTCGTATCCGTCGCCAGCAAGCGAAACTCGCCCGAGGCCGGGTCCGCCTGCCACAGGCTGGTGCCGGCCGCTTGCCGAAACAGGGTGACCACCAGGCGGCGGCTGTCCGGAAGCCAGGCGAAGCTGGGCGACCAGTCGTGCGGCGGCAGATTCGCCAGCACCTGGCGCGGCGGCCGTCCCGCCGCCGGCGGAAACGCCAGCAACCAAGTGCGGATCGGGCCTTGCGCATCGGGCATCGAGAGCAGCAGTTGCCTGCCGTCGGGCGCGAACAGCAGCGTCGGAAAGTCGCTCAGCGCCGTCACCGCGAAAGGATCCGGGCGGTACCAGCGCAGCGGCGCCCCCAGCGGCAGGCTGTACGCCACGCCCAACTGGCCGTCCGGCTGCGGCAGCAGCGCGGCCAGCGCCCGCCCGTTCGCCGTCACCGCTTGCACCCCGCCCACCGGATGGTGCAAATCCAGCACCGGTTGCGGCGCGCCGCCGACCGCGGCGATGGACCACACCGTGGCCGCGCCCTGGCGATCTGCAATAAAGTAGATCGTCCGGCTGTCGGCGCTCCAGCCGATCGGGCTGGCGTCCACCGCCAGGTGGGTCAACTGCTGCGGCACCGTCCCGCCCGTGCGGTAGAGAAAGAGCTGCGGCGCGGCGCCCGGCGCCGGCGGCGCGGGGAAGGCCAGCGCGGAACCATCCGGCGACCAGAAAAGATTGTTGGTCGCGCCGTTCGTCGAGCCGGTATCGAGCGCCAGGGGCACCGTCTGCGCCGCGCTCAGCGCCGGCGTCTCCCGCCCCAGCGTGAACAGCGCGCACAGCCCGGCGCCGGCGAGCGCCGCCGCGGCGGCCAGCGAAATCGTGCGCCAGGGCCGGCGCTGGCCGCCCGCTGGCGCCCTCGCCGCTGCTGGCGCCGCGCCCGCGCCCGCCGCGATCTCCTCCAGCGCCAGCCGCGCGTCGCCGATCGCCTGCACCCGCTGTCGCGGGTCCTTCTGCAAACAGCGCTGCACCAGCCGCCGCAGCTCGCCCGGCGTCGTCGCCGGCAGCCGCTCCAATTCCGGCTCCGCCCGCAGCACCGCCGCCAGGATGTCGCTCGTGGTCTCGCCGGCGAACGCCTGCCGCCCGGTCAGCATCTCGTACAGCACCACCCCGAACGCCCAAATGTCGGCCCGCCGGTCGGCCGCTTTCCCCCGCGCCTGTTCCGGCGCCATGTACGCCGCCGTGCCTAGGATCACGCCCGCCTGCGTCGCCGCCGCGCTCAGCGTGGGCGAATCCGCCAGCGCGGCCGCGCTGCTCGCCGTGTGCTCGCCCTCCAGCGCCTTCGCCAGGCCGAAGTCCAGGACCTTGAGTTGGTCGTCGGCGGTGAGCTTGATGTTGGCGGGCTTCAGGTCGCGGTGGATGATCCCGCGCTCGTGCGCGTACTCCAGCGCCTCGGCCAACTGCCGCGCGAACCCCAGGACCTCCTCCAGCGGCAGCGCTCCCCGCCGCAGCCGCTCCGCCAGCGTCTCCCCCTCCACCAGTTCCATCGCCAGCGCGCCGTCCTCAAAGCCGTAGACGGCGGCGATGTGCGGATGGTGCAGCCCGGCCAGCAGCTGCGCCTCGCGCCGGAAGCGCTCCATCGCCTGCGGATCGCGCGCCAGCCGCTCCGGCAGCAGCTTCAGCGCCGCCTCGCGCTTCAGCCGCACATCCCGCGCCCGGTAGACCTCGCCCATTCCCCCCGCTCCCAGCGGCGCGAGAATCTCGTACGCGCCCAGGCGGGCGCCGGCGGCGAGCGGCATGCCGAAAGTATAGCGAAGCCAGTTGCCCGCCGCGGCTCCCAATGGTTCGCTCCCCCGGGGCATTGTGCGCTAGCCCTGGGGCAATAACCCCGGCGAAAGGCCTGATCCTGCGGTAGGGCTACCCGGGCTAGGCCATCAACGTGGCATGCCGCGTGCAGCATCCCATCGGCAGAGGCGCGCCATGAAAACCACACTCAGCGTCATCAAGGCGGATATCGGCTCCATCGGCGGCCACGTGGCTCCATCCCGGCACTTGCAACGTGCGGTCGAGGAGTATATTCGCGATCACGCCGGCGATCTGCTGCTCGATCGCTTCATCGCCCACACCGGCGACGACATCGCGATCTTGATGAGCCACACCCGCGGCGTGGGCGATCAGCGCATCCACAAGCTGGCTTGGGATGCCTTCCGTGTGGCGGCCGAGGAGGCGCGCTCGGAAGGCCTCTACGGCGCCGGCCAGGATCTGCTGAAAGATGCGTTCTCCGGCAACGTCAGAGGCCTTGGACCGGCGGTGGCGGAGATGGAGTTTGAGGAGCGGCCCAGCGAAGCCTTCTTGCTGTTCGCCGCCGACAAGACCGACCCCGGTGCCTACAATCTTCCCCTCTATCTGGCCTTCGCCGATCCCATGAACACGCCCGGCCTGATCCTCTCGCCGCGGATGACCCAGGGATTTCGCTTCGTGATCATGGATGTGGCCGCCACCGCCGAGGATCGCCTCCTCGAGCTCAACGCCCCCGAGGACCTTTACCTGATTGCCGCGCTGCTGCGCGATCCCGAGCGCTACGTGGTGGAGTCGGTCTGGTCGCGGGCCGGCGGCCAGCAGGCGGTGGCCGCCGCCACCTCGCGCCTGCACAATATCGCCGGCCGCTACACCGGCAAGGATGATCCGGTGATGCTGGTGCGCGTCCAGATGGACTTCCCCGCCACTGGCGAGATCCTGGCGCCCTATGCCATCGGGCATTTCGTCGGCGGCGGCATGCGCGGCTCGCACCAGATGCCGCTCATGCCGGTGGCCCTCAACACCGGCATCAGCTACTTCGACGGGCCGCCGATTGTGAGCTGCTCCGGCTTCAGCATGCATCAGGGCAAACTGACCGAGCCGGTGGACGCGTTCTCCCAGCCGTTCTGGAATACGGTGCGCGATCGCGTCGCCACCAAGGCGATGGAGATGCGCCGCCAGGGCTTTGTGGGGGCCGCCATGTTGCCGATGTCCGAGCTGGAATATACCGGCATCGCCGAAATCCTGGCGGCGCTGCAGAAGCGCTTCCACGCGCGCCCGCCCGCTGCCGGCACGCTCCCCACCGCCGCCTAGGGCTCACGCCCGGCGATCGCCGTCCGCCGGCCTCAGCCGCAGGATCGCCGCCGGCATCTCCGCCGGGTCCAGCCGCAGATAATGCTGCCGCCCGCGCCACACCCCGCGCCGTTCCGCCAGTAGATCGTCCACCCGGAACGCTTCCGGCAGCCCCAGCTCATCGTAGGGAATCTCCACCGGCCCCTCCTGCACGTGGAACGGATCGAGGTTCACCGCGATCGCCAGCACGTCGCTGAAGTCCGGCGAGAACCGGGCGTAGAACAGCATCTCCGGGTTTTCCGCCGGCAGGAACCGCAGCCCCTCGAGCCGCTGCAGCGCCGGGTGCTCGCGCCGGCTGCGGTTCACCAGCGCGATCGTGTCCTTGATGTGGCCCGGCCGGTTCCAGTCCCACACCTTGAACTGATACTTTTCCGAGTCCAGATACTCTTCCGTGCCCGGCACCGCCCGGCCTTCGCACAGCTCGAAGCCGTTGTAGATGCCGTAGGCGGGCGCGAGCGTGGCGGCCAGCGCCAAGCGCATCAGGAACGCCGCCCGCCCGCCGCGCTGCAGGATCTCGGGCAAAATGTCGGGCGTGTTGGTGAAGAAGTTGGGCCGTAGAAACTCGCGCGTCGGTCCCAGCGCCAGCTCGGTGAGGTATTCGGTGAGCTCCGCCTTGGTGTGGCGCCAGGTGAAGTAGGTGTAGGACTGGGAAAAGCCCAGCTTCGCCAGCCGCTTCATCGGCTTCGGCCGCGTGAACGCCTCGGAGAGAAAAATCACGTCGGGATACGCCGCGCGCACCTCGGCCAGCAGCCACGCCCACATCGGAAACGGCTTGGTGTGCGGGTTGTCCACCCGGAAGATGCGCACCCCGTGCTGCGCCCAGAACAGCAGCACCCGCCGCAGCTCGCGCGCCAGGCTCGGCGCCGAGGCCGCGTCGAAATTCAGCGGGTAGATGTCCTCGTAACGCTTGGGCGGGTTCTCGGCGTACTTGATGGAGCCGTCGGGGCGGTGATAGAACCATTCCGGATGCCGCTGCACCCAGGGATGGTCGGGCGAGCAGTTGAGCGCGAAGTCGAGCGCCACCTCCAGCCCGCGCGCGCGCGCCGCCGCCACCAAGCGGTCGAAATCGGCGAGCGTGCCCAGCCCGGGCTCGACCGCGTCGTGGCCGCCGAGCTCGTTGCCGATGGCATAGGGGCTGCCGGGTTCGCCCGCCGCCGCCGCCAGGCTGTTGTTGCGCCCCTTGCGGTGCGTCCGCCCGATGGGATGGATCGGCGGCAGGTAGACCACATCGAAGCCCAGCGCGGCGATCTCCGGCAGCCGCGCGATGCACTCGTCGAAGGTGGCGCTGCGCGTCGCATCCGTCCCCTGCGAGCGCGCAAACATCTCGTACCAGGCGCCGTACCGCGCCCGCGCCAGCTCGCACAGCAGCGGCCAGGTGCGCGGCGCCAGTTGCCG
>DAIDIF010000229.1 GCA_027451805.1 Acidobacteriota bacterium
CTGGGCCCTCAGCCTCGACCCCGCCGGCCGCCTCGCCTTCTGCGTCGGCGGCGGTACCCGCGACGGCTGCACGCCCGGCGCCCCCACGCGCCTGCTCGGCCCCCGCCCGCTTGCCGCCGGCGCCTGGCATGCGGTTGCCGTGGAAGCCGGCGCCCGCCAGGTGCGGCTCTACCTCGACGGCGCGCCCGATGGCGGCGCGCGCCTGCCCCTGCGCTGGACCGAAACGCGCACCGCGCTGCTGCTCGGCGCCGGCGCGCAGCGCCGCCGCTTCCTGGGCGGCATGCTCGACGAGGTCATGCTCTACGAACGCAACCTCTCGCCCCACCAACTCCGCGCCCTCGCCCAAACCCCCGCCTGCCTCGCCGCCGCGCGCTAGCTGGTCTGGTCTCCGCCGCACGCGGTGGCGGTCCATACTGAAGGGACCGCATGTGGATCCCTACCAGCTACGCCGCGGCGGCGGGCATCATGCTGCTCAGCATGCTTTGCTGGGGCAGTTGGGACAATACCCAGAAGCTCGACCGGAGCTGGCGCTTCGAGCTCTTCTATTGGGACTATATGTGGGGTTTGCTCGCCTGCGCGCTGCTCGCCGGCCTCACCCTGGGCCGCATCCATGCCGCCGCGCCCGGCAGCTTGTTCCACGATCTGGCGCACGCCGGCGGCGGCGCCTGGTTGGAGGCGTTCCTGGGCGGCGCCATCTTCAACGTCGGGAATCTGCTGCTGGTGGCGGCGATCTCGATCGCCGGCATGGCGGTGGCGTTTCCGCTCGGCTCCGGCCTGGCGCTGGTGATCGGCGCCTCGCTCAACTACGTCATCGCGCCCGCCGGCAACCCGCGCCTGCTGTTCGGCGGGATTCTGCTCATCTGCGGCGCGATCTTCGCCGACGCCCTCGCCTACCGCCGCCACGCGCGCGACGCCGGGGCCGGCCGTCAGGCCGGCGCCAAGGGCATCGCCCTCAGCCTTGCCTGCGGCGTCGTGCTGGGCCTGTTTTACCCGTTGGTCGCGAAAGCCATGACCGGGCCGCGGCCTCTCGGGCCGTATGCCGTCTTCCTCGTCTTCGCGCTGGGTGCGCTGGCCTCCAATCTTCCCGCCAACTACGCGCTCATGCGCCGTCCCGTCGTCGGCGCGCCGCTCACGCTGCGGAATTATTTCCAGGGGCGGGCGGGCCAGCACGCCTGGGGGATCGCCGGCGGGCTGATCTGGGGCGTCGGCACCATCTGCAGCTTCGCCGCCTCGGCCGTGCCGCTGGTGGGTCCGGCGGCCTCCTTCTCCATGAGCCAGGGCAACACCATGATCTCGGCGCTGTGGGGCGTGTTCGTGTGGCAGGAGTTTCGCGGCGCCGGCCGCGGCGTGCGCCGCCTGCTGGCGCTCACCTTCGCGTTGTTCGTGGCCGGCTTGACGGTGATCGCGTTGGCGCCCGTCCTGCGTTAGGGCGACCATGCCCGCGCTGGACTTGCCCTAGTAGTGCACGGCGTAGCGCAGTTCCACGTACACCTGGCGCGGGTACTCCCAGTGCGTGCCGCCGAAGGTGTTGCTGTTGTCGATCAGGAAGCTGGAGTTCAGCAGGTTGGTGGCGTTGAGGCTGAGCGACAGCCGCTCGCCGAACCCGCGCCCCAGCGCCAGGCCCACGGTCGCGTGCGGCGGCAGGTGCGCCGGGCCGTCGCCGTTCAGGAACCCGCTGCCGAAGCTGTACACGCCCGAGGCCCAGGCGCGGCCGGGCAGGCTGGTGGTATAAACCGCGTGGAAGGTGTTGCGCTGATCGTGGTCGAGGTAGAAAAAGCCGGTGGGCGCGAACTCCACCAGGCCGCCGGTGACCGGCCCCGCCGCCCGCGCGATCTGGTTCGACCAGGTCAGCGTCAGCCGCCCGCCATACTGCAGCACCGGTGACCTCAGGCTGGACTCGTTGCCGGTGATGCGGGCTCGGGCGTCGGCCAGCGGCAGGAAGATGTCGGAGTTGCCGATCTCGTCGTGGTCGAGGAAGTTGGTGGCTTCGGTGCGGAAGTGGTCCAAGTTCAGCGCCCAGCCATGGAACGGGATCGCCAGCCCGGCGTCCCACTGCCGGTCGCGCTCGCCGTGCAGCGGCGTGAACCCGTAGCCCTGCTGCAGCGCGAAAGCGAGAATGGGGCCGCTGACGGTGTCCAGCGGCGGCTCCTGGTAGTAGCGCGCGTAGTAGCCGTGCAGCGTCCAGTGCACCTTGGGCAGCGCGAGCGCCGCGCTCAGCCGCGGGTCGGTGGCGTGTTCGGCGATCAGGCCGCGGTAATGGCTGTAGCGCAGGCCGGCGTCGAGCGTCAGCCAGGCGTAGGGCTTGAAGGTGTCCTCGACGTAGGGGTCCTCGGCCGTCGCCGCGGGCGACTCGGCAACGTCGGCCGCGGCGGGCTCGCCCGGCAGCACCGGGTTCGCCGCCAGCGCGAAGCGCGTGGCGTCGCGCTGCCCCCACACGAAAATCCCGCTGTTGAGCGTGTTGTGCCGGCCGAGCGGCAGCGTCGCGCCGGTCATCACGCCGTAGTACTGCGAGCGGCGGTTGTCGTTGAGGATGAACGGCGTGTCGTTGGCCCCGCCGGCGTAGTCGGCGCGGTTGTAATGGTAGAACGGCGTGACCGTGATCAGGCCGCCGCTGCCGGTGACGTGCGTCCAGGTCATGCCCAGCAGGCCGTCGCGCTCGCGGTCCACGTCGGCGATGCCCGCCGCCTGCTGCGCCGCGGTGTTGGGGATCTGGTAGTTCTCGCCGCGCAGTGAGGCGAGGAAGCGGAACTGGTTGTGCGGCGAGGCGTTGAACAGCGCCGAGGCCATGCCGCCCAGGCTGCGGGTGTGGTCGTGCAGCACCTGCGCCTCCGGCGCGTTCAGGCCGAGGTTCGAGAAGTTGCCGGTCAGGCTGGTGTAGTAGGCGAGTCGGTCGGTGTGGCTGGCGAGGCTGAGCTGGTCGTTGGTCTGCTGGAAGTTGCCGTAGGCGGCGATCAGTTGCGCGCGGTTGTTAGCGCTGAAGCCTGAGGGCGTGATGGCGTTGAAGAATCCGTAGGTGCGGTCGCCGTACTCGGCTGAGTAGCCCCCGGTTTGCACCTGCAGATCCTCGATGTTGGTCGGCGCCACCGCCGGTCCGACGTTGCTGGCGATGTTGGTGTTCAGCACCGGGATCCCGTCCACGAACCAGGACTCCTGGTGCCCGCCGCGCACGTGCAGCATGTCGTGCACCACGGTGGCGCCGGGCACGTAGTCGGTGATCATGGCCGCGCTGTTGGCCTGGTCGGCGCCCGGCGTGCGCGCGATCTGCGTGCGCCGGACCGCGGTCTGGGTGGTCGAGGTCTGGGTGTTGAGCCGCTCCGCCTTCGCCCGCACGGTGACCACCTGCGTCGCCGCTGCCGGCTGCAGCATCAGGTGCAGAATCGGGCTGGCGCCGGCGCGCACCTCGAGCCGCTGGAGCGCGGGGCGGAAGCCCTGCGCCCGCGCGGAGATCGAGTAGAGGCCGTCGGGGACGGCGCCGAAACGGAACTCGCCGTTGGCGTTGCTCGTCGCCCGGCGCGACGGCGCCGCGGCGGGCGCGGCCAAGCGGCGCAAGGCAACGACCGCGCCGGGAATGGGGCGGTGGTTGGGATCATGGACGATGCCGCGCACGGCGGCGGCTTGCGCCCAACCCAGCACGGGACACAACAGCAACAACGCGGCGAACGCACGCATGAACAAGACCCTCCGGCGGCGCGGTGCGCCGCCTGCCCGAACCTTCACTCCGCGGGATGCGCGCGGTTGCGCGCTCCCCGAACGCGGCGATGGTTCAGGCGGTCGGAGGGTGAAAGACGGAGGCCGGCCAGCCGGCTGACACGCGGGTCCGCGCCGGCGCCGGCGCGGCAGCGCGCGGCGCCGCGAGCGACACCCGCGTCCGCGGCGGAATCGGCACCACCGGGATCAGCGGCGTCGGCAGTGAGAGCTGGGCATGAGTCCGGGCGCAGCAGGCGGGCGCCGGGCCGGAGTGCGATCCCATGGGGCAATGCGCCGCGGCGGGCGTCGGGCAGCCGCCGCCCATGGGGCAACTCGTCCCCCAGCAGCACACCGGAAACCCGCCCGTGGTCGTCGTCCAGCTCAGCAGCGGCAGCAGCACAAGCGCCGCCAGATACGCCGCGCTGCAGGTGCGCTTGCGCGAAACCACGATGACCTCAGTCTACCACCCGCTCCGGCGCACCGCGGCGGGGAGCCGCCTTAGACGACCAGCAAGGGCAGATCGGGGAAGTCGCCGGCGTATCCGGCATCCAGGGTCGCCAGCCGATCGGCGTGCACCTGCGCGTGCGCCCCAATCAGGAAATCCGCCAGAATCCGGCGCGGCACGCCGCCGCCGGACCGCCGCTTGCGGTTGGCGTAGGCGGCGAACGACCGCCCCGCCAACTCCCACGCCGCCGCCCCCAACTCGAAATCGACTTCGATGGCGGCGTCCCTTAGGAATGCCTTCACGAACTCGGTGCTGGCCCGCGGGTGCGCGAGAAGCTCGGCGTAGACCGCGCCCGAGATCGCCAGTCCCCCCTCGTTGCGGCACCGGGCGAGCAGCGTAGCGACCAGCGGCGTCAGCGGCCCCGTCGACCACAGGCCGGAAATGAGGTTGGCGTCGAGCGCGGTCCTCAACGCCCGTCCCCGTCGCGAAGACGGCGGAGCCAGCGATGGATCTCCCGCCTGCCGCCGGGGAACGTACCGAGCGCGCCCACGTATTTCGCCAGCGGGTCCTCGCTGCCGCGGGCAGGCTTCAGCACAACGCGCCCGTGCTCCACCGCAAACTCGACCCGGTCGCCGGCGCGCACCCCCAGCCGCCGGCGGATCGCCTGCGGCACCGTGACCTGACCTTTGCTGCTGATCTTGCTGGAAATGGTCGCCATGGCTGCTTGAAAGTAAAGAATAGCATCTTTACTGCTGCTCGACCGATCCTGGAGCGGCTAGGGGGCGCCGACCAACGGGAGGCGGCGGGGGCGGAGCCCGACGAGCCGGGCGGGGCCAGAGCGTTGTACCCCGGCAGCGGGCTCACTGCG
>DAIDIF010000230.1 GCA_027451805.1 Acidobacteriota bacterium
CGCCGGCGGCGCCGGCGGCAGCGCCCGCCCAATGCGCGCGGCGAGATCGGCCGGCGCCTCGGGCGCGGCCGTGGGCGCGACCGCCGCCAGCAAAGCCTGCACTCGTGCCGCCTGTGCCTGGCATTCAGCGCAGCCGGCGAGATGTCCCGCCCAGCGGGTCTCGCCCAAGTCCAGCGCGCAGGCGATGATCTGCTTCTCCTTGAGGTGCTTCATGCCCGCTCTCCCAACGCCCGCCGCAGTTTCCGCACGCCGCGGAAAATCGTGTTCTTCGTCGCCGCTTCCCGCAACCCCAGTGCCGCCCCGATCTCGGCGATGGACCAGTTCTCGCAATGCCGCAGCGCGAAGGCGGCCCGCTCCTTGGGGCTCAGGCCAGCCAGCGCGGCGCCGATCCGTTGCCGCGCTTCGCGGTTCAGCGCCAGCCGCTCCGGATCCGGGCTTCCGCTCACCGCCTCCGGCGGATCTTCCTGCGGCGCCGTCTGCGGGCGACTGCGCCGGCGCCGCATCCAGTCCAGTCCGGCATTGACGCAGATGCGGTACAGCCAGGTGGAGGCGCTGGCGCGCGCATCGAATCCCGGCCAAGCGCGGTAGGCGCGCAGGAACGTCTCCTGCACCAGGTCCTCGGCGTCTTGCGCTTGCTGCGTCATGCGAAAGGCGAGGCGATACAGCCGCGGAGAATAAAGCTCCACCAACTGGTGGAAATCCGCCGCCGCCGGCTCCGCAAGGCGCGGCACCGCGTATTCTTCCGCCGTTTCCGCCGCTTCCGTCATCCGCATGCTTGGACGCAGCGCCGCAGCCGCGGTTAGCCGGGCGGGCACCGGCCTGCCTCCGCGCTTCGCCGCCCCGCCAGCGTGTGCCGCAACTGCCGCGCCAGGCCCAGCAGACGCCGCTCGTCCGCCGGCGTCAGCCGCCAGCGCAGCAGCATCGCCCGCAGCGCGCGCGTCTGGCTGGTCCGATGCACCGCCTGGATCGCACCCAATTGTTCCAGCAGCGGATACCAGGCGTTCAGCAGGCGCTCGCGTTCCGGCGATCCAATGAGCTTGGCTTCCCCCAAAGCCTCAGCCCACGCCCGAGCTCGTGGTCGCCCCGGCAGGGCCTGCCGCCGCAGTTCGTAGGCGCACACGGCGACTGCCTGCCCCAAGTTCATCGAGGGGGCGCCCGCCAGCGTGGGAATGCGCGCCAGGCGATGGCAATGGCTGAGATCTTCGACGCTTAGCCCGGTCTTTTCCGAGCCGAAGATCAGCGCGGTGCGGCCGGCGGGTAGCGCCGCCGCCACCTGCGGCCAGGTCTCGAGCGGCAGTTCAGGCGAGCGTGCCGCACCGTCGGTGGTGCCGACGGCCAAGGCGCAGTCGGCCAGCGCCTCGGCCAGCCCGGGATAGACGCGGGCGTGTCGCAGCACCTTGGCGCCGGCGCGGGCCGAGCGCGCCGTCTCCCAGGCCGTGGTGTAGGGCTCGACCAGCGCCAGATCGTCGAGCCCGAAGTTGGCCATGGCGCGCGCCGCCGCGCCGATGTTCAGCGGGTTGCGCGGTCGCACCAGGACAATGCGCACGGAAGGCACGCATTCATTTTAGGCCGCGGCTTGCCCCTGCGCCGCCAGTTGGGCGTAGAGCGCGGCGTATTCGAGCGCCATGCGCCGCCCACAGAAGAGGCGCTTCGCCCGCGCACGGCAGGCGTCCGGTGCAATGGCCTCAAGGCGCGCGGCCGCGGCCGCCAGTCCGGCGTCGCTGTCCGCCAGCCAGCCGGTCTCCCCGTGCGTGACGACTTCCGCCAGTGCACCGCGCCGCAGCGCCAGCACCGGCACGCCGGCGGCGGCCGCCTCCATCGCCGCCAGCGAGCTGGTCTCGGCAATGCGCGAGGGGATCAGGACCGCCGCCGCCGCGCGCAGCAACGCCCGCTTCCGCTCCGCCGAGGGCGGCGGCTGCCAGGTCACGCCCGGCCCGATGTGCGGCGCGATCGCGCGCGCAAAGTAGCGCTGGTGCGCGGGAAACGGCCCCGGCGCGCCCACCAGCAGCAGCGGCCGCCGTGCGCGCCGCGCGATGGCGAGGGCGGCGTGCACGCCCTTTTCCGGGCAAATGCGGCCAAGATAGAGCAGCGGTGCGCCGGGTGGCGGCTGACGTTGCCGCGGGCGAAAGCGGGTCAGATCCACCCCGTTGCCGATGACCGGCAAGCCGGGGTCGTACTCGCGTGCCTGCGTCGCGCTCACGCACTGCCAGTGCGTGTTCCCCGGCGCAGCGAAGCGGTTGGCGGGGTAGAGGCAGCGCGCCAGGTGCAGCGTGAACAGCACCGGCGCCCCCGCTGTTGTGGCCGCCTGATCGAAGTAAGCGCCCTGGTTGTGGATGAGGTCGAACGCGCCGTGCCGCGGCGCCAGCCAGGCGGCCAAGGCGCGATTGCAGTCGTGTTGCAGGGTGGCAAACGCGGTTGGGGTGAAGCTTTGGCATTGCGGCCAGCGCAGCCCCGCGGCCGCAAACAGCCGCACCCAGGACACCCCGGCCACGCCGTGCGGCAGTTGACTGCCGGGCGCGGCGATACACGTCAGCTCAAGATTGCCGTGCTTTCGCCGCGTCTGCAGCCGTGCCAGTTCGCGCATCAGCAGCCAGGCGATTTGTTCGGCGCCCCCGCAGGCGGCAGGCCCCAGCGGCGTCAGCGGGTAGGCGAGCACCAGCACGCGCACCGGACGCCTCACCTGCCGTCCAGATACGCGCCGAACGCCGCGGCGGCCTGTTCGGAGTTCACGCCGAACCCCCAGCGCTCATACACCGCCGGTTCGTCTAGCGCCGGGCGCCGATAATCGTGCGCGGGCAGCGGCCGCACCGCCTCGCGCCCGCCGTCGAGCGCGTTCAGCGTCACCCGCTGGGAGCGGTACGCGGCGAGCGCTCGCCGCTTCCCTTGCATCTGGAGAGCGGGCAGGCGATAACCCCAGCCGGGCGCGGCAAAGAAGCGCTGCCGCTGCATCCGCCCGTGGCGCGCGGTGTAGAGCGCATACTCCCACACCGGAATGTCCCGGGCCGCCCCGAGTTCGGCGGCCAACAAATTGGCAGCGTCGTGATCCGGATGCCCGCCCTCGAAGGCCGGGGCCAACAGCAGGGCAGGGCACAATCCTGCCGCGATTGCCGCCAACCATGCCGCTGCAGCGTGCAGCCGAAAGGCGAGCTGCTGGTCCGCGATCCGGGCGAAGAACAGCCGGGCGCCAGGCCGCAGGCGTCGCCAGGCGGCGCGCGCTTCCCGCTGCCGCGCGCGCCGATATGCCTCCGGCGCGCGCCAGCCGGGCGCGAACCAGCGCCGCTCGCGCGGCACGCCGTCGGTCAGGTAGGCCACGGCCGGCGCCGTCGCCAGCCGCGCCAGCCAGGCTCCCGCTCCCAACACTTCGTCATCGGGATGCGCCGCCAGTACCAGCACGCCTCCCTGTCGGTGCCGTGGCCCGCCGTTGTGCCTGGTGGTCTTATGTATACTCGGGGAGCAACCCATGCCTAAGAAAGATGCCTATCCGCAAGTCGAGGCCTATATTCGGAAGCACGCCGAGACCTTTCTGGCCGAGCTGCAGGCATTGCTGCGCATCCCCAGCGTCAGCACGTTGCCCTTGCACCGCGCCGACATGGAGCGCGCGCTGGCCTTTTTGGCCGACCGGCTGGCGGAGATCGGCTGCGAGCACATCCAGCGCGTCTGCCCCCGCGAACACGCCGGCGGCCTGCCGCTTCTGTACGCCGATTGGCTGCACGCCCCCGGCGCGCCCACCGTGCTCTTTTACGGTCACTACGACGTCCAGCCGCCCTACCCGCTGGAGGAATGGATCACGCCGCCGTTCGAGCCCACGGTGCGCGACGGCAGCATCTTCGCCCGTGGCGCCGCCGACGACAAGCGCCAGTTCTATACCCACATCAAGGCGCTGCAGGTGCTGATGCAGCTCGAGGGCAAGCTTCCTGTCAACGTCCGCTTTCTGATCGAGGGCGAGGAGGAGGTGGGCGGCGAATCGGTGGATCTCTATGTCCGCCAGAACCGGGAGGCCCTCGCGTGTGATTGCGTGGTGGTGAGCGATACCGCGATGTTCGCGCCCGATTTGCCCTCGCTCGACGTCGGCTTGCGCGGCATGGTCTACGCCGAAGTGGAGATGCAGGGCGCGGCGCGCGATCTGCACTCCGGCCTCTACGGCGGCGTGGCGCCCAATCCGCTTGAAGCCCTGGCGCGCGTCATCGTGGGATTGAAATCGCCCCAGGGCAAGATCCTGATTCCCGGTTTCTACGAACGCGTGGCCGCGCCCAGCGCCGAGGAACAGGCGGCGTGGAAGCGGCTGCCGTTCGACCCGGAGGCCTATCGCGCCAACGAGGTGCGTGCCCCGGCGCTCACCGGCGAGCCCGGCTACACGGTGTTCGAGCGCACCTGGGCGCGGCCCACGCTCGACGTGCACGGCATGCCCGGCGGTTTCACCGGCCCGGGCTCGAAAACCGTGATCCCCGCGCGCGCCGCCGCCAAGATCAGCATGCGCCTGGTGCCCAACCAGCAGCCCGCCGAGGTGTTTGAGCAATTCTCCGCCGCGGTGCGGGCGCTCACTCCGCCCGGCTGCCGCAGCCAGGTGAGGCTGCTCAATGCCGCCGACCCGGTGATGATGGATACCGGCAATGGCTTCGTGCGCGCCGGAGTCGAGGCGCTGCGCCGCGTCTTTGGCGCCGAGCCGGTGTTCATCCGCTCCGGCGGCTCGGTGCCGATCGTGGCGCTGTTCGCCACGACGCTGCAGTCGCCGGTGGTGATGATGGGCTTCGGTCTGCCCGACGACGGCCTGCACAGCCCCAACGAGAAGTTCGCCGTTTGCAACTTCTACCGCGGCATCGGCGCCATCGCCGACTTTTTGCTGCGGCTGGGGCAGGAGCGCTAGCGCACCACCTGCAGATTGTTCTTCACGCTGAACACGCCCGGGATGCTGCTCACGGCCATGCCCGCGGCGGTTTTGTCCACCTCCGAGTTCACCACCCCCTCCAGCGTGACGTGGCCGTTCAGCACCACGATGCGGATGGGGTGGGCGGGATTGATCGCGTAGCGCTCAAACTGCGGGTTCCCGTAGATCGCCCGCGCCGCCATGAAACGGATCTGGTCGTCCATGGGCGACAGCGGCGCCACCTGGATGTGGTCAATCACGCCCTTCACCCCGTCCGTGTCGTCCACGATGTCCAGGGCGGAGTCGCGGTCGGGGTAATCCAGCACGTCGCCGCCCACGGTGACCACGCCATTGTGCACCTTGACCGTGAGGGCGTTGAAGATCTGCCCCATGTACTGGCGGTCGTAGGTCAGCCGCTCGGCGATCTGCTTCTCCATCACCGCATCCGGCACCGTGGGCGCGTTGACCACGAGGTGGCTGATCACGCCGTCCACCGACGAGATCTGGCGCGCCTCGTGCTCCGCCTCCAGCTTGGAGCGGTAATCGGGCACGCTGCCGGTGAGCGTCACCACGTGATGGTTCACGCTGGGATGGACATCGGCGAAGTTCTTGTTCTTGGCGTACCGCTGCTCGAGATAGGAGACGATTTGCCGCGATAGCGCGCTCGTCGCTTGGTTCTGGTCGGGCCGTCCCTGCCGCGCCCATGCCGGCCCCGCGCTCAACACCAGCCCCAGGGCTAGAATCGGCCAACTGCGCATACCCACCTCCGTATTGTTACTTACATACTGAGATGGAAAGGCACTCCCGCCGGTTGCAAAAATGGGCGGTTAGACGCCCGCGCCGGCGCGCCGCTCGGCGTAGAGCGGAAACGCCTGCGCCAGTTGCCGCACCTCGCCGCGAATCGCCTCCAACGCTTGGGGTTCCTGGCGGCGCTCCAGCGCGCGCGCGATCCAGCCCGCGATCTGGGCCATCTCGCCCGGCCCCATGCCGCGCGTGGTGAGCGCGGGCGTGCCCAGCCGGATGCCGCTGGGATTGAGCGGCGGATGCGGATCGAAGGGGATGGCGTTCTTGTTGACGGTGAGGTTGGCGGCGTGCAGCGCGTCTTCGGCCTCGCGTCCGCGCACTCCCCGGCTGGCCACGTCCACCAGCATGAGATGAGTGTCGGTGCCGCCGGAGACGATGCGGAACCCCTCCGCCGCCAGCCCGGCGGCCAGCGCCCGCGCGTTCTCCACCACGCGCGCGGCGTACGTGCGGAACTCCGGCTGCATCGCCTCGTGCAGGCACACCGCCTTGGCGGCCACGATGTGCACCAACGGCCCGCCCTGCGAGCCGGGGAATACCGATTTGTCAATCGCGGCGCCGTAGGCCGCCTGCGCCAGGATCAGCCCGCCGCGCGGCCCGCGCAGCGTCTTGTGCGTGGTCGAGGTCACAATCTGCGCGTGCGGCACCGGGCTGGGATGCGCGCCGCCGGCCACCAGCCCGGCAAAGTGCGCCATGTCCACCAGGTAGAGCGCGCCCACCTCGTCGGCGATGGCGCGCATGCGCGCGAAGTCGATGATGCGTGGATAGGCGCTGCCTCCGCCGATGATCAGCTTGGGCCGCGCCTCGCGCGCCGCCGCCGCCAGCGCGTCGTAGTCGATGGTTTCGCTTTCGCGGCTCACTCCGTAGGGCACGATGTTGTAGGTCTTGCCGGAAAAGCTCAGCGGATGCCCGTGCGTGAGGTGGCCGCCGTGGGCCAGGTTCAGCCCCATCACCGTGTCGCCCGGCTGCAGCACCGCCGCGTAGGCCTCCTGGTTGGCCTGCGAACCTGAGTGCGGCTGCAGGTTGGCAAATTCGGCTCCGAACAGGGTCTTGGCCCGCTGCCGCGCCAGTTCCTCCACCTCGTCCGCGTACTCGCAGCCTCCGTAGTAGCGCCTGCCCGGGTAACCTTCCGCGTATTTGTTGGTAAACACCGACCCCGCCGCCTCCAACACCGCTTCGCTGACGAAGTTCTCCGAAGCGATCAGTTCCAGATGTTCATGCTGGCGTGCCGCTTCGCGCGCAATGGCGGCAGCTACCGGCGGATCAACTTGCGCCAGCGGCGCGGTGAACGTGCGGGGTAGAGGCATGTCTAGATTCTAGGCGCGGGGCTGCAAAAAAAACGCCGGAAGGCGTTGGCGCCTTCCGGCAGGGGTCGTGACTTCCACGAGGAAGGCACAGTCAAGTGTGTGGATGCGTTTAGTATAGCCAGATCGAGTTCAGAAAACAGAAATCTTTAGGCTAAAATTTATTAAAAACAGAAAAGCCCTCCCTGACCACTACTACTCCCGCTAAGGTGCCTGAAAATTGGCCGCCCGATGGCTGCCATCGCAGAAGGGCTTGTTCTGCGAGTGGCCACAGCGACAGAGCGAAATCACCGGCTTGTCCGGCGGTAGCGGGACCTCGTGGCCAGCGCCGTCTAGGATCCGAATCGGCCCTTCGACTTTGAGCGATCCGTTGGGGCGGACGGTGATGGTGACGTCAGGCATTTAGGCTTCCTCCGTTGGGGGTGGGGGTGGAGCGCCGGGCCGGCGGCGGCGTTCCGCCGCGGCTTGGCGCTTTTGCGCCCGGTGCAGCAGGGTATCAATTCGCGCCCGGTTCTGTTCGCTGCGATCCAGTTCCAGGCGCAGCTCCGGTGCTTGCCGCAACTGCAGGCGCGAGGCCAGCTCCGCGCGCAAGAAGCCGCGCGCGGCGCGCAGGCCTTCCAGGCAGCGGCGCTGCTCGCTCTCGTCGCCGGCGACGGCGACGAAGATGTGGGCCAGGCGGGCGCGCGGGTCAAGATGGACTTCGGTGATGGCGGCCAGACCGATGCGCGGGTCGCCCAACTCGCCCTCGATCATCTCGGTGAGTTCGTCGCGGATGGATTCCGCCAGGCGCTCGGGGCGATGGGGCATGTTAGCCGATGATCTCGATTTCGCCGACAGCGACGCGCTGGCCGGCGGCCCAGCTTTCGGCGGCGGCGGAGGCCTGGCCGAGCAGGCCGCGCAGGTACACGGCGTCGGTGCCGATGGCGGCGATGCCGAGCGTGGCCCGCTGCCAGAGATCGCGGGTTTCGTCGAGCTCGGCTACCGAGACGTTGAAGCGGCGGCGGAGCTGGTCCTTCAGGCTGCGCACCACTTGCCGGCGGTCCTTGAGCGAGGCCGCCTCGGGCAGCACGATTTCGAGCTGGAGCACGGCAACCGGCATGGCAGCGGCGCCCGCCTACGTCAGCGTGGGCGTAATCTTTTCGACCGAGAACGCCTCAATGATATCGCCGGGTTTGATGTCGCTGAAGTTGGCCACGCCCACGCCGCACTCCACTCCGGCACGCACCTCGGCGGCGTCCTCCTTGAAGCGGCGCAGCGACAGAATTTTGCTGGTGTACACCACGG
>DAIDIF010000231.1 GCA_027451805.1 Acidobacteriota bacterium
CCCACGCCCGCGCCGCCTGGTGTTCGGCGCTGGTCAGGCCGCGCTCGCCCGGCCAGCCCGCGGCTTCGAGCAGCGCGGCGAAGCTCGCCGCCCAGTCGCTGTGCGCCTGCCGCCCCGGCCACGCGTTGCGCGCCGTGCGGCAGGCCGCCAGCAGCGCCCGCAGTGCGGCGCAATCCTCGCGCGCCGCGCACTGCTCCAGTTCCTCCCACGCCCACCAGGCCCGCTCCTCGCACCGCTGTTGCCGCGCCCACCCCGCACGCTGTTGCGCTTCGCTCTCCGCCCCGCGCAAAAACGGCGACTGCAGCCAGCGCAGCGCCTCGCCGGCCGGCACGGGCGGAAGATCAACCCAAGCCGCCAACGTCAGCAGCGCGCTTCCCGCGAGGGGGTGCGCGGCCAACGGCGGACCGATCGAAATGTGGAACGCTGTAGGCCGGGTCTCGCCCGGCGTCCGCCCCGGATGCAGCGCCGCGAGAAACGCACGCTCCGCCGCCGCCCGCCGCTGCGCCAGCCCGGCGACGACCACCCCGATCCGCCCCGTCTCGCCGCGGTCCAGCAGCTCGCGCGCCCACGCCGCCGTCAGCGCCAGCTCGTGCTCCGCGTCCCGCGCTTTCACCTGCCGCGCGCTCTCCGGAATCACGGTCTCCGGCGCGTATTCCTCCATCGCCCCGCCCGCCGCCCGCACCGCCGCTCGTAGCGTTTCCTGCTGCGGCGTCAGCCGGTCAAACCCGACCAGCAGCATCCGCGGCGTCGGCAGCGCCCCGCGCCCGATCGCCGCGCCCACCGCCCCGGGCAACTCCGCCGCCGTGATATACCCCGCGCGCGCGCATCGTGCCGCGAACGCCCGCGCCCAGCCGCAAAACGCCGCCGTGTCTTCGTGCTCTCCCCACTCCGGGCCGTCGAGCGCGAGCCCCCAGCCCTGCGTCAGCTCCCACGCCGCCGCCGCCGCCCGCGCCGCCGCGCCGGGCGCCAGCAGGGCTGCGCCCGACGCTTCCACGACCTCTTCCCAGATCCGCTGCTCCTGCGCGCCCGACAGCAGCAGCCCGTCGCCGCCCGCCTCCGCCCAGGCGCTTGCCAGCCACGCCTCCAGCGTCGCGATCGCCGCCGCCGTCCAGCTCGCGCGCCCCGCCGCCCGCTGCGCCGCCCCCCACTCGAGTTGCAGCCGCCGCGCCAGCCGCGGATTCGCTGTGGCCAGCGCGTAGCCCTGCCCCAATCCGCGCGCCAGCCGCTCTTCCATAGCAGTGCAGTGTAGCAGCGGTTGGGCGCGCGCTTAACCTGCGGCCGGGGCTCGCTCCGCCACGGCCGCCGCGCGCGCATCCTGCACGCGCAGCAGGTGGAAAAGCGCGATCCAGAGCAGGACACAGACCCCGCCGCTGATCAGCGCGTCGGCCAGGAAGGCGCCGGTGACGCCGCGCCAGTCGAAGCCGCGGCCATCGACCACCTCCATGTAGACGATCGGCAGGTTCGAGGCGCTGGTCAGCAGGGCATAGATGGTGGCGGCGAGCGGATTGCCCTTGCCGATGACCTCATAGACGATGGCGAAGGAGGCGGCGAAGGCGGCGGCCTGAAAGATGTTTTCGCCCAGGAAGGCCAGCCCGTAGGCGCCGGGCGTGCGCGGCAACAGCAGCAGGCTGAGCGTGAACCCGGCGCCGGCTATGCCAATGGCGAGATACAGGGGCCGCAGCGCGACCCGCTGGGCGATGAGCGGCACCACGAGAGCGCCCACCGCGCCGGCGACGATGGCGCCGATGCCGCCAAAGAAACTGACCAGATCCGGGCGGGTGTGGAAGTCCCTGCCCCAGCCGCCGAGCACGTTGGTGAGCGCGAACGACGCGCAGGGGAGGGCGAACAGCGTCAACGCGATGAGCACCTCGCGGCGCCGGAGCAGGGCGGCCACCGCGCGCGCGAAACGCAGAAAACTCTCGCGCGCGAGGGTGGCGTCCGGCGGCGGCGCCGGGATGAAGCAGAACGACAACAGGGGCGACAAGAAGACAACCGCGACCAGCAGCGCCGCGGGCTGCGGTGCGAAGTGCTGGGTGAAATAGCCGGAGAGGAGAACACCGAGCCCGTCGCTGCTGATCACGGTGACCGCGTTCCAGGCCCCCAGCCGGCTGTGCTGGTCCGGTTCGATGAGCGCGCCGGTCCATCCGCCCACCGCGGAGCCGTAGAGCACCACCGCGGCAAAGCCGATGGTCATGACGGCTACAATCGCCGGCGCGGACCTGTGCTCAAGCACCGCGGCCGCGGCGGCGAAAACCGCGAGCAGTCCGAACACCAGCGCGTAGGTGCGCCGGCGGAAGCGCACGTCGAGCCACGGCGCCAACAGGAACGCCCAGATGGTGGGCGAGGTGACGATGGCAACGGCCTCGGCGATATGGCCGCCGGGCATCCCCAGCGCGGCCAGCATCTGCGGCAGGATGACGATGCCGAAGCCGGTCGTCATGCCGAAGGTGGCGATGGGCAGGCTGAGGACCCAGGCGGGTGGAACGCGGCGCGGTGCGGGCATGGCCAGCCCGCGGGGGCGGGCTGACAGGGATTATGCGCCCGAATCCGGGGCGCAGCGCGCCCGGGCGCACGCGGCTGCGTGCGGGGTTACGGCTGCGGCCCGAAGTGGCGCGCGAGATAGGCGACCAGCGCCGCCTGGTCGTTGGGGTTCACCTGCGCGCCAAGCTGTTGCATCAGCGCCACCGTCTTGGTCCAGCCGGCGGCGTCCTGCGGGTTGTGGCTGAGCGTTTCCAGGCCATGGCAGCCGCCGCAGCTGGTCAGCACCATTTGCCCCACCGCCGCGTCGGCTTCCGCCGGCACCGGGGCCGAGGGCGACGGTTCCGCCACCGACGCGGGCTTGAGCCCCGCGCCCGTCAGCACCAACACCAGTGCCAGCGCCAGCGCGAGGCCGAGCATGAAGAGCGGCGCCTTGAAATGCATCGCGCCCTCAATTGTATCGCGCCGGCTAAAACGATTTGGTTATGCCGATCGTGAATCGCGCCAGCCCGTGCGTCGCCCCCCGCACCTCGGGCGTGATCCAGATCCCGTGCCCGATCGGAATCCGCGCCCCCGCGCCCACAATCGCCGAACCGTGCGTCGCCGAACCCCACTGCGCCAGCCCCACGCCGCCCAGAATGTAGGGAATTATGACTTCGTTGTCGGGATGAAATTCGTAGTGGAAAACTCCGTCCGCGGTGAACAGCCCGGCGCTCCCGCTCCGCCCCACCGCGATCGTCGGGTCAAATGTCACGTTGCGATTGATGGCGAACGTCAGACCGGCTCCGGCGGTGAAACCATTGGGGGTTCCGAGCAGCGCGCCGCCGAAAAAGTTGTACCGGACCGGCTTCTGCGCCAGTCCCGCGCTGCACAAAACCGCCAGCGCCGCCGCCACCAACCATCCTTTCACTCTGGACATGCGTGACCCTCCTGCCTCCTATCCCTGCAAGCGTGCTGCCACTCCGGGCTCAGGGCCGATACAACATCCAGTACACCGCGATCCCGGAGAGGGAGACGTACATCCAGATCGGCCACGTCCACCGCGCCCACTGCCGGTGGCGCGCGAAGCGCCGCCGCAGCCCCAGCGACAGCGTGACGATCGCCAGCACCGGCACCGCCGCCGCCAGCGGCGTGTGCGTGCCCAGAATCCAGAAGTACAGCGTGCGCCGCCAGCCCACGCCGGTGTAATACACGATCCCCGCGTGCCAGTGATGCAGCAGATACACCGCCAGAAACAGCATGGAGGAGCTGAAGGTGGCCAGCATCGTCCGCTTGTGCGCCTGGATGTTGCGCCGGCGGATGAAGTACAGCCCCAGCGCCAGCAGCGCGGCGCTGAGGCCGCTCAGGATCGCCGTCCAGGCGGGCAGTGCGTTCCAGCCGAAAAGGCCCGCCATGCGGTTGCCGCCTACTTCACCCGGCAGAGCGCCATCAGGCCGAACAGCAGCGGCAGGTAGAGCACGCTCGCGCGCAGCAGCCGCCGGTAGCTGGGCCGCGACTTCTCGCGCACGCTGCGGGCGCTGGTCCAGAGCAGCCCCAGCCCCAGCGCCAGCGCGCCGGCAAAGTACGCCGGCCCGGTCAGCCCGGTGATCGCCGGCAGCAGGCTCACCGGCAGCAGCGCCAGCGTATAGAGCAGCACCTGGCGCGAGGTCTCCGCGCCGTTCTCGTCCACCACCGGCAGCATGCGGATCCCGGCGCGCTCGTACTGCTCTTTATAGAGCCAGGCGATCGCCAGAAAATGCGGAAACTGCCACAGAAACTGAATGCCGAACAGGATCCAGGCGTCCGCGTCCAGCCGGCCGCGCGCCGCCGCCCAGCCCATCAGAATCGGTCCCGCCCCGGGGAAGGCGCCCACCAGCGTGCTCAGCGGGGAGTGGAATTTCATCGGCGTGTAGGCCAGCAGATACAGCCCCGTCGTCGCCAGTCCCAGCCCCGCGCACAGCCAGTTCACCCGCAACGCCAGCACCCCGAAGCCGGCCAGCGCCAGCACCCCGCCCAGCAGCGCCGCCGGCGGCGGCCGCAGCCGCCCCGCCGGCAGCGGCCGCGCTGAGGTGCGCGCCATCAGCGCGTCGGTGCGCCGCTCCCAAAGCTGGTTCAGCGCCGCCGTTCCCCCCGCGAGCATGCCCGTGCCCAGCGCCAACTCGCCCAGAAACCCCCAACCCAACGGCCCGCGCGCGCCGACGTAACAGGCCGCCACCGCGGTCAGCATCACCAGCAGCGTCACCCGCGGCTTGGTCAACTCGAGGCAGTCGTGGAAGCGCGCCGGCAGCGCCGCCGCGGCGCGCGCCACCGGTTGGACCCGGGCTGCCGCCGGCGCTGCGGCCAGCGACGTCGAACTGAAAGGGGATTGCGGCAAGCTCTTATTGTGCCACTATCGCCGCAGCGCCGCCCAGAGCAGCGCCGCCAGCACCGCCAGCGGGATCAGCGTCCAAATCCACTCGTTGATCAGCCGTTCCCGGCTCGGCCGCGCATGCCGGCGCAGGGCCAGCAGCCGCCAGGCAATCAGCGCCGCCACCGCCGCGGTGCAGGCCAGCAGCACGGTCACATAGAGGTCGTGCATGGCGGGCGCGCGCCTAGAACGGCTTCACCAGCGCCAGAATCAGGATCAGCCCGAACAGCAGCCCGATGATGCCGTGGAACATCCCCAATTGCCCGGCCGACGGGGGATGCTCCGGCATGCGCCGGACGCGCAGCGCCAGCGCCAGGTCGGCGACGATCAGCAGCAGCACCAGCAGCAGCTTGGCGTGCAGCCAGCCCGCCATCGCCGCTCCCGGCACCAGGTAGAGCAGCAGCGCGCCGCTCAGGATCACCAGGGCCGCGCCCGGGTGCGCCAGGCTGCGCATCGCCTTCTTCGCCAGCCGCGCCCGCTCCGCCTTCGCCTCCTGCGCCTCCGCCGTCCCGCTCGCCGCCGCAAGCGCCATAAACAGTCCGCCGATCCACATCACCACTCCGGTGATGTGAAAGACCAGCACCCAGCCGATGCCGTTGTTCCAGCCGATCACCATAGGCGCCCCCTCTCGCTTCTTCCTCCGGCGCTCAGGCCGGCTTGCTTCCCATCGCCCCCCGCCAGCGCGCATGCTGTTTCAGCAGGCACAGGTCCGACACCACCGCCAGCCCGGCCTCCCGCGCCGCCGCTTCCGCCGCTTCGTGGGCGACGCCCTCCTGCAGCCACAGCAGCCGCGCCCCGACCCGGATGGCCGCGGCCGCGATCTCCGGCACGAACTCGCTGCGGCGGAACACGTCCACAATATCAATCCGCCCGATTTCGGGCGGCACGGCTTCCAGGCTGGGGTAGGCCTTCTCCCCCAACACTTCTTTTTCCTGGGGGTTGATGGGAAGGATGCGGTATCCCTGCGATTGCAGATAGCGCGCCACGCCGAAGCTCGGCCGCGCCGGGTTGCTCGACAGCCCCACCACCGCAACCGTGTGCGCCCCGGCCACGATCTCCATGATGTCCGGCGTGATCCTCACCGCGCCGTCCGTTGGCCGCTGCGCGCCGCCACGCGAAGCTGCCCCACCTCGGCTGGCGTCAGCGCCCGCATCCCGCCGGATTTCAGGTTGCCGATCCGCAGCTTGCCGATTCCCACCCGCTTCAGCTTTTCCACCGGATGCCCGATGGATTGAAACATCTTGCGGATTTGGTGATAACGGCCCTCAATCAGCACCACTTCCAGCCACGGGTTGTCGCTCGAGGTGCGGTACACCCCCGCCCGCTGCCGGTCCCGCCCGCTGGCCGCGCTCTGCGCCAGCCACCGGATTTGCGCCGGCGCCGTTTTGCGGCGGTCAAGATAAACCCCGCGCCGCAGCCGCTCGAGCTGCTCCTCGTTGGGCCGGCCCGCCACCTTCACCCAGTAGGTCTTCGGCAGCGCGGTGCTGGCGCGCATGACTTGATTGGCCAACTCGCCGTCGTTGGTCAGCAGCAGCAGCCCTTCGGAATGAAAATCCAGCCGCCCCACCGGATACAGCCGCTCCGGCAGCTTGCGCAGATATTCCGCCACCGTCGGCCGCCCTTCCGGGTCGCTCATCGTGCTCACCACCCCCTTCGGTTTGTAAAACAGAAGGTAGTGCTGGGCCCGGGCCGGACGCAGCGGCCGGCCCGCCACCGTGATCCGATCCTGCGTCCAGTCCGCTTTGCTGCCCAGTTCGGTCACCGGTTGCCCGTTGACCAGCACCTGCCCGGCGGCGATCATCTCCTCGGCCTTGCGGCGCGAGGCCAGTCCGGCTTGGGATATCAGCTTTTGCAGCCGTTCTTGCACACCCCAAGCGTAGCAGAGCGCGAGGGATGGCTAGGGCGCGGCCGGCAGCGCCAGCACGTCAATGCGCACCGGCACCAGCCCTTCGCCCTTGCAGTGCAGCGCCATGGCTGCCGCCATGCTCAAGTCGAGGATGCGGCTCTTGGGCACCGGTCCGCGGTCGTTCACCAGCAGTACCACCGAGCGCTGGTTCTGCAGGTTGGTCACTTTGATCCGCGTGCCCAGCGGCAGCTCGCGGTGCGCTGCCGTCATGGCCCACATGTTGAAGGGTGTGCCGCTGGTCGTCTCCCGGCCTTGGAAGTACGCTCCATACCAGCTCGCGATCCCGACCTGGTAAGGCAGCGGCTGCGGATGCGGCCGCGCCGGCAGAGCCGGCCGCCCAACCCCAGCCGCCGGGGCCGCAGACTGATTCCGCGCAGGCATGGCCGCCGCCGAAACCCGCATGGGATGGCGCGCCGCCAAAGGGCCGGCGGCCAGGGCCAAGGCTAGAAGGAGAATGGCGCAAATGCGCTGCATGGGGGGAAGCTAAATTTTCCTTTCGGGGGTTCTCCACGTGGTGGAGACGAGAGGTCCATAGTATACACAAAATCCCCTACCACGCCAACCCGGCCCCGAACGTACACTAAACACCATGTTGCGTAAGGGTTTAATCGCCGCGATCGGGGCGAGCCTGCTCTGCCCGGCGAGCGTTGTGGCCGTGTCGGCGGCGCGCCTGAACGCGCCGGAGCGCGTCCTGGCTCGCCGCTTGCGGCGGGAACTCGCCGCCCCCGATTTCCAGCGCGGTTTCTGGGGCGTCTACGTCTACTCGCTCGACCGCCATCGCGTGCTCTTCAGCCACAACGGCGAGCAGTGGTTCACGCCCGCCTCCAACGCCAAGCTCTTCACCCTCGCCGCCGCGCTCCACCTGCTCGGCCCCGACTACCGCTTCCACACCGCGCTGCAGGCGACGGCTGCGCCCGGCGCGTCGGGCATCATCGCCGGCGACGTGATTCTCTCCGGCGCCGGCGACCCCAGCCTCTCCGGCCGTCCCTATCCCTACCGCCCGGATCCGCCTTCGCCCCAGCTGCCCTACGACCCCGAAGCCGTGCCGCGCGCGCTGGCGCGCCAGCTGGCCGCCCGCGGCGTCACGCGCATCACCGGCGACATCATCGGTGATGACAGCTATTTCGCGCCCGATCCCTATCCCCAGGGCTGGGCGATTGACGACGAGATGTGGGACTACGGCGCGCCCGTCTCCGCCCTCACGCTGAACGACAACACCCGCTTCCTGCAAATCTTTCCCGCCACCGTCGGCGCGCCGCCGCGCCTGGTCTGGTCGCCCGCGGTGGCGCCGCCGCCCCTCGCCAACCTCGCCCTGACCTCGGCGCCCGGAAGTCGCGCGCAGCTCCGGCTTCGCACCTTGCCCTTCGGCCGCGGCCTGCAACTCAGCGGCGCCATCCCCGCCGGCAGTCCCGGCGTACTCGAAGCGCTTGCCGTCTACCATCCCGCCCTCTTCGCCGCGCAGCTGCTGCGCCAGGCGCTGCTGGCCCGAGGCATCGCCGTGGGCGGGGTGGCGCGCGCCCGCCATCGCGCGCCCGCCGCGCCCGGCCCCTTGTACAACCTCGGCGGCTGGGACTCGCCGCCGCTGGCGGAGATCATTCAGGCCACGGCGAAGGAGAGCCAGAACCTGGAGGCGGAGCTCATGCTGCGCCAACTCGGCAAGCTGCGCGGCGCCGCCCCCACCGCTGCCGCCGGAGAAGCGGTGGTGCGCGCGTTTCTCCGTAGTGCCGGCCTGGCCCGCGACGACGACGCGCTCACCGACGGCTCCGGCCTCTCGCGCCAGGATCTGGTCACGCCGGCGGGCGTGGTGCGCCTGCTCGCCTACATGGCGCGGCAGCCCGAAGCTGCCGCCTGGCGCGCCATTTTCCCGGTCGCCGGCCGCGACGGCACGCTCCAGCACCGCTTCCGGCATCGCTACGCCGCCGGCCGCCTGCGCGGCAAGACCGGCTCGCTCAGCCACGTCAATTCGCTCAGCGGTTACGTGACCGCGCGCAACGGCGCCCGCCTGGCCTTCTCCTTGCTCAGCAACAACGTCCTCCTCCCCTCCGCCACCGTGCGCGCGCGCCTCGATCACTTGGCGGAAACAATAGCCGACTGGTGACTCAGGCGATCGCCGTAGTGGGAGCCGCGCCCGTCAAGAACGGGGAAGATTTTTTGCCGCGGCGCGGCGCGCGTCCATGCTATTCTGACGCCCGTGTTTGAGTCTGCGGCCTGCAGTCGAGGGACATGCGCCGCGCTCAGGCGCCATTTTCATCCCGACGAAGAGGTAGTCAGTGAAAGAGCAAGGTACCGTGAAGTGGTTCAATAATGCCAAGGGCTACGGATTCATCACCCGCATGAGCGGCGAGGATGTCTTCGTGCATTACACCGCCATCCAGGGCGAGGGTTACCGTTCGCTGGCCGAAGGCCAAGCGGTCGAGTTCGAGGTCAAACAGGGCCCCAAGGGCCTGCTCGCCGAAGACGTCACCGTCCTTTAAGCCCCGCGGTTAGGCGGCGCTTTCCAATCCAGACTCGATTGCGTCCCACACCCGTTCCAGCTCATCCGGCTGGATGCAGTACGGGGGTAGAACGTAGACGACGTGGCCCAACGGCCGCAGCAGCACGCCCTGCCGCAGGCAGTGGTGGCGCAGCCGCGGGCCGATGGCGGCCAAGTAGCCGGGTTCGCGCTCGGCCAGCTCCAGCGCCGCCACCGTGCCCGCCTGGCGCGCATCCGCGACCCGTGCGTGGGCGCGCAGGCGCTCCAGCCGGCGGGTGTGCGTCGCCGCGATCGCCGCGATCCGCTCCATGACCGGCTCGGTCGCGAAGACGTCGAGGCTGGCCAGCGCGGCCGCGCAGCCGAGCGGGTTGCCGGTGAACGAATGCCCGTGAAATAGCGTCTTGCGCCGATCCTCGGCCAGGAAGGCGCTGTACACCGCCTGGCTGCACAGCGTCGCCGCCAGCGGCAAAAATCCGCCGGTCAGCCCCTTCGAGAGGCACAGGATGTCGGGCGCGATCCCGGCCTGCTCGCAGGCGAACATCGTGCCCGTGCGCCCGAAGCCGGTCAGCACCTCGTCGGCGATCAGCAGCACGCCGTGACGGTCGCACAACCGCCGGATCCCCGCCAGAAACTCCGGCGGCTGCACGATCATGCCCCCCGCCCCTTGCAGCAACGGTTCCACGATCACCGCCGCCACCCGCTCGCCCTCCCGCTCCAGCAGCCGCTCCAGCGGCGCCAGGCAGTCGATCGCGCAGCTTGCCCGCAGCTTCCCCACCGGGCAGCGGTGGCAGTAGGCGGTGGGCACCCGCGCCGCCGCGAACAGCAGGTCGGCGAAGGCCGCGGTGAACGCCGACGGCGCGCTCACCGCCATCGCCCCCAGCGTGTCGCCGTGATAGGCGTGCTCCAGCGCCACGATCGTCCGCCGCTGCCCCTCACCCCGCTGCTGCCAACTCTGCAGCGCCATCTTCAGCGCCACCTCCACCGCGGTCGAGCCGTCGTCGGAGTAGAACACGTGCTCCAGCCCCGCCGGCGCGATCGCCAGCAGCCGCGCCGCCAGCCGTTCCGCCGCCGGATGCGTGCACCCGGCGAGGATGACCTGTTCCAGTTGCGCCGCCTGCCGCCCGATCGCCGCTGCGATGCGGGGGTGGGCGTGGCCGTGCAGCGTCACCCACCACGAGCTGATCGCGTCCAGGTAGCGCCGCCCGTCGCTCGCCTCCAGCCACGCCCCCTCGCCGCGCACGATCTCCAGCGGCGGCTCGAGCCCGCGCATCTGCGTGTACGGATACCAGACCCGCGCCTCAGCCAAGCGGCCACCTCCCCAAGTGCGCGGAAAACGCCGCCCGCAGCGCCGCGGGCTCGAGCCGCTCGAGCCGCGGCAGCTCGAACACGCGCGCCCCGCCCGCGCGCGCCCGCAGGGTCGCCGTGGTGGTCGCCACCGCCTCGCCGTTCAGCACCAGCGCCGCCACCCGCAGCCCGCGCCACCGCAGCGCCTGCAGCGTCAGCAGCGTGTGGTTGATCGTCCCCAGTTGCGTCCGCGCGACCACCACCACCGGCCAAGCCAGCCCGGCCATCAGGTCGAGCATGGTCTCGCCCGCATTCAGCGGCACCAGCACCCCGCCCGCGCCCTCGGCCACGATCGGCCCGTCGGCCGCCGGCGGCGGCAGCAGCCGCGCCCGCGTGATCGTGATGCCTTCCGCCGCCGCCGCCACATGCGGCGACTGCGGCATCCGCAGCCGGTAGGCCTCCGCCAGCAGCCGCTCCGGCGGCAGCCCGGTCATGCGCGCCACCGCCTCGCGGTCGCTCATCGGTTCGATGCCGCACTGAATCGGCTTCCAGTAATGCGCCTGCGGCCAGTTCTGCGCCAGCAGGGCGGCGACCACGGTCTTGCCCACGCCGGTGTCGGTGCCGGTGACGAACAGGTGCGTCATCACGCTTCGCCGGCGGCCTCGCCGGCGGCGAGGCCCAGCGCCGCCAGTGGGACGCCGGGCGAAGCCGCGCCGGTCCACGCCGCGCCCAGCGCCGCCGCTGCCCGCAAGCAGTCGGCTTCCGTCTGTCCGGCGTGCACCGTGAAGCGCAGCCGCGAGCTGCCCGCCTCGACCGTCGGCGGCCGGATGGCGCGCACCTCGATGCCGCGTTCCGCCAATTGCCGCTCTGCCGCCAGCGCCCGCTCTGCCGCGCCCAGCACCACCGGCACGATCGGCGCGTCCTCCGCCCCCAGCGGTTCCCAGCCCCGCTCGCGCAGCGCCGCGCGCAGCGCCCGCGCCAGCCCGCGCACCCGTGCCCACCGCTCCGGCTCGCGCCGGATCCGCCCCACCGCCGCCGCGATCTGCACCCCCAGCAGCGGCGAGGGTGCGGTCGAAAACACGAAGCTGCGCGCCCGGTTCACCAGCAGCTCGATCAGCCGCCGCGAGCCCGCCACCATCGCCCCGCTCGCTCCCAACGCCTTGCCGCACGGATGCAGCCGCGCCGCCAGCACCCGCCCCAGCGCCGGGCACTGCGCCGCCGCTTCCGCCACCCGCCCCGCGCCCTCCGGTCCGAATAGCCCGGTGGCGTGCGCCTCATCCACGATCAGCCACGCCCCCGCCGCCGCGCAGGCTTCGGCGATCGCTTCCAGCGGCGCGTAATCCCCCTCCATGCTGTACAGCGACTCCACCACCACCCAGCGCCGCGCCCCCCGCGGCGCCGGCTCGCGCCGTAGCGCCGCTGCCAGCGCCGCCGCGTCGTTGTGCGCCACCACCACCCGCCGCGCCCCCGACCAGCGCTGCCCGTCAATCAGGCTGGCGTGGTTGCGCTCGTCGGAAAACACCACGTCGTGCCGCCCCAGCAGCGTGGTCAGCAGCCCCACGCCGGCGGCGTAGCCCGAGCTGAACAGCAGCGCCGCCTCCACGCCCTGCCAGGCCGCGAACTCCGCCTCCGCCGCCGCCAGCGCGGCGTGATTCCCCCGCACCAGCCGCGAGCCGGTCGCGCCCAGCGCCATCCCCGCCTCGACCGCCTGCGCCACCGCCCTGCGCACCTCCGGGTCCTGCGCCAGGTCCAGGTAATCGTTGGAGCAGAAGTCCTCGCCCTGCGGCGCGCGCAGCCGCCGCCGCTGCCCCCGGCGCTCCAGCGCCGCTAGCTCCGCCGCCCAGGCGTCTTCCAGCGGCGCCGCGCCGGCCGCCGCCGGCTCTGCCGCCGGCGCTGCCGCCGGTTCCGGCTTCAGCCCCAGCGTGGCCAGCAGCGCCCGGTCGCTGTCCGCGTCCGGGTTGGGCGTGGTCAAGAGCTTCTCGCCGGTAAAAACCGAGTTCGCTCCGGCATAAAAGCACAGCGCCTGGGCCTCCGGCGACAGCGCCAGCCGGCCCGCGCTCAGCCGCACCTTGCTCGCCGGCATCAGGATGCGCGCCGTGGCGATGGCCCGCACCATGGCGAACGCTTCCAGCGGCGGCTGCTCCGCCAGCGGCGTGCCCGCCACCGCCACCAGGGCGTTGATCGGCACGCTCTCCGGCGGCGGATCCAAATTCGCCAGCGTCTGCAGCAGCCGCAGCCGGTCGCGCTCGCTCTCCCCCATCCCCAGAATGCCGCCGCAGCACACCGTGATCCCGGCGGCGCGGACGTGCGCCAGCGTCCGCAGCCGGTCGTCATAGCGGCGCGTCGAGATGATGGCGCCGTAGAACTCCGGCGAGGTGTCGAGATTGTGGTTATAGGCGGTCAGCCCCGCCGCCGCCAACTGCTCCGCCTGCCCGGCGTTCAGCATCCCCAGGGTGCAGCACACCTCGAGGTCCATTGCCGCCACCGTGCGCACCATCGCCAGCACGCGCTCGAACTCCGGTCCCGGCTTGACCTGCCGCCAAGCCGCTCCCATGCAGAAGCGGGTCGAGCCCGCCGCCTTCGCCCGCGCCGCCGCCGCCCGCACCGTCTCCAGCTCCAGCAGCCGCCCGGCTTCCACCCCGGTCTCATAGTGGGCGCTCTGCGGGCAATAGGCGCAATCCTCGGGGCAGCCGCCGGTCTTGATCGAAAGCAGTTGGCAGAGCTGCACTTCGCCTTCCGGGTGGGCCTGCGCATGCACCGCGTGCGCCTGCTCCACTAGTTGCAGCAGCGGTTGATGGTAAAGGGCTTCGACCTGCTCCAGCGTCCAGCCGGCCCGCGTCCAGGAAGGAGTGCGCATGGTTCTGTATAATACGCTGGGCTGGGAAAGTTGCCCCGCCGCCGCAGCCCAACCCCAGCGTTTTCTGGTAAATGCGGCCGGGCATGGGGCCGGCCGCCGGGGGCGCCGGTTTTGCGCTCCGGGATGTAACCGCTTGCCTCCCAACGGCGTTCTGAGAGTTGACAGGTTTACACATCAGCGAAGGGTATTGAAACCTCCCCATGGCGACTGAAGGCCGTTCCCGCTCACGCTCCCTGCTGCGCTCACGCGGTATCCAAACCCTCATTGTGGTGGTGGTGGCGGCGATCGTGGCCATCGTCTTTTTTGCCAACCGCGGCAGCGCGCCCACCTACTTCACCTCGCCCGTGACCGTGGGCAACATCACTTCGATGGTGCAGGCTACCGGGGTGGTGAACCCCATCCATACCGTGGCGGTGGGCAGCCAGGTGTCGGGCAAGATCACCAACATCTACGTCCATTTCAATAGCGCGGTCAAGAAGGGCGAGCTGCTGGCGACGATCGACCCGTCGGTTTACACGTTGGCGCTCGACACCGCCAAATCCGACCTCGCCAACGCTGAGGCCAGCGTCAACAGCGCCATTGCCCAGGTCGCGGTCGCCAACGCCAACGTGCTCAACGGCCAGGCCAACGTCGAGAAGGCGCAGGCGGCGCTGGTCGCTGCCAAGCTGCAGGCCGATCGCTCGGTCAGCCTGTACAAGCAGGGCATCGAAGCGGCCCAGCAGCGCGATACCGATGTCGCCACCTACCAGACCGATCTCGCGACCCTGAATAGCGCCAAGGCCGGCTTGGCGCAGAATCGGGCCTCCCTGCAAGCCGCCCAGGCCGCGGTGAAGCAGGCCGAAGCCACGCTGCAGGGCCGCCAAGTCGCGCTGCGAACCGCCCAGACCAACCTCAACTACTGCAACATCGTCGCCCCCTACGATGGCGTCATCATCAACCGCGCCGTGGACGTCGGCCAGACCGTCGCCAGTTCCTTCTCCTCCCCGCTGCTGTTCAGCGAAGCCACCGACCTGAAAACCATGTGGGTCTATGTCCAGACCGATGAAAGCGACGTCGGCCGCCTCAAGGTGGGCGACGACGCCACCTTTACCGTGGACGCCTTTCCCGATACCGTCTACCACGGCACCATCCTGCAGCGCCGCATGGCCGCCACCACAGTGCAGAACGTGGTCGAGTACGACACCATCATCCAGTTCAACAACGTCGGCGAGAAGCTTTTTCCCGGCATGACCGCCTACGTCAACATCCCGGTGGCGCGCGCCTTCCACACCTTGAAGGTGCCCAACGCGGCGCTGCGCTTCAAGCCCAGCATGACGCCGGTCCAACTGCGCGCCCTGCTCGCCAAGTACAACCTGTCGCCGGGCGGCGGCAGCGCCGGCGCCGCGGCCAACGGCGCGCGTAGCGCGCGGAACGGT
>DAIDIF010000232.1 GCA_027451805.1 Acidobacteriota bacterium
CGCCGCGGCGCTGCGGAAAGCCGGATTCCGGCTGACGGACGTGGCGGCGTTGATCCCGGAGAACGAAGGCCCCATGGACTTCGCGCATCGCAAGTCCAGCAAGTGCGCGGAGGGGTTCATGAACGGGGCGATCATCGGCGGCGTCGTGGGCGCCGCGCTGGGTTGGCTGTTTGCCAACCGTGTCATCGGCCTCACGACCATGGAGCCGCTGGTGGACGCCGGCATCGCGGTGGCGGTGCTGGCCGGCATCGGGGCCTTGGGCGCGCTGGGCGGCGCCATCGGCGGTCTCGTTGGCTTGAGTACGCCAAAATACGAAGCCGTGCGCTACGTGGGCCGCAGGAAGGCCGCGGGGATGCTGATGTCGGTTCACTGCGACAGCCCGGAATGGCGGCGGCGAGCCTGCCAGGTGCTTCGGCAGACCGGGGCCGAAGGCGTGGCGACGGCGCGCGAAGCCGACGCCGATGACTATGCGGAAGCGGGCTAGCCGCGGCAGGCTGCCGAGTGTGCTTACGCCAACAGGCGCTGAAATGCCGCCGCCCACTGCGGGGCCAGCACCGCCCGGTCCCAGAGCGTGACCATGTCGCGCCGCGCCCGCGCGGCGCGGCGCTTCGCCTCGTCGCGGTCCTGCACCACCTGGCGCAGCAGCGCCGTCAGATGTTCGACGCTGGGCTCCGCCCAGCCCTGGCCGACATAGATGTCGCGGTCGGAGTCGCGCGGCGCCGGCCGCACGCCTTCGATGTCGATCAGGAAGCTGTTGGCGTCGTGCAGAAAATCGAGTTGGCCGCTCCATCGCGTGGCCAGCACCGCCAGCTGCGACGCCGCAGCTTCCATGTAGGGCCGTCCCCAGCCCTCGCCCCGGCTGGGCAGCACGAACGCGTCGGCGGCGGCATAGAGGCGCGGCATGGCGTCTTTGGGCAGCAGCCCGCTCAGCACCAGGATCGCCGGGGCGCGATCGAGCGTCACGCCGCACTCGCGCTCCAGGAAAAACAGCAGGCGCTCCTCCAGGTCCGCACCGGGCTCGTCGAACTTGTGGATCTTGAGGATCAGCGCGACGTCGTCGTCCGCATCGAAAGCGCGGCAGAAGGCGCGCAGCAGCACGTCCGGACCCTTGCGGTCGATCCAGTCGAAGACGGAAAGAAAGTTGAAGCCGCGTCGTCCGGGAATCGGCAGCGGCGTCAAGCCGGGGCGGAACTTCGACGTGTCCAGCCCCTCCGGCATGACGCGCAGCCGGTGCTCGTCCACGCCCGCGCACGCGAACGTCTCGCGGTTGAACTGCGAGGTCGGCCAGATCTCGTCCTGCGCGTTGCAGCGCTCCGCCCAGCCCGGCGGCAGCGTGTCGGTCTCAAACGCGGTGCGGCCGATGCGCACCCGCGCCTCGACCCGGGTGTCGAAGTCGGGCGCTGGGCAGCACTGATAGAGAATGCTGCGCTGCAGATCGTAATGCCGCCGCTGCATGCGCTCCAGTTCGCGGCGGCGCCCGGGTGGCAGCAGTTCCTGTTCGTCCGCCTGCTGCCCGATCGGGACGAGCTGCAGTGGCAGGTCCGCCTGCTGCAGCCCGGCGAGCACGTCCAGGTTGCCGTCGGCATAGCCGCTGCCGCCGTAGACGGCGGCGCGGAAGACGATGCCGTGGCTGGCCTGCGCTGGCGGCATGCCTTCAGGCGCCGGCCGCCAGCAGCCGGTCCACCGCCGCCGGCGCCGAGACCGCGGTGGCGCCGGCGCGCCAGGTCTGCAATCCCTGGCTTTCAAACGCGAAGTCGCGGATGGCGCAGCCATACTCCACCAGCACCTTCTCCACTTCCAGCCGGCGCTCGAAATCGCAGTAGAACATCATGTAGCCGCCGCCGCCCGCGCCGTTGAGCTTGCCCCCCAGCGCGCCGGCGCGGCGCGCCGCGGCGTAGAGGCTGTCGATCCGCGGATTGGAGATGTGCGGCGACATGCGCTTCTTGAACTCCCACGTCTCGTGCATGAGCGCGCCGAACTCGTCCAGTTGGCGGCTGAGCAGCAGGTTCTTCATCTCGATCGCCAGTTGTTTCTGGCGGCGGAGGCTCTGCAGGCTCTCCTTCTCGCCGCGGCGGAAGCGCTCGGTCTGGTCGGCGAGGATGCCGGTGGAGACGCGGCTGGCGCCGGTGTAGCACAGCACCAGGTTGTGTTCCAGCTCGTTGCGCACGTCGTCGGGCAGGCGGATCGGATTCACCAGCACGTGCCGCGCGCCGAACTCGATGAAGTTCCAGCCGCCAAAGGCGGCGGCGTACTGGTCCTGCATCCCGCCCGGGATGCCGAGCTCCTGCCGCTCCAGCCGGTAGGCGGTCTCCGCCAGTTCGTACTCGTTCAACGGCAGCCGCCGCCACTCCTTGATCAGCCCCATCACCGTCACCATCAGGCTCGAGGAGGAGCCCAACCCCGTGCCCGGCGGCGCGTCGGTGTGCAGAAACATGTCGAAGCCGCCGCCGCCGCCGCCCAGCCGCCGGATCGCGGCCTTGGCCAAATCCAACTGGCCGTCGTAGTTCAGCGGCGTCCCCTGGGCGAACTCCAGCGCCAGGCCGAGGTCGGCGGAGCGCAGGTGAATGCTGTCGTTGTCCAGCGGCGCCAGCGTGCCGAAGGCATAGAGGTTGACGGTCGCGCTCAGCACGCACCCGCCTTCGAATTGCGGATAGGGAGGAACATCGGTGCCGCCGCCGGCAAAACCCAGCCGCAGCGGCGCCTTGGCGCGAATCAGCATAATCTCGTCCTCGGGCGCATCGGCCCGCCAGGCGGGATTAGTAGGAGCTAATCCCGGCGCGGCGCGCCGCCCTCCAGCACTGCAAGGGGAGGGCCAAACCTCGGACGCAGCGCTAGGAAGCGGGGGGAATCCCGTCGGCCAGGTCGCGCAGTTGCGCGGTCAGCTCCATCAGTCGCTCGATCGCCGCTTGCGCGTCGGCCAGCATCTCGGCCCGGGTGGGGTCGCCCTCCGCCAGCATCTGCGCCAGCTCCAGGCTGCCGCGCGCCGCGGTCAGCGGCTGGCTCATGGCGTGGCAGAGTTGGCGCAGGCGGGCATCGCCGGTGGCTGGGGTCATGGCCGGGTGCGGGCGCGCATCAATGTTCTTCCATGCCCGCCGCCAGGCCGAGCTGGTAGCCCACGCCGCGGATGGTGCGGATCAGCTTCGGTTCGAAGCCCTCGTCCACCTTCGAGCGCAGGTAATTGATGTAGACGTCGACCACGTTCGTCGTGCTGTCGAAGGACATGTTCCAGACGTGCTCGATGATCATCGCCCGGGTGACCCGCCGCCGGTTATTCAGCATCAGGTATTCCAGCAGCGCGAACTCTTTGGGCGTCAGGTCGATGGCGCGGCCGGCGCGCACCACGCTGTGCTCGATGCGGTTCAACTCCAGCGAGTCCACCTTGAGCACGGCGTCGCTGCGGCGTTGCCCGCGGCGCAGCAGGGCGCGAATGCGGGCGCACAGCTCGCTGAAGGAAAACGGCTTGACGATGTAGTCGTCGGCGCCCAGGTCGAGGCCGCGCACCCGGTCTTCCACGCGGCCGTGGGCGGTGAGCAGCAACACCGGCAGCGAGGGCTTCTTGCGCCGCAGGTGGCTCAGCACTTCGAACCCGCTGCGCCGTGGCAGGTTGATGTCCAGCACCAGCAGGTCGTAATCGTGCTCTGCCGCGAGCGATTCGGCTTCTTCGCCATCGGCGGCGCAGTCCACGGCATAGTTCTCCGTCTCCAGGCCTTTGCGCAAAAACTTGGCCAGGGAGGCGTCGTCTTCTGCCACCAGGATTCTCATGGCGATTGCCGGGTGCCCGTGCGGGAACCCGCACCTGCTCTCCTGGGGACCGAGGCTATCGCAGCCCGCAAACCGGCGGCAAGTAACCAGTTAGGAACCGGCCGGCGCGTGCCGGGCCGGGGTGGGCGCTGGGGTCCGCGTCCCGTCGCCGTTTTAGGTTCCCGGCTTGGCCGGCACGCCGGGCCCGGGCTTCGCCCTGGGCCTCGGCGCGGGCGCCGCCGGCATCGCCGGCGGGCTCGGCAGTTCCTCCGCCCCCGCCGCCACCACCACCAGATCCACGCGCCGGTTCAATTGCCGCCCCGCGGCGGTGGCGTTGGAGGCGATGGGGTGGTACTGGGCGTAGCCCGCGGCGGAAAGCCGGTTCGGATTAATGCGATACAGGTGGATGAACATCCGCACCAGCTCCACCGCCCGCGCCGTCGAGAGCTGCCAGTTGGAGGCGAAGCGCGCGTTATGAATGGGGATGTTGTCGGTATGCCCCTCGAAGCGCAGCGCGTTGGGCAGCGGCGCCACCGCGGCGGCGATCTTGGCCAGCACCGGCGCCACCCCCGGCCGCAGCGCGTCGGAGCCGCTGTCGAAAAAGCCGGCCTCCTCCAGCCGCACCACCAGGCCCTGCCGGGTGAGCTGCAGGGAAACCGCCTTGTTGGCGATCTCGGCCGCCAGTTCCTGGCCAAGCTTGCGTTTGAGCTCCGCCAGCGGCGCCAGGATTTGCGGCGTGGTGTCCACTTCCGCCGGGGCCGCGGGCAATACGTTCACTTGCGGTGAGGCCGGGCTGAACATGCCGAGTTCGGCAAAGGCGGTGCGGATCGCCTGCTGCAACGCCATCACCCGGGTTTGTTTGCCGCGCGAGGCGGCGTACATCACCACGAAAAAGGCGAACAGCAGCGTGATGAAGTCGGCGTAGGAGATTAGCCAGCGTTCGTGGCTGGCGTGCGGGTGATCCTGCGTCCGCCGCCGGGAGCGGCGGTTCACGGCCGCGCCTCCGCCTGCGCCGCCTCCGGACGCCCTTTCGTGGTTTCCGCCGCCGCCTTCTTGCCCGCCTTGGCGTGCGCCGCCTCGCCCAGATAGCCCGACAGCTTGGATTGCAGCATGCGCGGGTTCATGCCTTCCAGAATTCCGATCACGCCCTCCAGCATCAGCTCGCGATGCAGGTCCTCCTGCCGCCGCCGCAGCCGCAGCTTGCCCGCCATCGGCAGCAGGCAGATGTTGGCCAGCGCCACGCCGTAGATCGTGGCCACGAAGGCCACCGCAATCCCGCGGCCCACCTCATTGATGTTGCTCAGGTGCTGCATCACCTGGATCAGCCCCAGGATGGCGCCGATGATCCCGATGGTGGGGGCGAACCCACCCGCCGAGTCGAACACCGCGATCACGTGCTGCGCCTGCTCGGTCTGGTTGCCCATCTCCACTTCCAGGTTCTGCCGCAACTCGTTCGCCTGGGTGCCGTCCACCGCCAGCATCAGGGTCTTCTTCAGGAACGGGTCCTGGATGCTCTCCAGGTCCTTGTCCAGGGCTACGATGCCTTCCTTGCGCGCCTTCTGCGCGAAGCCCACGATCTGGTCAATCAGCGCCTGGGTGTCGTTTTCCTTATACAGGAAGATCTTTTTCGCTTCCTTGAAGCTGCTGAGCACCACCTCCAGCGGAAACTGCAGCATGATCGCGCCCAGCGTGCCGCCGAAGACGATCATGGCGGCGGTGGGCTGCAGAATCTGCCCGACGTTGCCGCCGTCAATGATTAAGCCGCCCAGGATGCCGGCGAGGGCGATCAGAATGCCAAGGCTGCTACTCCGATCCATTCTTCACCTTCCCGTTGGCGTTACTGGGCAGGAAGACCACCGGCCGCGGGCCGCCGCTGCTTGCCTGCTGGCGGCGATACTCGCCGATCCGGCGCAGGATTTCCGCCGGCGCTTCTTCCACCGTCAATTTCTCGCCGTTGATCAGCGTGATCACGGTGTCGTGCGGCTGCTCGATGCACTTGATCAGGTCGGAGTTCAGGATCAGCTCCTGATGGTTGAGGCGGGTGAGCGGGATCATGTTCGGTCTTGGGCGCCCCACCGGCCGCAGCCCTGCCGGTTGCGCTCAGTTGCGGTTATCGGCTTGCGGCTAACGGACTTGAAGCCGATTAGAAGGAATTAAGCCGGGCGCCGCCGCTACGGCGACTGAAATGCAAGCCATCGGGCGGGGAGGATTGCGATTGTGACGCTGGCACTGGCGATGATCGTGCGCGATGCGGAGCCCGATCTGCCCGCCTGTCTGGCCAGTGTCGCCGGCTTGGTGGATGAAGTCGTCATCGCCGACACCGGCTCGCGCGACAACACCCGCGAATGCGCCCGCCGCCTCGGGGCGCGCGTGCTCGAGATTGCTTGGGAGGACGACTTCGCTCGGGCGCGCAACTTGGGGTTGGCCGCGGTGCGCAGCGATTGGGTCCTGGCGCTGGATGCCGACGAGCGGCTGGAGTCGGGGGGCGCCGCTGCCTGGAAGCGTCAATTGGAAAGCGGCGCCGACGCCTTCCAGGTGACCATCCGTAACTACATGGATTCCCCCGCCGCCCGCATCTGGGATCGCCCGGCTCAGCCCAACGACGGTCGCTGGCCCGAGGCGGCCGGCTATCCAGCCTTCGTCGAGCACCAGAACGTCCGCCTCTTCCGGCGCTGCTCCGAGCTCTACTTCGTCGGCCGGGTGCATGAAAGTGTGGGTCCGCGGGTCCGCGCGGCGGGCTTGAAGCTGGCCGAAGCGCGCGGCTTGATTCATCACTTCGGTTTGGCGCGCGGGCACGAGCTGGCGGCGGCGAAGAATCGTTATTACCGCGAATTGGGGCGGCGCAAGGCGGGGGAGCAGCCCCAGGATGCCCAGGCGCAATTCGAGCTGGGCGTGGTCGAGTTCGACAACTTTCATAATGACGGCGAAGCGCTGCGTTGCTTCGAGCGCGCCCTGCGCCTGGATGCCGGGCTGGCCCCGGCCTGGTTCTTCGCCGGCGCGGCGCTGCTGCGGCTCGGGCATGCCGCCGAGGCGGCCGAGTTTTTCGCCCAGGCGAGATCTCGCGGTTGCCGCGCCCCGCAGTTGGCCGAGTTTGAAGCCGACGCCGCCTATAACCAGGGCTGCTACGTGCAGGCGGCGGCCGCCTATCGCCGCGCCGCGCGCCGTACGCCCCGCGCCGCCGGACTCGCCGGCAAGCGCGGCCTGGCCGAGCTGCGCGCCGGCGAGCGCGAAGCCGGCTTGGCGAGGCTGCGCCAGGCAATGGCGGCCGAGCCCGATCAGGCCGAGCATTACGACCGCCTGATTGGCGGCTTGGTTTGGCTGGAAGACTATCCCGGCGCCCTGCAGGCCGCGCTCGAGCGGCGCAAGCGCTTTCCCGCCCAGGCGCAGAGTTACCTGCGCCAGGCCGCGATTTTGGCCCAATTGGGCCGCCCCGGCGATGCCGCGCGCTGCTTGGAAGAAGGTCTGCTGCGCCTGCCCCAGGCGGCCGAGTTGCGGCAAGCGCTGCAGCAGGCGCGGCAGGATATGTCAGAGCAAATCGGGGGCCAAACCGGCCGCGTTCCCGCGGTAGTGCTAAAGCCGGAATCGGGGCCCGCCGATAGGAGCGCATGAGTGGAAGAATTCCGGAAGCCGCGTCGGCTAAAGCCGGGAAGTGAGCCACCCAATTTTAAGGAGCGAATTCAATGATCAGCATTCTGGACAACATCCCTGCTTTAGCCGCGCAGAACGCTCTGTCGAATACGCAGAGCGCCCTGCAGAACACCCTCTTCCAACTGTCCTCCGGCCAGCGCATCAACAGCGGCGCCGACGACGCCGCCGGTCTCGCCATCGCCAACGGCCTGCAGGCCAACGTCACCGCCCTCAACCAGACCACGCAGAACGTCCAAGACGGCGTCGGGCAGTTGCAGGTGGTGGATGGCGCCCTGTCGCAGGTCACGAGCCTGCTCAACCGCGCCGTCACGCTCGCCACCGAAGCCAGCAACGGCACCGAGACTTCGACCCAGCAGCAGGCGCTGGATGCCGAGTTCACCAAGATCAAGAACGAAATCGGCAACATCGGCTCCAACACCGACTTCAACGGCAGCAACGTCTTCACTGCCTCCACCACCTCGATCTTCCTCAGCGACTCGAGCAACAGCTACACCATCGGCATGACCGTCGGCACGCTCAGCGCCAGCAACATCCAGGGCGGCAGCGGCTCCGGCCTGACCGCGGTCAACCTGAGCACCGACTCGCTCACCTCGATCGCCAACGCCACCACGGCGCTGACCGACATCAACAGCGCCATCATCAACGTCGCCAGCAAGCGCGGCGAGGTGGGTGCCACCATCAACCAGTTGACCGCCGCCAACAACGTCGTGGCGACGCAGGTGCAGAACCTGACGTCGGCGGAGAACAACATCATGGCGGCCGACATCCCGCAGGTGGTCGGCAACCTGAATCAGCAGAGCATCCTCGACCAGACCGGCATCGCCGCCCTGGCCCAGGCCAACGCCGTCCAGCAGGGCGTGCTCAAGCTGATCCCGTAGTTCACCCGGCGCCGCCGCCCGCGCGCGGCGGCGCCTTAGCCGCGGCCTAACCCGGCCGCGCGTCCGGCGGCCAGGCCGGCCAGCCCCCAGCGCAAGCTGGCGGCGGCCGGCCGCCGCAGCTTGAGAGGAGGCCAGTATGAGCACCTCACCCCTCGGCAGCCAGATCACCAGCGCCGCCGCCGGCACCAGCTCGTTCAACGCCCAGCAGTACGTCGCCTCCATCATCTCCGCCGAGTCCGCGCCCGAGCAGTTGATGCAGCAGCAGGTGTCGACCCTGAGTTCCCAGGCGAGCGCCCTGAGTACCATCAACACCCAGCTCCAGGCGCTGCAGACCGCCGTCTTTTCGCTCAACGACTTCCAGGGTGCGCTCGCCGCCAAGGTGGCCAATAGCTCCGATTCCACCGTCGCCACCGCCACCGCGACCAGTCTCGCCACCGCCGGCTCCCACACCCTCACCGTCGCCAACCTGGCGACCACCAGCTCGCAATACACCAATACCCTGACCGACGGCAACACCGCCTTCACCACCGGCAGCTTCGACATCACCGTGGGCAGCAACTCTCCGGTCGCCGTAACCGTCACCAGCAGCAACGACACCCTTAATCAGTTGGCCAGCACCATCAACACCCTGGGCGCCGGTGTCACCGCCAGCGTCATCACCGATGCCAACGGCTCCCGCCTCGGTCTGGTGAGCAACACCAGCGGCGTGCCCGGCAACATCGCCATCACCAACAACACCACCGGCCTCACCTTCACGCAGGCCGTGGCCGGCGCCAACGCCAACTTCACCTTCGACGGCATCAGCCTGTCCAGCACCAGCAACGCCGCCAGCGGGGTGCTGCCCGGCGTCAGCCTGCAGCTCAACAACACCACGACCGCGCCCGTCACCATCACCGTCGCGCCGGACACCCAGCAGGCCACCACCGCCATCAACAGCTTCATTACCGCCTACAACACCGTCATCGGGAGCGTGAACCAGCAGTTCACCTACGATCCCACCACCCAGAGCACCGGCCCGCTCGGCAGCGACACCACGTTGATGCAGATCCAGCAGAACCTGCTCGGCGACGCCGCCTTCACCGTTGCCGGCAACAGCGGCTACACCAACCTGGCCTCGATCGGCATCACCATGAACGAGGACGGCACCCTCACCCTCGACTCCTCCAACCTCGGCGCCGCCATGACGTCCAACTACAGCGCGGTGCAAAACCTGTTCCAGCAGATCACTCCACCCGGCGTGGCGCAGCAGTTCAACAACGATCTGCTCAACATCACCGCTCCCGGCGCCGGCCCCGTCGCCACCGATCAGACCGGAATCCAGTCTGAAATCAGCGACCTCAACCAGCAGATCTCCGATTTCCAGGCCAACCTCAACGCCCAGCAGCAGCAGTTGATGCAGACCTACAGCCAGGTCGCGGTCACGCTGCAGCAGATGCCCACCACGCTCAGTCAGCTTCAGAGCCAGCTCGCCTCGCTCCCCTAAGACCCCCATGGACGTTGCCACCGCTTACCGCCGCCGCTCCGTTGAAGGCGCCACCCCCATCGGCCTGATCGTGCTGCTCTACCAGGCCGCCGTGCTGGAACTGCGCAGGGGCATGGCCGCCCTCGAAGCGCGCGACATCGAGGCCCGCACCAAGGCGTTCGGCCGCGTGCTCGCCATCATCGGCGAGCTCAAGCGGGCGCTCGACTTCGAGCGCGGCGGCGAGGTGGCGCGCAACTTCGCCCGCTTCTACTACCTCTCCGAGCGCATCCTCCTGGATTGCAGCGTGCGCCAGGAGCTGGGCCAGTTGCCCGACCTGCTGGAGCAGTTCCAGCGCATCCTCGAGGCGTGGCGGCAGGTGGATGCCCGCCCGACGCCGGCCCCCGCCCAACTGAACGCCGCATGGCAGGCTTAGCCTTAGTCACGTCGCCGAGCGAGCAGGCCTGGGCCGACCTGGACCGCGAGTGGACCCTGTTCTGGGAGAGCCTCGACGCCCACGCCGCCGATCCGGCCGCATGGTTCACGCCGGCGCAGTCGGGCAAGCTGCAGGAGCTATTGCGCCAGGGCCAGGCGTGGCTGCGCGAGCATCCCCATCCCCATCCCGAACGCGATCTCTACGCCTGCCACTTGCGGCGCCTGCTGCCGGTGCTCTACCAGTTGCAGGCGGCGCTCCAGGAGTCGGCGGAAAAGCTGCAGGCGCAACAGCATCAGTTGGACGCCGCCCGCGCCTGGGCCGGCAGCCAGGGAACGCACCCCGCGCCCGCGGCGGTCGCCCCCCGGCCGACCGCGCCCGCGGCCAAACCCGCCGTCAAAGGGCTCGCCCGGCGATGAGCAAAACCGTTCTGATCGCTGACGGTTCCCAGGTCATGCGCCGCGTGATCGAGCGCTCGCTCCGCCTCGCCGGATTGGACGCGCCGCAGGTCTTCGAAGCCGCCGACGGCAACGAGGCGCTGGCGCTGGCCCAGCAGCACCGCCCCGACATCGTGCTCACCGACATCAGCCTCGGCGGCATGGATGGACTCCAGCTCCTGCGCCAGCTCCGCCAGGCCGACGAGACGCGCGCCACTCCGGTGATCTTCATCTCCAGTCAGGCGGTCGAGTCGCAAGTCACCGAAGCCCTCGATCTCGGCTGTGCCGGCTACATCCGCAAGCCGTTCACCTCGGATCAGGTCAAGGACTACATCGCCCCGCTGTTCGCTTAACCTTTCCTTAACGGCCCTCCGCGTGCTTTACCTCGGGTTGGAGGCCCAATGGAAAGCGGTATCTACGCGGCGTGTTCGGCAATGATGGCGCGCTCCCAGGAGCTCGACATCCTCGCCAACAATCTGGCCAACGTCTCCACCACCGGCTATAAGGGCGAAACCCAGTTTTACCAGGCCCTGACCGCGGCCAGCGGCGGCCAGCCCCTGGGCGCGCTCAACACCGACGTCAATCGCTTCGGCGTGCTCGGCGGCCAGTCGCTCAACCTCGAAGCCGGCCCCATCAAGCCCACCAACAATCCGCTCGACGTGGCCCTGCAAGGGCCCGGTTTTCTTGAAGTTCAGACCAAGGCGGGCATCCTCTACACCCGCGCCGGCAATCTTCAGGAAGGCGCCAAAGGCGAGCTGCAGACCGCGCTCGGCGACCCCGTGCTCGGGGTGGACGCCAAGGGTAAAACCGGCCCCATTTATATGCCCAGCGGCCCGGTGGCGATCGCCGCGGATGGCACCATCTCCGTCGGCGGCGCGCTGGTCAGCACCCTCAAGCTGGTCAACTTTGCGCCCAACACCCCGCTCCGTCCCGTCGGCGACGCTTACTTTGCCGCCCCCGCCGGCAGCGCCAAGCCTGCCGCCGGCGCGTCGGTCCTGCAGGGTTCGTTGGAATCTTCTAATGTCAACCCGGTCGCGGCCGAGACCGACCTCATCGCCCTGCAGCGCAACTTCGACCTGGTCGAGCACGCGCTCAAGATCTTCAACACCGACTTCGACCAACCCGCGGCGACCCAGTTGCCGCAGGTCAGCTAATCCACACAGGAGACGTAGACCGATGTTTCAAGCTCTGCACACCGCCGCCAGCGGCATGATGGCCCAGGAGATGAATCTGGACAACATCGCCAACAATCTGGCCAACGCTTCGACGTCCGGCTTCCGCAGCCGCCAGTTGCAATTCAATGATCTTCTGTATCAGAACCTGGTGGCCACGGGCTCGGCGGCCACCGCGCAGACCACCGTCTCCAGCGGCCTCGAGGTCGGCACCGGCACGCGCCCCTCTTCCACCGAGATGGTGAACACCCAGGGCCAGATCACCCAGACCAACAACCCCCTGGATCTGGCAATCCAGGGAAACGGATTCTTCCAGATCCGCATGCCCGACGGTTCCATCCAGTACACCCGCGCCGGTTCGTTCCAGTTGGATGCGCAGGGCAACATGGTCACCCCGGACGGCAACCCCCTGCAGCCCCCCATCGCCATCCCCCTCAACGCCACCAACGTCACCATCAGCAAGGACGGCATCGTCTCCGCCAACGTCCCCGGCCAGAACCAGGCGCAGATTCTCGGCACCATTACGCTGGCCACCTTCGCCAACATCGGCGGCCTCAACAGCCTGGGCAATAACTTGTTCAGCCCCACCGCCGCTTCCGGCGATCCCATCATCGGCAACCCTGGCGGCACCGAAGGCCTGGGCACGCTCGAACAGGGCGCGCTGGAGTCGTCCAACGTGGACGTGGTGGATGAATTTGTGCAGATGATCGAGGCGCAGCGCTCCTACGAGGCCAACTCGCAGGTGGCCAAGGCCGCCAATCAGATGTATCAGGACCTCAACGGATTGTCGCAGTGATCGAGTCCCGCGCCATTTTGCCGGTCGCCGGTCTGCTCGCGCTGGTCGCGCTCGCTGCCCCGCCGAAAACGCAGCCGGTGCCGGTGCCGCGCGAAGTCACGGTGGCGTCGCCGCTGCTGCGCGTCGGCGATCTCGCTCCCGGCAGTCGCCTGGCCGCCAAGCTCGCGGCCACCGTGCTCGCCCCGTCGCCGCAGCCCGGCAGTCCGCTGCGGCTCAGCCGCGGGCAATTGCAGGCGCAATTGCGCCGCTTGGGCGTGAACCCGGCGCGTTTCGTGATCCCGTCCCAGGTCGAAATCGTGCGCCGGGCGCAGGCGATTCCCTCCGCGGCGGTGATCGCCGCGGTGTCGAGCTATCTCCGCCGCCCGGTCGCGCCCTCGGAACTGCTGTATTCCGCTCCCGCAACCACCGCCGCCGCGCCCGCGGTCGTCGTCGTGCGCGAGCGGGTGGATGCCGCCCACGGCCGGCTCGAGCTGCTCTGCCGTGACCGCAACGATCCGCAACTGCTGCCTTTCGCGGTGTCGCTGGCGCTGTCGCCGGCGGCGTTGTCGCGCCGCGCCGCCGCCGCGCGCGCCCGCGAATTGGCTTGGGCCCGGGCGGTGGTGAAGCCCCGCCCCCGGGCCGTGCCCATGCCCACGCCCATCCTGGTGCAGCCCGGCCATACCGCCAACTTGCTCATCAACACCCCCGGGTTCGCGCTGGTCACGCAGGTGATGCCGCTCGAGCCCGGCCGCCTCGGCCAGCACATCCGGGTGACGAGCCTGGCTACCCACGCGGTGCTGCCAGCGGTGGTGAGCGGCAAAAACCAGCTGCGCGCCGCCGCGTCCATCAATTTGACCTATGCCGGACTTCACTAAATCCCTGCGCCTTGCGGTGCTCGCGGCTCTCCTGTTGGCCGCCGCCCGGCTGCCGCTCGCCGCCCAGAAGAAGGGCGCTGCCCCCGCCGGCTCGCCCGCCGACCAGGCGCTGGCCGCCTATCTCGCGCGCGTCCGCCAGGTGGCGGAGAACGCCACCCTCACCACCGGCAGCATCTGGACCCCCAACGGCCGCTTCGCCGACCTCTCCACCGACTACAAGGCGCGCAACATCAACGATCTGATCACCATCCACATCGTCGAAGACACCCAGGCCACCGGCACCGGCACGGTGCAGTCGAAGCGCAACTTCCAGGCCAACTCCGGCATCAATGGCCTCTTCGGCACCTCCTCCACCCGCCTGGCCACGCTGTTCGCGCCCCAGTCCGCCACCGACCTCGAGGCCCAGGGCGCCGCCGCCTCCAGCCAGCAGCTCACCACCAGCCTCACCGGCCGCGTCGTGGATCTGCTCCCCAACGGATTCCTGGTGATCGAGGCGGTGCGCACCATCGAGATGAATAACGAGCAGCAGACGGTGACCGTGCGCGGCGTGGTCCGCCCCGCCGACATCGGTCCCGACAACTCCGTTCTCTCCACCCAGGTCGGTGATTTGGAGATCGAACTGCAAGGCAAGGGCGTGATCAGCAACGCCACCCGCCCGATCTCCGGCTGGGTCTCGATCCTGCTGAAGTTCCTGAGCTTCTAATGCCGCGCCGCACACCCCTCTTCGCCCTGCTCGCTGCTCTGGCCATCACCGCCCACGCGGCCGCCCCCCCGCCGCCCGCGAGCGGCACCTTGCAGGTCCCGATCGGCGACATCACCTCCATCGAAGGCGTGCGCGACAACCTGCTCATCGGCTACGGCCTGGTCGTCGGCCTCAATGGCACCGGCGACCACCAGCAGACGCTGTTCACCACCCAGACGCTGAGCAACATCCTCGAGAAGATGGGCGTCCAGGTCCCGCCCCAGCAGATGCTGGTGTACAACGTGGCCGCCGTCTTCGTCACCGCCACGCTGCCGCCCTTCGCGCAGCCCGGCATGCACATTGACGTCACCGTCTCCGCCACCGGCGACGCCCGCAGCCTGCAGGGCGGCCTGCTCCTGCTGAGCGCGCTGCATGGCCCCGATGGCCAGATCTACGCCGAGGCGCAAGGGCCGCTCACCGTCGGCGGCTACTCCGCCGGCAACATGCTGAGCAGCATTCGCGTCAACCAGACCAACGTCGGCATCATCCCCAACGGCGGCATCGTCGAGCGCGACACCTCGGTCAGCCTCGATCAGCTCAAGCAGCTCTCCCTCCTGCTGCGCCAGCCCAGCTTCATTACCGCCGAGGCGGTGGCCACCGCCATCAACCGCAGCGTCGGCGCCGCCCCTCCCGCCGCCGTTCCCGCCGCCGCCCGGCCGGGCGCCGCCGCCGGCCCGGCGCAGGTCATCGACAGCCGCCGCATTGATGTCGCCTGGCCCTCCGATCGCTCCGCCATCCCCGCCTTCGTGGCCCAAATCGAAGCGCTCAAAGTCCCGGTGACGCCGCCCGCGCGCGTCGTGGTGGACGAGCGCACCGGCACCATCGTCATCGGCAGCAACGTCCAGCTCGGGCCGGTCTCGATCATGCACGGCAATCTGGCGATTCAGGTGACCACCACCCTTACCGCCAGCCAACCGACTCCGTTCTCCCAGGGCGGTCAGACCGCGGTCATTCCCAACACCACGGTCAAGGCTAATGAGAGTCCGGCGGCCAAGCTGACGTTGCAGCCCGGCGCCACCGTCCAGGATTTGGTCAATGGCCTGCAGTCCATCGGCGCCACCGCCCGCGACATCGTCAGCATCCTCCGCGCCATCAAGGCTGCCGGCGCCCTCGAAGCGCAGTTGGAGGTCATCTGATGTCCATGCACGCCATCTCCGGCAACGCCTTCCCCAACCTGCACGGCACCACCACCCACGCCCAGCAGGTCCGCAAGCTCGACCAGGCCGCCCAGGCGTTTGAAGGCATCCTGATCGGGCAGTTGTGGAAATCCATGCAGAAGGATCCGTTGTTCTCCTCCAACGACGCCGACCCCGGCGCCGGCACCATGAGCAACCTGGGCTTGCAGGCGGTCAGCACCGCCATCGCCGCCCGCGGCGGCCTGGGGCTGGCCCGGATGATCGAGCAGCAGCTCTCCCCCGCTTTGGGGGGTGCCGCCGGAGGTACGAAACCGCTAAAGCCAAATCCGCCGAAAGCCGATAAGCTGGACGTAGAGGCATTGCCGTGAGAATCCAAGACACCGGAATCACTCCCAAGCCGATCGAGCCCTCGCCCTTGGGCGAAGGCGCGAACCGGGTTGGCGCGGCCCATCCCTCCTCCGTCCCCTCCGGCGCCGGCGTCAATGCGACCGGCGACCAGGCGACGCTGGGCTCGTCCGCGGTCAACCTGACCGCGCGCGCCCTGCAGTCGCCCGAGATCCGGTCGGAACTGGTCGCCCAGTTCCGCGCCCAGATCGCCAACGGCAGCTATGCCGTGGACGCTTCCCAAGTTGCGGGAGCGATGCAGAGCGATCCTCTCACCGGAATGGGGAACGGAGGCCGTGGATAGCTCACCCATCCTGAACCCCGCCGCCCCTCCATCCGCGCCGGCCCCGGCGCTTGCCTTGGTCCCGCGCGTGGCGCCGACCCTGGAGGAGTGGCTGGAGCGGCGCCAGACCCTGATCGGGGAACTGACCCAGCAGTTGCGCGCCGGCTTCCAGGCGGTCGCCGCCTTCAACGGCGCGGCCTACCTCGATTGTGTCGAGCGCCAGGAGGGCCTCTGCCGCCGCATCGCCGCGCTCGACGCCCGCCGCCCCGAGTCCGGCCCCGACCCCGCCGCCGGCCGCCGCGCCGCCTCGGCGCTGCGCTTCATGAACGCCGAGCTGAAGCAGCTCGGTCAACTCCAGGCCGCCCTCATCGAAAGCGGCGGCCGTTCCGTGCGCTGCTTCCAGCGCGTCTGGGCGCTGGGCGCCGCCGCCTACGGCCCCCCCGGCCAGGGCCCGTACTGAGGCGATTATGGGCACCCTTTCCGGCTCCCTTTCCATCGCCAACCAGGCCATCGAGGCCAACCAGACCGGCCTCCAGGTGACCGCCAACAACCTCGCCAACGTCAATACCCCGGGCTATAGCCGCCAGGTGGTGGACCTGGCCGAGCAGGCGCCGTATTCCGCCACCGCCGGCTTGGGCGGCGGCGTCACCGTGCAGCAGATCCAGAGCATTCGCGATGCGGTGCTCAATATCCGCGTCGGCCAGGAGCTGCAGACCCAGGGCAGCCTGACCTCGCTCCAGGACCAGCTCAATCCGGTGCAGACGCTGTTCAGCGCCTCCAGCGGCGCCGGCTTGAGCACCGCCATTGACGGCTTTTTCAGCAGCCTGCAGCAGCTTTCCACCAACCCGGCCAGCGGCGCTCAGCGCCAGGCCGTGATCACCGCCGCCCAGACCATGGCGCAGACCTTTCAGCAGGTCTCGACCGCGCTCACCCAGCAGCAGGCCGGCGCCAACCAGGAGATCGTGCAGAACGTCGGCCAGGCCAACACCCTGCTCGGCCAGATCGCCACCCTCAACAATCAGATCGCCGACATGCAGAACAGCGGCCAGAACACCGGCCCGCTCGTGGATCAGCGCACCAACCTCATCAACAGCCTCGCCGGCATCATTGATTTCAACACCAGTTCCGCCGGCAGCGGCGAAGTCAACCTCACCACCACCGGTGGCCAGGCCCTGGTTGTGGGCAACTCCGCCTATTCGCTCGCGCTCGCCCCCAATGGCAGCGGCATGCAGGATGTCTATGCCGCCGGCACCGACATCACCAGCGCCATCAGCGGCGGCAGCCTCGCCGGCCTGATCCAGGCCCGCGACCAGGTCCTGCCTCAGCTCGGCTCCCAGATTGACCAGTTGGCCGGCTCCATCGCCACTGCGGTCAATACCCAAAACCAGGCCGGTTTCGACGCCACCGGCGCTGCCGGCGGCAACCTCTTTGTCCCGCCCCCTGCCGGCAACGTCAACGCCGCCGCCTCCATCGCCCTCGCCACCACCGACCCCAACGCCATCGCCGCCAGCGCCAGCGCCGCCGCGCCCGCCGACAACTCCAACCTGATGGCGATGGTGGGGTTGCAGAATCAGGCCTTCGTCGGCGGCCAAACGCCCGACAACGCGTACGCCGCCATCGTCTCCAACGTCGGCGCGGTGCTCAGCGGCGCCAACACCCAGCAGCAGGCCTCGCAGATGGTGCTCACCCAGTTGCAGAACCAGCAGGCCGCGCTCTCCGGCGTCTCCACCGACCAGGAGAGCATCAACCTCACCCAGTTCCAGACCGGCTATACCGCGGCGGCGCGCGTCGTGACCGCGATTCAGAACCTCACCAAACTGGCGATCAACTTGGGCCAGGATTAACCCGACGGAGCCATCCCATGTACGCCCGCATCACCGACCAGCTGATCAACAACAACCTGCTGCAGGCGCTCAACCAGACTCAGCAGAGCCAGAACAACGCCCTCACCCAGCTCGAGACCGGCCGCACCGTCAACGAGCCCAGCGACAACCCCGCCGCCGCCGCGCTCTTCAGCGTGAGCCAGTCGCAAAGCTCGCAGGTCACCCAGTTCTTGCAGAACATCGTCAGCGTCAACGGCCAGTTGCAGACCGGCGACTCGGCGTTGTCCTCGGCGGTGAACCTGATGAACCAGGCGGTCACGCTCGCCACCCAGGGCGCCACCGGCACCCTTTCCGCCAGCGACCGCCAGGCGCTGGCGCAGCAGGTGGCGGCGTTGCAGCAGCAGATGGTGGGCGTGGCCAACACCACCTTCCAGGGCAGCTACATCTTCGCCGGCACCGCCGCCGGCCCCGCCTACAAGCTCGACTCCACCCAGCCCGACGGCGTCCTCTACCAGGGCAACACCGGCGTCAACCAGGTGGACATCGCCCCCGGCGCTTCCGCCGCCGTCAACGTCCCCGGCAGCCAGATCTTCCAGAACGGCTCGGGCAGCATCTTCCAGTCGCTGCAGGACCTCGCCACCGCGCTCGCCGCCAACAACCCCGCCGGCGCCCAGACCGCCTCCACCGAGATCAGCACCGCCCTCGGCCAGCTCAACCAGCAGCGCGTCTTCTACGGCGCCACCGTCAACCGCCTCAACTCCACCACTACGTTTCTGCAGAACGAGCAGATGAACATCACCAAGCAGCAGAACTCGCTCGTCGCCGCCGACATGGCCTCCTCCGCCACCCTGCTCACCGCCGCCGAAACCGCCCGCAACGCCGTCCTCGCCGCCGGCGCCCAAATCAGCCACAACAGCCTGCTCAACTACCCCTCCCCCTCGCTCGGGTAAGTCGTTATCGGAGAGCCCGGCGAGGCGCAAGCAAGCGAATTGTGACCAGCGCGCCGGCCTGCAGCGGCGCCGGCGGCAGCTTCCAATACGACGCCCTCGGCCGCCCCACCCTGCTGACCCACTCCGACGGCGCAACCTCGATCACCAGCTACGCCGGCCGCGCCACCGCGTTTACCAGGCCGCCGGCAACGCCCCCGCCGGCTGCGGCCAGGACATCGCCGCCACCGGCTGCCTCACCAGCTACACCTACGACCGCTACGGCAATCGCTGGCGACAGAACGTCACCGCCGGCTCCGGCCCCGCGCCGCAGCTCAGCTTCAACGCCGAGAACCAGATGGCGGGCTACAGCTACGATGCGGCGGGCAACCTGCTCAACGACGGCAACTGCGCCTATACCTACAACGACGAAAACGAGGTCACCGCGGTCGCCGGCTGCGCCACCGCCAGCTACGTCTACAACGCCGGCGGGCAGCGGGTGCGCTCCATCGTGAACGGCACGAGCGCGGATGCGGTCTACGACCTCCAGGGCCGCGTGGTGGGCGAGTACGGCTCGGGGCCGGAGTGGAACTGGGGCGGCATCTACGCCAACGGCCGCCTGGCGGCGAGCTACGCCGACAGCACGACCTTTTTCCCGCTCAGCGATCCGCTGGGCACGCCGCGGGTGTGGATGACCTCGGGCGGGGCGGTCTCGCAGGACTGTGCCAACCTCGCCTTCGGCGACGGCGCCACCTGCACCGCCGACGGCGCGCAGTTCACCGGCCAAATCCACGACAGCGCCACCGGCCTCGACAACTTCAAGGCGCGCTACTATAGCCCCATGCTGGGCCGCTTCCTCACCCCCGACCCGGCGGGGATGGCCGCGGTAGATCCGAACGACCCCCAGACGTGGAATCGCTACGCGTATTTGAATAACTCGCCGTTGAGCGCCACCGACCCCAGCGGCCTTACGCCCCAATCCTGGCCGGTTCCGCCTGGCGAAGACGGCCCGGACGCGGGCAACTGCACGATTGACGGCATCTCGGCCGGCTGCAGCTGGGCCGAGGGCATGCTCGCGCTGGGCTCCGCCTCCATTTGCCCCGACGACTCTTGCGGAATGGTCCACACCAACATTGGCGGCGGGCAGTGGGGATTCCTTGCGCAGGACGCGCTCGGCAACACGTGGCTGGCCACCGTCGGCCCGACGCAGGCACAGTGGGACGCGCAGCAAGCGGCCAACGAGGCCGTTCAGGGCTGGAACGCATTTCTCACCGCGTCCAAGTACATGGACCTTAGTTCAAACCAGCCCTATACGGTCGAGCCGTACGAAAGGGGCTTTGCCTTCGGCGTCCTGATTCCGGGCGCGCCCCTCGACGTAACAAAAGCGTCCGCAAACGGTTGGTATGACCCCCTCACCCTTTTCGACGGGGGCGCCCAGTCCTGGTACCAGGACCCCGGGGCGATGTTCGGGGTGGTGCACACGATCGAGGCCGCGGGTGGCGCCAGCGTTCACACCGACCCGTTCGGTCCCTGGAACCAGCCGCTGCATTTCCTCGGCCAAGTCGTCACCGGGTGGTTCCTCGGCACGAAGAACTATCCCGCGCTCTCGTGCGCTATCAGCTTGGGATTCTGCGTAATTTCGGGGAACTGAGCCTGTCATGAGGTGCACCGCTCTGGCGCTCGTATGTCTTCCCGCATTACTATCCGCGGGCGTGAGCCAAAGCTGGTGGCATCCGCATCCGGGGAACGGCCCCTATACGTTGCGCGTCCACGTCCTGCGCGCCAAAAGCTACAAGCCCGTCCGCGGCAAGGTCGTCTACGCCGGCACGTCCGGGATACCCGGGCCTTTTCTGAACTGGGAAGCAAAGACCGGCAAGAACGGGGTCGCGGTCTTCCACCCCAACGGAGTTGCGGCTCTCCACATGGCGCACCCACCCCGCGCCCTTGGCATTCAGGTCGACGATCCGGTCGACTCTTGGGGCTGCAGCCAGGTGATCTTTTGCACCGAGGACCTTCTGGCAAGGGGCTTCGTTGCCACCGACGAGTGTTGGGGTGCGCTGCACGGGAAACACCCCAAGCCGCCACCGAAGATCGACGCCGGGCCGGGCGACGTCTATATCTTCGTGCACATGGTCAGCCGGTGGAGCTGGGCCTGGAACGAGACCATCGGCAGCCATTATTTCGGCCCGCGGGTCAACCCGCCCCGGCCCGATCCGGCGTCGTGCCCGCCGGTCACCGCCCAGCCCGCCGCCGCCGGCAGCCCGTCATCCCGCTAGGGCTCCGTCATGCCCCGGCCGCGCGGCTGCCGCCGCGGGCTAGGCCGGCGCGCGAGTGCCGCGAAACCCCGAAAGGCGGCCCCGCCCCAGGAATGAAACGCCCGGCTGCGCTCACACGACCGCCGCCCGGCCGCAACCCACTCCGGCAGCACCACGTTTTTCCCGCTCAGCGATCCGCTGGGCACGCCGCGGGTGTGGATGACCTCGGGTGGCGCGGCCTCGCAGGACTGCGCCAACCTCGCCTTCGGCGACGGCGCCACCTGCACCGCCGACGGCGTGCAGTTCACCGGCCAAGTCCACGACAGCGCCACCGGCCCAGTCCGCCGACCTCGAGGGCGCGGCCGGGGCGGGCTCGCGGGGACCCGCACCGGCCGCCCCCGTACACGGCAGCGGGTCGCCGGGCGGAGCCCGGCTGGGCACCCGCCGCCGCCAGCCCCGCCGATCCGCAGACCTTCAACCGCTACGCCTACGTCGGCAACTCCCCGCTCGGCACCGAGGATCCCAGCGGCCTCGCTCCCCAAGTTTGGCCCATCCCCCCCGGCGAAGACGGCCCGGGTGCGGGCAGTTGCACGATTGACGGCATCCCGGCCGCTTGCGGCTGGGCCGAGAGCATGGTCACTCTGGGCTCCGCCTCCATGTGCCCAGACAACTACTGTGGGATGGTCCGCACCGATATCGGCGGCGGCCAATGGGGTTTCCTTGCGCAGGGGGGCCCTCGGCAACACCTGGCTAGGCACCATCGGCCCCACGGCGGCGGAGATTACCGAAGGCTGGAACGCGTTCCTCGCCGCGTCTGCCTACACGGACCTAAATCCAGAAACAACGTACAAGGTTGACCCATACGAAAGAGGTTTCGCGTTCGGGATCATCATCGAGTACACGCCCCTCGACGTAGCAAAAGCGTCGGCAAACGGTTGGCTGGCCCCCCTCACGCTTTTCGACGGCGGCGACCAGTCCTGGTACCAGGATCCCGGCGCGATGTTCGACGTGGTCCACGCAATTCACGCCCCAGGCGGTGCCAGCGTCCACGCGGACCCGTTCGGCCCCTGGAACCAGCCCCTCCATTTCTTCGGCCAGGTTGTGCCGGGCTGGCTCCTCGGCACGACCAATTATCCCCAGCTTCTGTGCTCGCTCGACGCCGGTTGCGCGATCTCCGGCCACTAACCGGGATGACCAGCTCGAGGAACCTTGGCGC
>DAIDIF010000233.1 GCA_027451805.1 Acidobacteriota bacterium
GGGGCGAAGGCCGGTCCGCCGCGGCTAACAACCAAAGATGCACGCAAAGGTTGCGTAAACGCCCATCGCCACTCCTTGCAGTATGGCGGCACCAATGAGCGAGCGGCTGCTGCCGGCGTACAGGCTGTGCATGACCAACAGGCTGGAGAGCACCAGCAGCGCCATCAGCGCCGGGTGCAGTCCCGCGGTTCGGCGGTTCGCAGCGTTCGAGGCGTTGAGCATGCGCACGGCGTCGCCCGCTTCCTCGTTGACCTTCTGGAGACTCTGGCGCATTTCGGCTTGGTGCGCGCGCACGTCGCGCAGGGTCTGCTTCAGCTGTTTGTCCAGCTGCACGCAGCCCGTTGACACGGCGGTGGCGGCATTGTTGAGTTCGCTGAGCGTCGTCGCGGTCCGTTCGCTGGCCTTGTCCAGCTGTGCGAGCCCCGAGCGGGCGCACTCGGCGATGTTTGACACCGCCTGGCCGGCCGCCCCGGCGAGCTCGGCGGAGGCGGCATGGAAGCGGGCGGCCACGTGCGCGGCGGCATGCTCCACGCTCTGGACCGTGGCGCGCACGCTCGTGCGGTACACCTTGCGCATGCTGCGCAAGACCATCGCGTCCACCTCGGGGTCGTCGGTGGTGCCCGACACCTCGTCGCGCACCAGCACACGTTCGGCGCGCGCGGCCGGCGCGGGCATCGGGTGCGCCTCGGCCATGGACGAGACGCAAACTGACCGCACCCCGGGGAAAGTGGATTTTTTTTCTTTTTTTTCATGTGTGGGGAGCGGGGGAAAAAAGAAGGTGGATTATTCGGGTGTGTACGCCGCCTAGATGCGCTCGACGGTGCCGGAGCGCGTCTGGGTGCTGCGCTTGCTGCAGATCCACACGCCGGCGGCGAGCAGTGCCGTGAGCGCCAGGCTGAGCACCATGCCTGCAGCGTAGATGCCCCGCGACCGCCCCTGCGCGTAGCTCGCCAGCAGCGGGCGCTCCGCGACCACGGACACCACCGTCCAGTTGAGCGGCGCCTGCGCCGGCGCGTACTCGTAGGGTAGGGCGGCCGCCGCGTAGGCGGTGCCCGCGACGGCGAAGCGCGCCGCCGCCGCCGATCCCCCCGCGGACGGGCCGCCGGTGCGCAGCGCGAGCGCCGCGCCCGCGATGACCGCGTCGCTTGCGTTGGCCGCGCTGACGCGCTGCTGTTGCGGCGGGTTGGCGCCGGGGGCGCTACTGACCACGGCGGAGGGCACCGAGGCGGCCACGAGCAGGCCCGTGTTGGTCTCGACCACGTAGGCCGCGGCGACGTACGGCAGCGCCTCGAGGTAGCTCGAGACGAGCAGCAGGTTCGTCTCGCCAAAGCTGAGCACGTGTGGCGTGCAGTAGCGGTCCGCCGCCTCGTAGGTGAGC
>DAIDIF010000234.1 GCA_027451805.1 Acidobacteriota bacterium
CGGCGGCAGCGGCGAGCAGGCGCCGCGCCCGGCGCTCAAAATCGGGCGCGCGCACCGGCCCGCGCCCACCCGCGGTGAGCTCGCGCACCGCCAAATCACTCAAGGCGCGCCCGAGGCGCCGCAGCTCGGGCGCGTTCCAGGCGCGACGCATCCATGGGTCGAGAGCGGGGTCCGCAGTGGCGCCACCGGGCATGCGGATTCAATGATAGCGTGGAAGAATTTGATGGGACCCAGGGCACAACCCGCGCGCGTGCTGGAACTGGACGGGCTGCGGGCGCTCGCCGTCAGCGGCGTGATCGCCTTTCACTACTCGCTGGGCAGACCTTGGGCCAACCGCCTGGCCGGCCTGGGCTGGGTTGGCGTTGACCTGTTTTTCGTGCTTTCGGGCTACCTGATCACCACCATCCTGCTGCACAGCCGGACGCGGCCGCGTTACTTCCGCACGTTTTACGCGCGGCGGACGCTGCGCATTTTCCCGATCTATTTTCTGCTGCTGGCGCTGTATGTGAGCGCGGCGCGGATCGCGGGCGGGCCGCAACCGGCGGCGTACTGGGCGATGCACGCCGGCTTCCTGTCGAGCACGGTGGAGTTTTTCCGTTCCTGGCGCGTCGCGGCGCCGGGGTTCGTGCTGGCGGGGGTGACGGTGCTGTGGTCGCTTTCGATCGAGGAGCAGTTTTACCTGCTATGGGCGCCGGTGGTGCGCTGGATGCGGCCCGCGGGGCTGTGGCTGGCGCTGGCGGCGGCGATGGTGGGGGCGCCGGCGCTGCGCTGGGCGGTGCACACGCGCTACTTCCCCGAGTACCGGTTCTTTCCGGCGCGGTTCGACAGCCTGGCGTGGGGCGCGGCGCTGGCGCTGGCGCTGCACACCTGGCCGCGGCAGCGGATCGAGCGCGGGCTGCGCGCCGCCGGGCTCACCGCCCTGGCGGCGCTGGCGGTGCTGGCGGCGTTCACCGGGCTGCACCGCGCCAACCTGGCGTTTGCCGGACTGGGGTACAGCGCGCTGGCGATGGGCTTCGCCGCAGTGGTGGGGTGGACGGTGACGCGCGCCGGCGGCACGAGCTGGGCGGCGCGGCTGCTGCGGCTGCGGCCGACATGCTGGCTGGGGAGGGTGAGCTACGCGGTGTACCTGGTGCACTATCCGATGCTGCTGCTGGTGGGACGGACGCTGGGCATCGGCCCCCATGCCGGCGCCGTGGCGATGCTCGGGCAGGAGGCGCTCGCGCTGGGGGCGGCGCTGCTGCTGGCGGGGGCGTCCTGGCGCTACCTGGAGTCGCCGATTTTGCGCTTCAAGGACCGCTGGGCGCCGGCGCCCCGCTTGCGGACTGAACCGCCGGCAGCCGATCTGCGTATGCAGCAGGTGGTGAGCGAAACGCAATCGGTTTAACATGTGAGGCGATTATGTATTGCAATCAGTGCGGATCGCGGTTGACGGGGGGCGAGATGCACTGCCCGCACTGCGGCAAGGCGGTGGCCCCGGCGGGCGCACCCACCGGCGCCGCAGCGCCGGTGGCGGCAGCGCCGATCAACCCGGCGCAGGGGCGGGTACTGCGGCATCGCACCATTCTGGGGGTGCTGTGGCTGGTGCGGGCGACGATGGTGATGATCCCCGGCCTGGCGCTGGTGGGCGTCTCCCATGTTCACAACTGGCCGTGGCCGCCGGGCATGGGTGGCGTTTTCACGCCGCTGTTGGGCGGACTGGGCCTTGGCATCCTGTTGCTGGCGGTGGGCGGGTACGCGGCCGGCATCGGGCTGCTGACGATGCAGCCCTGGGCGCGGCTGCTGGCCATCGTGGTAGGCGTGATCGAGCTGATCAGCATCCCGATCGGCACGGCGCTGGGCATTTATACCCTGTGGGTGCTGCTGCCGCAGATCTCGGAGACGGAGTACCAACAACTGGCGCGCAGCCACGCCGCCGGCCAACTCTAACCGGCACGCAACAACGAGGAGCGACAGCATGTATTGCAACCAATGTGGCGCGGCGCTGGCGGCGGGCGCGGACTTCTGCGGTCAGTGCGGCAAGCCGGCGGGCGCGGCGCCGCCGGCCACAAGCGCGCGCGCGGCGTATCCGGCGCCGGCCGCGGGCCGGGTGGAACGGCACCGGACCATCCTGGCGGTGCTGTGGCTGGTGCTGGGGCTGCGGGGCGTGATCGGGGGCTGGGTGCTGCTGGTGGTGGCGCAGGCGCGGCCGTGGCTGTATCGCGGGGGCGGCGACGTACCCCCGTTCGTGGCGCCGCTGCTGGGGGCGATTGCGCTGGCGCTGCTGGTGTTCTCCGGGCTGCGCGTCGTGGCGGCGGTGGGGCTGTTCGCGGTGCAGAGCTGGGCGCGGGTGCTGCTGATCGTGCTGGCCATCGTCAGCCTGATCGAGATCCCGATCGGCACGGCGCTCGGCATTTACACGCTGTGGGTGATGATGCCGCGCGAATCGGAGGCGGAATTCGAGGCCATGGCGCGGGCGCGGGCGGCGGGTCAGCGGGCGTGAGCCGGGCGGCGGCGCTGATAGACCGCCAGCATCTGGTCGCGCACGCGCTCGGCTAGCTGCGGCGCCTGGCGGCGATCCAGGCCGGCGGTGGGCACCGGCGGGCCAATCACCAACTCGACCACGCCGGGGCGCAGGTGGGCGGTGCCGGGCGGCAGGATCTCGTAGGTACCGATCAGCACCATCGGCACTACCGGGACCTGGGCCTGGATGGCGATGTGGAAGGCGCCGGGGACGAAGGGCCGCATCTCGCCGCTGAAGCTGCGCCCGGCTTCGGGAAAGATGAACAGCGGCAGGCCACTCGCCACGGCCGCGGCCGCCAACTGCAGGCTGCGCAGCGAAGCGCGCGGGTTGGACTGATCCACCGGCAGGTGCTGGGCGCGCTTGAGGTGGCCGCCGAGGAAGGGGATGCGGAACAGGCCCTGGCGGGCGAGGATCCGGAACTGCAGCGGCAGGGTGGCGAACAGCACCGGCACATCCATGTAGCTGAGGTGGTTGCAGACCATGACCGCGGGGGCGGCGCGGGGCAGGTTTTCGAGGCCCTCGGTGTGGACGCGGACGCGCGCGAGGCGGAGGAGCATGCGGGCCCAAGCGCGGGCGATGCGATGCTGGCGGCGGCCATGGCCGTCGAAGGGCGAGCAGGCCATGGAGGCGGCGCCATAGGCGATGGTGGCAAGGGCGTAGAGGGGCGCAAAGAGGAGGCCGGAGCGGAGGCGGCTGCCGAGTTGGCCGGAGGCGGGCATGTCAGAGCAAATCCAGCGTTGGTGTGGCAGATGCGGGAAGAGGCGTGCGGCTTTTCCTGGTGAAAAGCCGCATCCCGGACGCTGCGATAGGATACAGCAGGGCCGGATTTGCTCTAGGCGGCGCCGCAGCCCCCGCCGGCGTGATAGTCGCGCGCCTCGCCCACCAGGTAGAGGGAGCCGCAGACGACGATGGGGGCCGCGGCGGGCGCCAGGCGGAGGGCGGCGGCGAGCGCGGCGGGATAATCGGGGGCAGTCTCAGCGTGCGGGGCCAGGCCGCCGCAGGCCCGCGCCAGCGCCTCGGGGGCGAGGGCGCGGGGTTGGCGCGGGGCGGTGAACACCACGGCGGCGGCGCGCGGGAACAGGATCTCGCCGATCTCGGCCACCGCCTTGTCGCGCATGCTGGCGTAAATGAGCACGGGCGCGGGGCGGGCGCTACGATACTCGTCGAGGAAGGCCGCGAGGGCGCGCGCGGCGAGCGGGTTGTGGGCGCCGTCGAGGATGATTTCGGGCGAAGCGCAGACGGTCTCCAGCCGCCCGGGCCAATCCACGGCGGCGAAGCCGCGGGCCACGGCCGCGGGGGGCACGGGGAAACCGCACTCGCCCAGGAGAGCGCAGACGCGCGCCGCCAGGGCGGCGTTCTCGCGCTGATGGCGGCCGCGCAGCGGGGTGGGCGGGGCGGCGGCGGCGTCCGGGGCGGCGATCTCGAGGAACTCGACGCCGGTGGCGCGGGCGCGGGCGCGCAGCACCGCGCGCGCCGCTTCGACCTGCGGCGCGCTCACCAGGGCGCGCTGCCCGGGCTTGACGATGCCGGCCTTCTCGCCCGCGATGGCGGCCAGGGTCGAGCCCAGAAAGGCCTCATGGTCGAGACCGATGGGGGTGATCACGGCCAGCCGGGGGGCGAGCACGTTGGTGGCGTCGAGCCGGCCGCCCATGCCCACCTCGACCACCGCCAGCTCGACGCCGGCGGCGGCGAAGGCCGTAAACCCGACCGCGGTCAAGACCTCGAAGAAGGCCGGCGGGTTGGGCAGCCGGCCCTGGGCGAGCAGGCGCTCGGCGGCGGCGCGGACGCGCCCGGCAGCGGCGGCCAGCGCCGCAAGATCGATTTCCGCGCCCGCGACGCGGATGCGCTCGCTCAGCCGCTGCAGGTGGGGCGAGGTGTAGAGGCCGGTGCGCCAGCCGGCGGCGCGGGCGGCGCTCTCAATCAGCGCCGCGACGCTGCCCTTGCCGTTGGTGCCGGCGACGTGGACGCTGGCGAAGGCGCGCTGCGGCGCGCCCAGTTCGTCGAGCAGGGCGGTGATGGCGGCGAGGTCGAACTTGCGCCCGGGGCGGACTTCGTGGCCAAGGCCGGCGAGATATGCCAAGCTGGCGGCGGCGCTCACAAACGCGAGCGCGCGTCCAGAACCCGATCCGGCGCCCGCCCGGCGTCCGGTTCGGGGCCACCCTGGGGAGCCCGGTCGGGGATCCACTGCACCAGGGGCACGCGCTCCGGCGCGGCGAGAAAGGCCAGCGCGCGCGCCAGCCAGGCGCGCAGCTCCTTGCGCGGCACGATGGCGTCGAGCATGCCGTGTTCGAGCAGGAACTCGCTGCGCTGGAAGCCGGGCGGGAGCTTCTGGCGGATGGTCTGTTCGATGACGCGCGGGCCAGCGAAGCCGATCAGCGCGCCGGGCTCGGCGATGTTCAGGTCGCCCAGCATGGCGAAGCTGGCGGTGACGCCGCCGGTGGTGGGATCGGTGAGCACGGAGATGAAAGGCACGCCGGCATCATCGAGCCGCGCCAACGCGACCGCGATCTTGCCCATCTGCATCAGGCTGACGGCGCCTTCCATCATGCGCGCCCCGCCGGAGGCGGAGAGGATGATCAGCGGCTCGCGCCGCTCGGCGGCGGCTTCGGCGGCGCGGGCGATCTTTTCGCCCACCACGGCGCCCATGCTGCCGCCGATGAAGCCGTACTCCATGGCGCACACCCCCACCGGGCGGCCTTCCAGCCGGCCCCGCGCCCAGATCAGGGCGTCCGCCATGCCGGTGGTCTCCTGCGCCTGCCGCAGGCGCTCGGCGTACGGCTTGAGATCCACGAAGGCGAGCGGGTCGGTGGAGGCGAGCTGCGCGTCGAGCTCCTCATACCCGCCGTCGTCCAAGAGCATCGCCAGACGCTCGCGCGCGCTCATGCGGAAATGGCGCTGGCAGCGCGGGCAGACGTTCAGGTTTTCGGCCAGGTCCTTCTTCCAGATGATGCTGCGGCAGCCCTCGCATTTCAGCCACAAACCTTCGGTGCGGACGCGCTTGTCGGGCACGGGCGGGAGCAGCTTATCTTCACGCCGGAACCAGCTCATGGCTAGTACTCGATTCCCCGCTGCGCCTGAATGCCCTTCTGGTAGGCGTGCTTGACGTCGCGCATTTCGGTCACCGTGTCGGCCAGTTCGACGAGCAGCGGGTGGGCGTTGCGGCCGGTGAGGATGACGTGCAGGTTCTCGGGCCGGGCGCGCAGGAACTCGGCCACCGGTTCGGGCGCCAACATTTTGTAGGAGATGGCGTAGTTGATCTCATCCAGAATCACCAGATCCCAGTTGCCGCTGTGCATCTCGCGCCGGGCCTGGTCCCAGGCTTCCTCGACCAGGCGGACATCCTCGGGATCGGGCTTCTCGGCTCCGATCTTGACGAAGCCGCGGCCCATCTGGCGGATCTCGAACTGGCCGCCGAAAGCCTTGACCGCCTCCAGTTCGCCATAGTGCCACGAGCCCTTGATGAACTGCAGCATGAGCACCCGCAACCCGGCGCCGACGGCGCGCATGCCGGTGCCGAGCGCGGCGGTGGTCTTGCCCTTGCCCGGTCCGGTATGGATGATGATCAACCCTTGCAAGGCTATAGTCTACTAGGTACAGGCCCATGGCAACCGCCCCGCCGCCAACCCGGACGCTGGAGGAGATCCTGCGGGAGTGCGCGCCGCTGCTGGTGGCCTTCTCGGGCGGGGTGGATTCGGCCTACCTGGCCTATGCCGCGCAGCAGGCAGCGCCGGGCGCGGTGCTGGCACTGATCGCCGACTCGGCCAGCCTGCCGCGGGCGGACCTGGAGGCGGCGCTATTGTTCGCGCGGACCCACGGAATCGCCTGCGAGGTGGTGCGGACGCACGAGCTGGAGCGCGAGGATTACCGGCGCAACGACCCGCAGCGCTGCTATTACTGCAAGGACGAGCTGTTTCGCAGCATGGAAGCGGAGCGGGCGCGGCGGCCGCAGTTCCGCGCGCTGGCCTATGGCGTAAACGCCGACGACCGGCTGGAGCTGCGCCCCGGGCATCGGGCGGCGCAGGACCATGGCGTGCGCGCGCCGCTGCTGGAGGCCGGGTTGGGGAAGGCGGAGGTGCGCGCCCGCGCCCGCGCGGCTGGGCTGGAGGTGTGGGACAAGCCGGCGGCGGCCTGCCTGGCCTCGCGCGTGGCCTACGGCATCGAGGTCACCGCGCCGGTGCTGGCGCGAATCGAGGCGGGGGAGGCGGCGCTGCACCGGCTGGGATTCCGGCAGGTGCGGGTGCGCTTTCACCAGGAGATCGTGCGGCTGGAAATCGCGCGCGCCGAGTTGCCGCGGGCGCTCGACCTGGAGATGGCCGACCGGCTGACGAAGATCTTCAAGGAGTTGGGCTTCGGCTACGTGACGCTGGATCTCGAAGGCTACCGTTCGGGGGCGATGCACGAGGCGCTGGTGCCGCTGCGATCACGCTGAGATGTCTCGGGCCAGGCCGGGGCGGCGCTTTTTTCGCCACCATCCGGGCGGGCGGCGCCTCTAATGCACAAGGGTTGAGCCACCGAAGTCGCCGACCGTGGCGAAAAAGATCATCCTTGTGGCCGACGACAATGCCATGGCGCGCAGGCGGCTGCACACCTTGCTCCGCAGCGCGGGCTACCGGGTCACGACCGTGGCGACCGGGCAGGATGCGCTGGCAGCGATGCTGCTGCGGACGCCCGATCTGGCGCTGGTGGATCTGCAAATGCCGGAACTGGACGGCATCGGCGTGGTGCACGCCATGCGCGCGGATCCGGAGCTGCGGACCGTGCCGGCGATTGCGCTAAGCGCGTTCGCCCTGCCGCGCGGCCGGGAGTACGCGCTGGCGGCGGGGTTCGACGCCTATCTGCGCAAGCCGGCGCCGCGGGAGAAGCTGTTGGACGAGGTACGGCGCCGGATTGGATAGAATCGGCGGGTGAGCGCCGAACACATGGACGGGCGCGGACCCCAGCGCGGCTGGGGCGCGCGAGCCGGCGCCGGGGCGCCCGCCCCGGGCACACTGCGCGTGCTGCTGCTCAGCGACGAGCCGCGCGACCCGAGCCTGGGCGGGGCCAAGGTGGCGCTCAAGCTGCAGGCGGCGCTGCAGCGGCTGGGGCACGACTGCGACGCGCTGTTCCGGGCCGACCTGGGCGAGCGGC
>DAIDIF010000235.1 GCA_027451805.1 Acidobacteriota bacterium
TGCTGGTCACCCCGCTCGCCGACTGGAAGAGCTACCTGCGCTGGCGCTGGCTCGACGCCACGGCGCTGCTGCTCTCCCCGCCCTTCGTCACCGAGCAGCTCGGCTTCTACGCACGCCTGCTGCACGCCCCCGCTCCGTCAGCGGCGCCGCCGCGCGCACAGGTGTGCGCCGCCGCGCGCAACGCCTTCCCGCAAGACGCCTTCTTCGAAGTGCCGATCACGGTCCACGATTACTTCGGCGACACCCTGGCGCTGCGCGGCTGGATGGCGCGGCGCGCCTTCACCGGCCCGTTGCCGTAAGGCCCCTGGCCACCCTGGCGCCCGGCACTACGGGAAAGCTGCGCCTCCAGCCCGCGCCCGCACGGCGCCCGGCTCGCCTGCTCGCGCCCCGCGTTGCGCTCTGCTGCCCGCGCTGCATCGCCGCGCGGCATCCAAGGCGGAGATGGCATGGGTGGCCGCGGCTTTGGCCTTCGCGCTGCTCGCCCCGCAGAGCGCCGCCCGGCGGGAGGCCGGGCGCGACGCTCGCCGTTTGTACCGCGCCTGCATGGAGGAACGGCGCATCGCGGCGCGGGGCAATGCGCCGCTGCAACCCGAACTCCGCCGCCTGGCCGCGGTCACCGGCGCGCGCCAGCTCGCCCTTGCGGTCGCGGGGCTGCACCGCTTCGGCATCTTTGCGCTCTTCACCTATGCTCCCCCGCCGCGGCATCCTCCCCGCCCGCCGGGGGCGGCGCTGCTGCCGCACATGGAGCGCGATTTCGCGCTGGGGGGCGATACGCCGCCGCAGGCGGCGCACGAGGCGCGCGCCGCGCTGGCGCTGCTGCTCGCCTTCACCCCGCGGCCGGCCGCCGCGGCCGCGGCTCCCGCCCGCCCGCTCTACCGGCCCCTGCGCCCGGCGGCGCTGCGCCGCCTCGCACCGGCCTTCGACTGGGACGCCTACTTCGCCGCGCTGCCGCCGCGGCCGCCCGGCGCCCATCCCGGCGATGCAAGCCGTCTGCGGCGGCTCAACCGCCTGCTGCGCGCCTTCCCGCACGCCGCCTGGCGCAGCTACTTGCGTTGGGAGTGGATCCACGCCGTCGCCGCCTGGCTGTCGCCGCCCTTCGCGGCGGAAGAGTTCCGTTACGCCAAGCGCGTGGAGCACATCGCCGGCGGCCAGCCCGCCCGCAGCGCGCTGTGCAACGCCGAAAGCAGCCAGTTTTCCGCCCACGACTACCGCGCCGCGCCAGCCCGCGCCGGCGATTTCTTCGGCGACATGCTGCGCCTGCGCGCCGCCCGCGCCGCCCATGAGCTCTGGTGAGCCCGGCTATACTCGCTATACATGCCCGGCATCGAAATTTCCGCCGATCCGGCGCGGCTCGATCTTGACGTCATCCACGCCTTCCTGGCCGCCGCCTACTGGTCGCGGGGCATCCCGCGCGCCGTCGTCGAGCGCGCGGTGCGCAACTCCGTCTGCTTCGGCGCCTACGCCGGCCCGGATCAGGTGGGCTTCGCCCGCGTGGTCAGCGATCGCGCCACCTTCGCCTACCTCGCCGACGTCTTCGTGCTGGAGCGATTCCGCGGCCGCGGCATCGCCAAGCAGATGATGCGCGCCGTGCTCGCGCATCCCGAGCTGCAGGGCCTGCGGCGCTGGAACCTGGCCACCCACGACGCCCACGGCCTCTACCGCCAGTTCGGCTTTCTGCCGCTCGCCCACCCCGACTACCACCTGGAGATCCACCACCCCGGCATCTACCTTGAGGCGGCGCCGGCGCCGCCCCCCCCGGACTGAGGCGCGGCACGCCTCAGTGCTGGCTGGGCTCGGCCTGCGTCCGCCGCGCGTCATACGCGGCCTTCGCCTTGCCGTACTGCACCGCGTCGCTGACCATCGCGTGCGGCCGGCCGCGCCAGGTCGGCGTTGGCTTGCAGATAGTCGGCGTACGGGCCCGTGTGGCCCACATGCCGCGTCCGGTTGTAGTGTTGGATCGCGTTCTCCAGATTCTCGGCCATTTGCCGCAGCAGCGGCCCCGCCCGGTCCACGGTTTCCTGCTGCCACGCCGAGCCCGAGCTCCGCGCGTCGCGCATCCGCTGCTCCAGTTTGCCGATCTCGTTGATGTGGTCCCGGATCACGTTCAGCTCGGTTGCGTGCGCCTGCCGGAATACCGGCGAGCGATCCATGAACAGCAGCGCCTCCGCGTCCACGTCGAGTTGCGCCGCCTCCATGCGGACCTCGTCGAGCAGATCGTTGAGCGCCGCCGAATCCCGCGCGCTCGCCGCCGGCGCGGCCGCGGTCTGCGCCGCCGCGCCGCGCGCCGCTCCAGCCGCCACCCCCGGCCGCAGGGCAAAAGCCAGCACCAGCGCCGCCGGCGCCAGCACCGCGAACGAATATCCCGATCTCCGATCCATGGCAGAGTACCTCCTGCTGGTTTCGATGCACGCCGGCAACCACCCACCGCTCCTTCACGCGCTGCCCGTCAAAAGTGCAAGCTCGCGCCGCGGTTGTTGTCCAGCCGCGACCGTGCGATGATGTTCAACGGACCTGTCGCGCGGCCCTCGAGCAGTCGGCGCGCGACCGCCGGGTACGCCCTTCGGCCCGGCGGCGCCAACATGTCCCCGTCGTTCCACGGTTGGGGCCGGTAGCTCAATTGGCAGAGCAAGTGACTCTTAATCACTAGGTTGAAGGTTCGATTCCTTCCCGGCTCACCACCTCACAAAAATCCCGCGGCGTGCCGATAAAGATGGCGGACAACTTCGCCATGAACGGCCCCCCGCCCGACGCCGCCTTCCCTGACGCCCCGCCCGAGGTGGCGGCCATCCTCGACCGCCGCATCGGCGAGCTCGGCCTCAAAATCGAGGGCTCGCCCCTCGAGCCGCTGGTGGCCCGCCTCTACCGCGAACTCGAGCGCAAGCGCCTGCTCCATTTCCGCCCGGCCTGCTACCTCACCGACGAGTGGGGATGCCCCTCGGGCGAACCCGTCATCGGCATCCCGTTCTATCTCGCCGACGCCCGCCTGGCCTGGCTGGAGCGCCAGATCAACGATCTCGAGGACGAGCGCGAGATCCTGATGTACCTGCGCCACGAAGCCGGCCACGCCTTCAACTACGCCTACCGCCTCTACCGCACGCCGGAGTGGCGCGCCCGGTTCGGGCCCTACCGCCGCGCCTACCGCGAGCATTACGCCCCGGTGGCGTTCTCGCGCGAGTACGTGCGGCACATCGCCGGCTGGTACGCGCAGAAGCATCCGGACGAGGATTTCGCCGAAACCTTCGCGGTATGGCTGACGCCCGGCTCGGGCTGGCGGCGCAAGTACCGCGCCTGGGGCGCGTTGGCGAAGCTGCGCTACGTGGAGCGCGCCGCCCGCGCTGGGCGCGAGGTTGCGCCCGCGCGGGCGCGCGGCCGCACCGACGTCACCGCCGCGGAAATGGAGGAGACGGTGGGCGACTTCTACCGCCGCGCGCGCGCCGAATCCGAGGTCGAACAGCGCGGGATCGCGGGCGAATGGAGCCGCGTGCTGGCGGGGGGGGCGGGCGCGTCCGCCGGCGCGCTCACGTCCGACGCCGATCTGGCCGATATCTTCAACGTGCATCCGCGCCGCCGGCACGGCGTGCGCCCGGCGGCGGCGCTCATCGGCGAGCACCGCAAGCTGCTCACCGACACGGTGGCCTACTGGACCGGGGTGCCGCGACCGCTGGTGAAGAAGATGTTGGAAGCCATGGAACAACGCCTGCAGGCGCTGCGGCTGCAATCCGACGCCGCCCGCGCGGCCGAGCACCTGGCGGAGTTCACCACCTACGCCACCGCCATGGCGATGAACTACCGCGCGCGCCGCCGCGTCCGCCCCGCCCGGCCCTGAACCGATGCCCGCCAAGCTCAAAGTCGCAGTGGTCTACGACACCTGGGAGGATAGCGAAGCTCCCGTCGCCGACGCCCCCGAGCCCGCCCGCCGCCCGGCGCGCAAGCGCCCGCGCCGGCGCCCCAAGCCCGATCACGTCGAGATCTTCGAGGCGCTGGAGAAGCTCGGCCACGAACCCAGCTACTACATCCTCGACGGGCGCGAGTCCAACCTGCTCGGCCTGGCGAAATCCGACGCCGATCTGATCTTCAACCTGACCGAATCCTACGCCGGCGACGACACCCGCGACGTGCATCTGGCCGCCTACTTCGACCTGCTGGGCCGGCCCTACACCGGCGCCGGCCCGCACGCGCTGCATCTCGCGCAGGACAAGGCGCTGGCGAAGAAGATCTTCGCCTTTCACGGCATCCGCACCCCGCGCTTCGCCGCCTGCTACCGCGGCCGCCTGGAACACGCCCACGACATCGCCTTCCCGCTCATCGTCAAGCCCGCCCGCGAGGACGGCTCCATCGGCATCGATGCCGCCTCCGTCGTCCACTCGGTCAAGGAGCTGATGGAGCGCCTCGATTACATCCACGAGACCTTCGACTCGCCGGCGCTGGTGGAGGAATACATCGAAGGCCGCGAGATCTACATCGGCGTGCTGGGCAATCGCAATCCCGAGGCGCTGCCGCCGGTCGAGCTCGATCTGTCGCGCCTGCCCGAGGGCACGCCCAAAATCGCCAGCGCCGACGTCAAATGGGAGCGCAACACCGAGGCCTACCGGGTCACCAAGTCCGCGCTGGCCGAGGATCTGCCCGAGGCCGCGGCACGCGCGCTCGAGGAGGCGGCGCTGGGCGCCTACCGCGCGCTCGGCCTGCGCGATTATGGCCGCGTTGACCTGCGCCTCACGCCCAAACATGAAGCCTACGTGCTCGAGGTGAACCCCAACCCCTGGCTCTCCAGCGGCGCCGAGTTCGCCATGGCGGCAAAAAAGGCGGGCCGCTCCTACGCCCAGTTGATCGCCGAGATCCTCGAGCTCACCCAGCAGCGCACCGCCGCCGAAGCGGGCGCGTGAGCGCCGGCGTTAAAGCTCCCGCCGCAGGAACCGCACGATCAGCCCGGCGTCCACATACTTGAACGGCCAGCGGCCGATGGTGTAATGCCCGCAGGGCAGCCCATGCGCTTCGCATTGCAGCCCCAGCCGCCGGAACGAAGCCACCACCGCGCGCGAAAACTCGGGCAGAAAGCAGGGATCGTACCGCGCCCAGATCAGCAGGCTGCGCTTGCCGGTTTCGCGGGCGAGCCGGGCGTAGGTGTCGAGATAACTGGCCGGGCTGATCACGCGCCAGGCCTCACGCAACTGCTCCTGGTCGACATAGCCGGCGAGGCTGTCGCGCACGTGCCGCGTCGCCAGCCCGGTCCAGACCACGTCGCCGAAGTATTGCGAGACGTGGTTGAAGGCGTTCACGCGCAGCCGCGGCTCGTGCGCGCTGGCCAGCAGCGCGTAGCACGAGCCCAGGCTGGTGCCCACGATGCCCAGCGACGTATATCCCTCCTGCTCCAGCCAGTCGAGCGCGGCGCGAATGTCGCCCACCGCCTGGCGCGCGGCGTGGATGGTGCGTCCGATGTTCGCGTCCACGGTGTATTCGGCGCGGCGCAGGCCGGCGGGCATGCGCCGGTCGTGGTAGGGCATGCTCACGCGCAAGGCGGCGATCCCGGCGCGCTGCAGCAGGCTGCACAGCCCCCAGTGGCCGTGCTCGTCCGCGTTCCATTGCGCCACCACCACCACCGCCTTCGGCCCCGGGGCCGGGAACCAGCGCGCGTGCACCTCGCGGTTTTCCGCATACGGCGTCGCCACCGGCGAGTCGAAGCGCAGCCAGTCGCCCTCGCGCCGGAACGCGCGCACCGGCGGATACGAGAAAAACTCCCCGCTGGCCGTGAGCACGCGCTCGTTCCAGGCACGCAGGTCGGCGATGACGCCGTGCGCCGGCGCCTGCGCCGGCCACGCGCCCACGTGGTTCAGCGGCGTGGCCCGCAGCCACTCACTGCCCCAGTCAAACGCGGTGATCCGGCGGTCCTGGTCGACGCGATTGAGGCGCCGCTCCCAGGCGTGGATCAGGCTGGCATAGGGGCTGGGCAAGGGGCGCTGGAGAATCGGCGGGAATACCTCAAGTCTGGCATGTGGATTGCAACTGGTCAACATTAGGCGGTACGATTCACGCTGGACCGGTACTTTTTGCCGCTTTGGGGCGGAATTGCATGGAGGAATTTTATGTCGAGCCGCGCTCTCGCTGCGTTCTGTTCGGCCGCCATCCTGGCTGTCGCCATCACTGCCTGCTCGCGCAGTAGCGCGAACACGGAGGACCAGTCCATCAACCAGGCGGTGCAAAGCAAGTTGAACGCCGACCCGGCGCTTTCGGGTGCGGCTGTCACTGCCTCCACGCTTAACGGCGTGGTGACGCTCAAAGGCAACGTCAACAGCGAAACCGCCCGCGAGGCCGCCGCCGCCGACGCCCAGATGCCGGGCGTGACGCAGGTGGATAACCAGATCGGCACCAACACCCCGGCGGCGCCGGCCAACGCACCGGCCAACGCCATGTCCGGCGCGCCGGCGCCGTCCCAGGCCATGTCGGGCACGCCGGCGCCCCGCCGCGCGCGCTCCTCGGCGAACCGCAGCGCCCCGTCCGCGCCCGCCCCGGCGCCGGCGCCGGCGATTCAGGCGGCGGCGCCGGTGCAGGTCGAAGCCGGCACGCCGCTCGAAGTCCGCCTCAACCACGCCTTGAGCTCGGCCAACGCCAGCGCCGGCCAGGGCTGGAGCGGCACCCTGGCACAGCCAGTGCGGGTGAACGGCCAGATCGCGATTCCCCGCGGCGCCACCGTCACCGGCCAGATCGTCGCCGCCGACAGCGCCGGCCATTTCAAGGGCCAGTCGCGCCTGGTGCTGTCGCTCACCACCTTGGCGTATAACGGACAAAGCTACGGGCTCACCACCACCGAGATCAGCCGCCTTGCCTCCTCCCGCACCACGCGCAGCACGGAAGCGATCGGCGGCGGCGCCGCGCTGGGCGCCCTGGTGGGCGCGCTCGTCGGCCACGGCAAGGGTGCGGCGATCGGCGCCGTCACCGGCGCCGGCGCCGGCACCGCCGCCCAGGCGCTGACCAAACCGGCCGAGGTCAATCTGCCGGCCGAGACCGTGCTCAGCTTCACGCTCCGGCAGCCGGTACAGGTCGTACCCGCCGCCAGCGCGCAGTAAGGCGGAGCGATTCTCTCCAGGGCGAGGCGGAGCGGGGCGGAGGCCCCGCACAGCC
>DAIDIF010000236.1 GCA_027451805.1 Acidobacteriota bacterium
TGTGGATGGCTGTCAGGAACCGCGGATATTTGCCGCGGAGTTTGAGCGAGGCGTTGCCCTGGGGTCCCGGATGAGGTAGGCGGGGCCGGGTTTTCGAGTTTTTCTCTTTGTGGTTTTTGGCGCCCGCAGGGCGCCTCCCCGGTGCCTGCTCGAAGGGGGCCGTTCAACGAAGACGCGTTGCGACCGGCCGCCGGGATGGCGATGGCGTTGGTCTGGGAATGGGGATTTCTGGATTTGCCGGGATAATCGGCACACCGAAGAAACGCAAGCGCGGCGGCGGTTCACACGACCAAGCACGTTCCGCCGCCGCGCCCCACACTGCGTACCGGAAGCACGCGTGCATGCACAGTATTGCACTGGCTGCGCGGGGCGTCTACCGCGCTTCGGTTTGGGAGCCGAAGCGCCGATGGCGGAAGAGCCGACAGCCCGGATGTTCCTTTGCGCCCGCTGCCACGCGCAGACGGTGGTCTGCCGGCGCTGCGATCGCGGGCAGATCTACTGCGGGCGGGAGTGCTCGCAACAAGCTCGCCGGGCGTCGCTCCGCGCAGCGGGATGCCGGTACCAGACAAGCCGCGCCGGTCGCTTCCGGCACGCGGCCCGCTCGCAGCGCTACCGGCTGCGGCGCCAGGAAGTGACGCATCAGGGTTCCATCTCCGCCGTCCCGGATGATCTACTGCCCGCCGTTGCGCCGGAAGTTGCGGCCGGCGAGGTTCGGTGCTGCTTCTGCGGCGCGCGCTGCGCGCCGTGGGTACGCCAGAACTTCGTCGGCCGCAGCCCTCCGGCGGGTTTCTGGACACCGGGCGGACTGCATGGGCATCGATCGCGAACTTGAAGCGCAGATCCTGCGCTACTACCACGTCGAGAAGTGGAGGCTCAACACGATCGCGGGGCAGTTGCGCGTGCATCACAGCACGGTGGAGCGGGTGTTGACGCAGGCGGGCATTGCGCGGATCGACCGCGTGCCGCGCCCATCGCGCACCGACGCGTTCGTGCCCTTCATCACCGAGACGCTCACACGCTTCCCGACGCTCACGGCTGCGCGCCTCTTCCAGATGGTTCGGGAGCGCGGCTACGACGGCAGCCAGAGCCACTTCCGGCACCGCGTGGCGCTGCTGCGGCCGAGGAAGCCTGCCGAGGCGTACCTGCGGTTGCGCACCTTGCCCGGCGAGCAGGGTCAGGTCGACTGGGGGCACTTCGGACACCACCAGATCGGCCAGGCGCAGCGTCCGCTGATGGGCTTCGTGATGGTGCTGTCCTACTCGCGCCGGATCTTCCTGCGCTTTTACCTCGACGCGCGGCAAGCCGCCTTCCTGGACGCACACCTGCAGGCGTTCCGGGCCTGGAACGGTTGCCCCAGGGTGCTGCTCTACGACAACCTCAAGAGCGCGGTGCTGGAGCGCCGCGGCGACGCGATCCGCTTCCACCCGCAGCTGCTGGCGTTTGCGGCCCATTACCGCTTCGAACCCCGCCCGGTGGCGGTGGCCCGGGGAAATGAGAAAGGGCGCGTGGAACGGGCCATCCGCTATGTGCGCGAAGCCTTCTTCGCCGCGCGCAGCTTTACCGACATCGACGATCTCAACACCCAGGCCCAGGCCTGGTGCGAGACCCAAGCCATGGATCGGCCCTGTCCCGAGGATCGGCAGGTCAGCGTGCGCGAAGCCTTCGCCCGGGAGCAGCCCTTGCTTCTTGCGCTGCCCGAGGACGACTTCCCCGTGGCCGAGCGCATCGAAGTCCACATCGGCAAGACTCCCTACGCCCGGTTCGACACCAACGACTACTCGGTCCCGGCCGAGTACGTCGGCCGCAGCCTGACCGTGTTCGCCACCGCCTCGCGGGTACGCATCACCGACGGCGCCAAGGTCGTCGCCTCCCACCCGCGCAGCTACGACCGCAAGCAGCAGATCGAGGATCCGGCCCATATCCGGGCGCTGGTGGATCGCAAGCGCAGCGCCCGCCAGCACCGCGCCACCGACGCGCTCGTCGCCTCCTGCCCGGCAGTGAGGGACCTGCTCGTGCAAGCCGCCGCCCACGGCTACAACCTCGGGGCGGTGACCCGCGCGCTCCTGGCCCTGCTGCAGCGCTACCCGGCGCCGGAACTGAACCAGGCCGTCTGCGACGCGCTCGCGCGCGGCGTGCCCCACCCCAACAACGTGCGCCTGGCCCTCGACGCCCGGCGCCACGCCCGAGGCGAGGCGCCGCCCACCCCCGTGCACTTGCCGGAACACCTGCGCAGCCGCGACGTGGCCGTGCGGCCGCACCGGCTCGACTCCTACGACCAACTCACGGATCGCCCCGATGACGACGAACCCGAATGCGAACCTGCGTGAGCGCGCCTCCCAACTGCGCCTGAACGGAATCCTTGCCCACTGGCCCGAGATCGGCGCCGAACAATGGGTGGCGCAGTTCATCGAGTGGGAGGAAACCGAGCGTGCCCGCCGCAGCATGGAACGCAGGCTTCGCCGCTCCAACATCGGCGCCTTCAAGCCGCTGGCCGACTTCGACTGGGCCTGGCCCGCGCGCTGCGACCGCGCCGCCGTCGCAGAACTCATGGATCTGCAGTTCATGGCCGAGGCGGCCAACGCCGTGCTGGTCGGCCCCAACGGAATCGGCAAATCCACCATCGCCCAGAACATCGCCCACCAGGCCCTGCTCGGCGGTCACACGGTCCTCTTCATCACCGCCGGCCAACTGCTTGGCGAACTCGCCGGCATCGACAGCGATTCGGCCCTCCAGCGCAGGCTGCGCTACTACGCGGGATTCGACCTGCTGGCCATCGACGAGGTGGGGTACCTCTCCTACTCCAACCGCCACGCCGATCTGCTCTTCGAACTGACCAACCGCCGTTACAAGAAAAAGAGCACCCTCGTCACCACGAACAAGCCGTTCTCCCAATGGCACGACGTCTTCCCCAACGCCGCCTGCGTCGTCTCCCTGATCGACCGGCTCATCCACAACGCCGAAATCATCGCCCTCGAAGGCGAGTCCTACCGCCTCAAGGAAGCCCAGGAACGAAACGAACGCCGCGCCGCCGCCCGGCGCAAGCGCAAATCGTGATCGAGACCCGATTCGACGAACTCCCCTGGGCATCGTCCGCCCCCGGCGACGAGCCCAGCGGCGAGGCCTGCGCGCAACTCGTCGATCTGCTCTACGCCCTGGGCGACCTCGTCGCCCAGCGCTACCACCGCAAGATCCAGCGCTACTACCGGCGCCGCCGACGCAAGGAACGATCCGTCGCCGTCATCAGGCCCGACGGCGTGCAGCTCGACCTCTTCCCCGCCGACCTGCTCGAACCCTTCTGACCGCGCCGGGGATCGCCGTACTGGCGCCACCCCGGGATCGGCGTTGTGGCGCCACCAAACCCCATCCGCCCACCACCGCGACCGCCCGCGCCGGCTTCCGGCGCTTCAACCCCAAACCGCGGCAAATATCCGCGGTTTTACGCAGCCATCAACAACAACTACGCCACGCACAAACATCCCGATGTCCAAAAGTGGTTGGCCAGGCATCCGCGCTTCGTGATGCATTTCACGCCCACCAGCGCGTCGTGGCTCAACATGGTCGAACGATTCTTCCGCGACATCTCCGAATCCCGCATCCGGCGCGACTCCTTCGCCAGCGTGCCGGACCTCGAACGGGCGATCAAGCAATACATCGAACATCACAACGAAGCCCCCAAGCCCTTCATCTGGACCGCCCGTGCCGATGACATCCTCGCCAAGGTCACTCGCGCCAAGGCCGCTTTCGTGCAAACCCCACAATAAGTACACAACAACTCGGCGCACTACACTAGTTCGCACGCATCCGGCGCGCATGGACGACATGCGCCGCCATGCGCGCACGCATTCGATTCCGGACAGATCGATCCGTACGCCCGGCAACGTTCAGGCGGCGCGTCCCAGCACGCCGCGCAGCGCGCCCGCAACCGGAGGCGGCGGCTCGGAGACCGCGACATCGGCGGCGAACACCGTGCGATTCCCGCCTGCGTTCTTCGCCTCGTACATCGCGCGATCCGCGAGATTGAACAGCCAGGGCATGTCGCGGCCGGCCTCCTGCGCCATCGCGATCCCCACGCTCGCCGACAACACGTGCGTGCCGTTGCCCTCGATTTCCAACGGCCGCGCAAGTTCATCGAGCAGGCGACTGGCGATCGCCTCGACATCGCGGCGACTTCCGGCATCCGGGATGAGCAAGGCGAACTCGTCGCCGCCATACCGCGCGACGGTGTCCTGCGGGCGCACCACCCGCAACAGCCGCCGGGCCATCTCCCGCAGCACCACATCGCCTGCCTGATGGCCGTAGCGGTCGTTGATGCCCTTGAAGCCGTCGAGGTCGATCACCACGACCGCGCAGCCCGTATTGCGCAGCGCCCCGGCCGCCAGCACCGCCTGCGCGCGCTCGGCAAAGAGCCTGCGGTTGGCCAGGCCGGTCAGTTCGTCGTGACGCGCGTCGAACATCGCGTGCGCTTCGCGCCGCCGGATCGAGTCGATGTCGGCCGCCACCAGGACGTACTCGCCGGGATCGATGGCGCGCAGGGTGAGCTGGCACCAGACGATCTGCTCCGACGCCAGTCCGGGGGCGAGGCGGCGCATCTTCACCTCGCGCACGATGGCCCGCTCGGACCGCGCGGCGCGATCGGCCGACCCGCAGAGGCCGACCCAATCCGCCGAATCCGCGAACAGATCGACGACGCGCATGCGTTCGATCTCGCGCGCCTCGCGCTGCAACAAACCCAGAAACGCTTCGTTGCACCGCGCCACCGCGTTGTCCTTGATCACCGCGATCGCCTGGCCGGCGGAGTCGAGCAGGCTGCGCTCCACCCGCAGGGCATCTGCGAGGCTCGCTTCCCGCTGCCGCAGAGCGGTGATATCGACGATGATCCCCAGAGCCCCGGTGAAGACACCGTTGGGGCCGGTCAGCCCCACCGCACTGAGATGCACGGCGACGCGCCGCCCGTCCCGGGTGATCTGTGTCATCTCCCTGTCGCGCAGGATCTTTCCCTGCCGCAAGGACGCCAGCGCCTGCCGCGCCTCGGTCT
>DAIDIF010000237.1 GCA_027451805.1 Acidobacteriota bacterium
TTTGCCGTTCTCCGTCCAGGTCGACGGCACCGGCGATCTGCGCATCCCCGGCTACGAGCTCTGGTTTCTGCACTTGGTCGCCAAGCTGCTGCAAAACGACGCGCCCACCCTGAAACTGCTCCGCCGCCACCCCTTTCCCGAAGCCCCGCCCCGTTTTCTACGCGCCCGCTACTACCGCTATCGCTTCACCACCCCGGCCGAGCGCCGCGCCACCGGCCATTGGTGGCATCGCGAGCTTATCGGCGACTACCTGCCGGCGATGTCGCTGCGCACCGCCGAAACCGCCTCCCGCGACATCTAACCCGTGCGGAGGGTACGGCGATGCAGCCCGGCACAATGGACAAGAAAGCGGCGGCAAAACTCTGGGGGCCGAAAGTGATGATGTTCGCCTCCACCCGCGTGGCGCTCGGCATTGGCGTCGGCCTGTGCCTCTCGCGCAAGCTCAGCAAAGAGGAAGCCAAGGCCGCCGGCACGGCGCTGATCGCCGTCGGCGTCGCCACCACCATTCCCTTTATCCTCGCCGTCGCCTGCCACAAATCCTGGAACGACCACGGCCACGACTGCCGCTGCCCCATCTGCCACCCCGAAGCCGGAACCGCCGGGCCGCCGGCCGCGCCCGAGCCGCACGCGGCGTAAACGGGCCTACTCCGCACTCGACGGATCCAGCACCTTGCGCACCGGCGCGATACGAGTGGCCGGCAGGCCCACCCGCCGCGCATGCTCCCGGATCTGCTCCTCGTTCTCCGCGACGTACACGCAATAGACCTTGTCGCCCGCGACGAAACTCTCCAGCCACTGGATCGTCGGCCCCATCTCGGCCAGCACGCCGGCCGACTTCCTGGAGACGCCCCGCAACTCCTTGTCGGGGAGCTTGCCCGCCCCGGGTATATCGCGTTCGATAATGAATTTTTGCATCACACACGCTCCTGCTTCGCACCGTAGCACGCGGCCTGCACGGCTGCAACCGGCGGCCGGCCTCCTGCGGCATACTAAAGCGTGCCCGCGCCCCCCGATCTCGATCTGATCAATGCCCTGCGCCGCGGCGAGCCCGGCTCGACCGAGCGCTTCCTCGACGCCTACATGCCGCGCATCTTCTCCTTCGGCATGATGGTCTGCGGCCACCGCGAGGATGCCGAGGACATTGCCCAGGAGTCGCTGCTCTCCGCCCTCAAGGCGGTGCCCGAGCTGCGCGCGCCCGAAAGCTTCCACGTCTGGCTGTTCCGCATCGTGAAGCGCGCCTGCTACCGCCAGCGCGGCCTGCACCGCGAGCAGGGTCCGCCCCTGTCGCTCGAGGATCTGCCCGAAGCCGGCGCCGAGCTCGAGGCCGGCGCCGCCTGGCCGGATGCGATGCTGCTGCGCGAGGAAACCCGCCGCCAGGTGCAACAGGCGCTGGCCACGCTCTCCGCCGAGGAGCGCCTCGTCGTCCTGCTGCGCGACTTCGAGGAGCTGCCCACCGCCGAAGTGGCGAACATCATGGACCTGGGCGAATCCGCGGTCAAGATGCGTCTCCACCGCGCCCGCCAAAAACTCCGCCGCCTGCTCGCGCCTGCCGGCGAATCCAGCCCCCCGGCCTAGGCCGCGGCCGGCGGCGCTTCACGCTGCCACGCCATGAAGTAGAGCACCGGCACCGCCAGGCGCGAGATCAGGGTCGAGGCCACTTCGCCCGCCATCAGCGAGATCGCCAGCCCCTGGAAGATGGGGTCGGGCAGGATCACGGACGCGCCCACGATCACCGCCGCCGCCGTCAGCAGCATCGGCCGGAAGCGCACCGCGCCGGCGTCCACCACGGCCTGCGCCAGCGGCGCGCCCTGCGCCCGCCGCAGCTCGATGAAATCCACCAGGATGATCGAGTTGCGCACGATGATGCCGGCGCCGGCGATGAAGCCGATCATCGAGGTTGCGGTGAAGAACGCGCCCAGCGCCCAGTGCGCCGGAATGATGCCGATCAGCGTCAGCGGGATGGGCGCCAGGATCACCAGCGGCGTCTTGTAGCTGCGGAACCAGAACACCACCAGCACATAGATCAGCACCAGCACCGCGGCAAAGGCGATGCCCAGGTCCTTGAACACGCGCACCGTGGTGTCCCATTCCCCGTCCCAGCGCAGGGTGAAGCGGCGCGCATTGCTGGGCGCCGCGCCCAGCGAGATCGCCAGCGGCCGCCCGTCGGGCGCGGTCAGCTGCGCCAGCCGCTTGTCCATGGCGAACATCGCGTACGCCGGGCTCTCCACGCCGCCCGCCACATCGCCCAGCACGTACACCACCGGGCGCAGGTCCGTGTGCTGGATGGGCTGCGCCACCACTCCCGTGTGCATGCGCACCAGCTCCGAGAGCGGCACCCCCGCCTTGCCGCCCGCGGCCGGCACCTGCAGCCGCAGCAGGTTCGCCACCCCGGAGCGGTCGGCGCGGCTCAGCCGCACCCGGATCGCCACCGGCTCCGCCTCGCGCGCGATATGGGCCAGCCCGGCGGTTTCGCCCGAGAGCGCGAGCTGCAGCGTCCGCGCCACGTCGCCCACCGCCACGCCGTTCAGCGCCGCCTTGCGCTGGTCCACGGTGAAGGCCAGCCGCCGTTCCGGATCGCGCACGTACCAGTCCACGTCGACCACGCCCGGCGTGTCCAGGAACACCCGCTTCACCTGGGCCGCCATGGCGATCTGCTGCGCGTAGTTGGGCCCGTAGATCTCCGCCACCAGCGTCTGCATCACCGGCGGCCCGGGCGGAATCTCCGCCACCGTGAGGCGCCCGCCGGCCGCGGCGGCGATGTGGTCCAGCGCCGGGCGGAAGCGCTGCGCGATGGCGTGGCTGGAGAGCTTGCGCCCCGAAGCATCCCTGAGGTTGACCTGCAGATCGGCCTGGTTGGGGTTGGTGCGCAGGAAGTAATGCCGCACCAGCCCGTTGAAGTTGTAGGGCGCGGCCGTGCCCACGTAGCTCTCGACGTTGGTCACCTCGGGCTGCCGCTGGAGCCAGCCGCTCAACTGCTGGGTCAGGGCCGCGGTGCGCTCCAGCGGCGTGCCGTCGGGCATCTGCACAATCACTTCCATCTCGCTCTTGTTGTCGAAGGGCAGCATCTTCACCACCACCGCCTTCGCCCAGAACATGCTCAGCGCCGCCAGCAGCAGTACCACGACTCCGCCGAGAAACGCCCAGCGGTAGCGCCGCCGCGCCAGCAGCGGACCCATCACCCGCCGGTAGAGCCGCGTCATCTTGTCCTCGGGGGCGCCGCCGCCATGGCCGGCGGCGTCCACGCTCAGCACCGGGCGGCAGGCGCCGCGCAGCACGCGCACCGCCGCCCAGGGCGCGATGATGAAGGCGCTGGCCAGCGAGATCACCATCGCCGCCGAGGCGCCCACCGGAATCGGCCGCATGTAGGGGCCCATCAGCCCGCCGACGAACGCCATCGGCAGCAGCGCGGCGATCACCGTCAGCGTGGCCAGGATGGTGGGGTTGCCCACCTCCGCCACCGCTTCCACCGCCACCATCGGCAGCGGCCGGTCGCAGTTCTGCGGCAGGTGCCAGTGGCGCGTGATGTTCTCCACCACCACGATCGCGTCGTCCACCAGAATGCCGATCGAGAAGATCAGCGCGAACAGCGTGATCCGGTTCAGGGTGTAGCCGTAGAGCTGGAACAGGAACAAGGTCAGCAGCAGGGTCACCGGAATCGCCACCCCCACCACCACCGACTCGCGCCAGCCCAGCGCGAAGCCCACCAGCAGCACCACCGACACCGTCGCCAGCAGCATGTGGAACAGCAGCTCGTTGGACCGCTCCTCGGCGGTTTTGCCGTAGTTGCGCGTCACCGTCACCGCCACGCCGGAGGGGATCATCCGCCCCTCCAGCGGCCGCACCTGCGCCAGCACGTCGTCCACCACCTGGATCGCGTTCGCCCCCTCCAGCTTGGAGACCGCCAGGGTCACCGCCGGCAGCGGCTGCGGGTCGGCCGCGGTCGCGATGCGCACGTAATGGGTGGCCGTCGCCGGCCCGTCCCGCACCGCCGCCACCTCGCCCAGCAGCACCGGCTTGGGCGCGCCGGCCGCCGCGCCCCGGCTCACCCCCACCACCACGTCGCGCAGCTCCTGGGCGCTGGCGAGGAACTGCCCGGCGTAGACTACCGACTCCTGGTTGTTGCGGTCAAACGTGCCCGCGCGCGCCTGCCGGTCGGCCGCGCCAATCGCCCGCGCCACCCCCTCCGGCGTCAGCCCGTAGGCCGCCAGCCGCGCCGTCTGCAGCCGGACCTCGATCGCCCGCGGCTCGCCGCCGATGATGGCCACGTCGCTCACCTTCGGCACCCGCCGGATGATGTCCTGCAGCGTGTCCGCCACCCGGCGCAGTTGGTAGCCGTTGTAGCCCGGCCCGGAAAGCGTCAACGCCAGCACCGGCACGTCGTAAATCGAGCGCAGCTTGATCAGCGGCGGCGACGCCCCCTGCGGCAGTTCGTCCAGATGGGCGTAGAGCTTGGTGTAGACCTGGGTCAAGCTCTGCTGCACGTCGAGCCCGACCTGGAAGCGCACCACCACCATCGCCAGCCCCGGGCTCGAGGTCGAGTACACGTGCTCGACCCCCGGGATCTCCTCGATCAGGCGCTCCATCGGGTAGGTCAGCCGCTGATCCACCTCCGCCGGCGAGGCTCCCGGCATTTGCGAGAACACGTCCACGAACGGCACTCGGATCTGCGGCTCCTCCTCGCGCGGCATCGTCCACAGCGACCAGCCGCCGAGCAGCAGCGACCCCAGGATGAACAGCGGCGTCAGCTTGGAGTGGATGAAGTGGGCGGCGATGCGCCCCGCCAGCCCCTGCCCGCGCGCGGCGCCGGGCCCGTGGCCGTGCCCCGCCTCAACGTTGTGCATGTGCGTCCCCCGCCATTACGCCGGGGTCGAGCAGATAGCGTTCCCCCGCATTCAGCCCCGACAGCACTTCCACCTCGCCTCCGCTCGCCGCTCCCAGCGTCACCATCCGCAGTTCCGCCCGCCCCGCCGGATTGAGCACGTACATCTCCTCCAGCTCGCCCTGCTGCAGCACCGCCGCCGCCGGCACCCGCAGCGTCGCGGCCGCGGCCGCGCCCGCCAACGGCAGCACCGCCTCGCCGTACAGGCCGCTGCGCAGCCCGGCGAGATCCGGCAGCGCCAGCTTCACCACCGCCGCCCGCGCGCCCGGGTCGCTGGTGGGCGCGATCTCGCGGATGCGCCCGCTCAGCTCCCGGCCCGGCAGCGCATCCAGCCGCACCGCCGCCGTCGCGCCCAGCCGCAGCCCGCCCAGCACGCGATCGGGCACCGACACCGCCATCTGCCAGCCGCCGCTGGCCTCCAGCCCGAGCAGCGGCGCGCCCGGCGTCGCCAGGTCGCCGGGATTCACCAGCTTGGCCGTCACCACGCCGGCGAAGGGCGCGCGCACCAGACTGTAGCCGGCCTGAATCTCCGCCTGGGTCTGCTGCGCCCGCGCCGCCGC
>DAIDIF010000238.1 GCA_027451805.1 Acidobacteriota bacterium
GTCCGCCCCCGCCAGTTCGCAAATGTCGGCGATGGCGTTGGCGTAGGAGATCTTCATCGCCAGGAACGAGTTCGAGGCGTGTTTGATCAGCTCCGCGCTGCGGATGCTGGTCGCCACCCACGCCGGCGCCCGCCAGCCGCAGTTCGCCGCCGGCGCGTCGTGCCAGCCGCAGGAAAACTTGCCCTCCAGCACCGGCGCGTAAATCGCCCGCAGCCGCCTCGCCGCCCGCTCGCTGCCGCTCCCGGTGACGATGCGGTCGGGATGGAAAAAGTCGTAGACGCCGGTGCCCTCGCGCAAAAACTCGGGGTTCGAGGCCACGTCGAACTCCTGCCCGCCGCCGTAGGCCCGCAGCACCCGCTCGATCTGCGCCCCGGTATGCACCGGCACCGTGCTCTTGCTCACGATCAGGCGGTAGCCGCGCGCCTGCTGCGCGATCTGCCGCGTCACCGCCTCCACCGCCGCCAGGTTGGCCTTCCCGTCCGTGTCCGGCGGCGTCCCCACGCAGATAAAGATCGTCTCGCAAGCCTGAATCGCCGCCTCCGTGTCCGGCGTGAAGCGCAGCCGCCCCGCGGCCGCGCCCGCCGCGATCACCTCCGGCAACCGCTGCTCGAAGATCGGCACCCGGCCCTGCTGCAGCGCCGCGATCTTCGCGGTATCCGAGTCGGTGCAGGTCACCTCATGCCCAATCGCCGCCAGGCAGGCGCCCGTGGTCAGGCCGACGTAGCCGGTGCCGATGACGCAGAGTTTCATCGCGTTTCAGTATAGTCGCAGGATTCGCGCCGGATGCGGGCGCTCGCGCAACCTCGCCTTTCGGCGCGCGGTCCACCCGCTCTAGGCCTGCGCGCCGCCGCCGCCGCCGTTGCGCCGCCGAAAAAACGACAGCGGACCGGGTTGCGGCACCTCCTGCAGGTTTTCCCACTGCTTGGCCTTGAGTAGGTCGTAGGGCGTCAGCACTCCGGCCAGCGCGCCCGTTTCCCGCTCCAGCACCGGGCAGTGGTGCTCGCCCATCTCCAGCAGGCGCAGCGCCACGTCGTGCAGATTCTCGTCGGCGTAGGCCACCGGAAACCGGCGTCGCGCCAGCTCGCCCGCCGTGGCCTCGCGCCCCGCCTGCAGCAGGTCGCCGCGGTGCAGCAGCCCGACCACCTGCTGGCCCGCTTCCACCACCGGCACCGCGTCGTGGCTCGCCGCCGCCGCCAGCATCTCCGCCAGCCCGGCGCCCGCCGCCAGCGTGGTCACGCCGGTGGTCATGATCTGGCTCACCCGAAACAGCCGCATCGGATCCGCGCTATAGGCGTCGGGCACGTAGATGCCGCGCTTCACCAGCCGTTCGGTGTTGATCGTGGTGTCGGTGAGGTAATGGATGGCCAGGTCGGCGACGATGCTCACTAGAAACAGCGGGAACAGCGCGTGAATGTCGCCGGTCACTTCCAGCATGAACAGGATTGCGGTCGGCGTGGCGCGATAGAGCGTGCCGAACAGCGCCGCCGTCGCCACCATGCCGTACAGCCCCGGCGAGGACGCCGCCGGCAGCAGCGCCTGCGCCAGGTGCCCGAACGCCGCCCCCAGGCTGCCCCCGATCATCAGCGCCGGCGCGAACGTCCCGCCCGACGAGCCCGACCCCAGCGCCACCGCGAACGCTGCCAGTTTGGCCGCGCCTACCCCCACCAGTTGCACCGCGCTGTGCGGGTTCGCCAGCAGGTCGGCGATCACGCTGTAGCCCATGCCGAAGACCTGCGGATAGAACCACCCGATCCCGCCCACGATCAGCCCGCCCAGCGCCGGGATCAGCGGGAACCAGATATGGAAGCGGTGCTCGATGTGCTCGAACAGGTCCTCGCAGCCGTACAGCGCCCGCGTCATGATCCACGCCAGTCCGGCGCACCCCAGCCCCAGCCCCACGAAGAGCGGTAATTCCGCCGCCCGCAGCGTGAACCCCGCCGTCACCGGAAACACCGCCCCCGTTCCGCGAAACGCCATCGCCACCAGCGTCCCGCACGCCGAGGCCAGCGCGATCGGGATGAACGACCGCGCCCGGAACTCGAACACCAGCAGCTCGATCGCCATCATCACCCCGGCGAACGGCGTCTTGAACACCCCCGCCAGCCCCGCCGCCGCCCCGCACGCCAGCAGCGTGCGCCGCTCCGACGGCGCCAGGTAGAGGAACTGGCTCAGGATCGAGCCCAGCGCTCCGCCCGTCTGGATGATCGGCCCTTCCGCCCCAAACGGCCCGCCCGAGCCCACCGTGATCGCCGCGCTCAGCGGCTTGAAGAACCCCACCCGCGGCTTGACCATACTGCCGCGCGTCAGCACCACGGACATCGCCTCCGGGATGCCATCGCCTTTGATCTCCGGCGAGAAGTAGTGGATCAGTAGTCCCACCGCCAGCCCGCCGATCGCCGGCAGCAGCACCACCCAGCCGTGCACATGGCTGGCGTTGGGCGTCATGTAGTTGCCCGAGATCTTGCCGAAGAAGGCGGCGTTGTTGATATAGGCGATCGCCTCCAGCAGGAACTCCGCCACCAGGCCGCCGATCAGGCCGACCACGATGCCCAGCAGCGAGATCAGGAAGAGGCGGTCGGGCCGCCGGGGGGGGTGGAGTCGAGCCATGGGATTCAGGTTAAAGCCGGAACATGATTATAGATCGTATCGAGATGTAACGGGGGGATAAAATCGCTCCGCTCCGGCCGGCCGCCCGGGAGCGGCCCCGGTTTCCTGCTTCTGGTAGAATCGGTTCGTTGCCGGCCCCCGAACCTCCGCAGCTTCCCCGCGGCGCTCTCTACCTCATTGACACGATGGGGTACATCTTCCGCGCCTTCCACGCCCTGCCGCCGCTCACCAACCGCGCCGGTCTGCCCACCCAGGCGGTGCTGGGCTTCGTCAACATGCTGCGCAAGCTCATCCAGGAGGCCGAGCCCCAGGAACTGGCCGCGGTCTACGACGTTGCCGGCCCCACCTTCCGCGACCAGGCCTTCGAGCAATACAAGGCCAACCGCCCGGCCATGCCGGAAACCTTGGGTCCGCAGTTGCCCTACATCCGCCGCGCGCTCGAGGCCTACCGCGTGCCCATGCTCGAAGCCTCCGGTTTCGAGGCCGACGACATCATCGGCACCGTCGCCCGCCAGGCCGCCGCCCAGGGCCGCGGCGTGGTCGTCGTCTCCAGCGACAAGGACCTGCTGCAGTTGGTCGCCGACGGCATCCACGTCTACAACCCCAGCCAGAACGTCCTCTACGACGCCGCCGCGGTCGAGGCCAAGCTCGGCGTCTCCCCCGCCCAGGTGGCCGACTACCTCGCCCTGCGCGGCGATGCCGTGGACAACATTCCCGGTGCGCCCGGCATCGGCGAAAAGGGCGCCCAACAGCTCGTCGCCCGCTTCGGCTCGGTGGAGCAGGCGCTGGAGCATGCCGCCGAGGTCGAGCGCAAGACCTACCGCGAATCCCTGCAGCAAAACCGTGAACAGATCCTGCTGAGCAAATCGCTCGCCACCATCCACACCGCCGCGCCCGTCATCCTCGACCTTCCCGCCCTACGCAGCCGCCCGCCCGACGTCGAAGCCTGCCGCGCCCTCTTCGCCGAACTCGACTTTCACCACCTGTTGCGCGCCCTGCCCGCCCCCGGCGAGCTCCCGCCGCCCGAACTGCATCTTGAAGCTCCCAGCGCCGAGCTCGCCGCCGCCGCCCTGGCCGCGCTCCTCGCCGCCGCCGCCCCCGTCGCCCTCGCCTGGGGCAGGGAAGCGGCCGAACTCGGCGCCGCCGCCGGCGATCGCTCGGGTCTGGTCGGCGCCGCCGCGCTGCCCGCGCTCGCCGCCGCGCTCGCCCTGCCCACCCGTCATTGGCAGCTCGCCGACGCCAAAGCCGATGCCCCCCGTTTCGCCGCCCGCGGCCTGCCCCAGCCCGCGCGCGACGCCTCCACCCTCGACGACGTCGCCCTCCTCGCCTACCTCGACGATCCCACCGCCGCCGACTACTCGCTCGCCGCCGTCGCCCAGCGCCTGCATCTCCCCGCCCCCTCCGACGCCGGCCAGGCCGCCCGCGTCCTTGCCGCCGCCGCCCCCGTGCTGCGCTCGCGCGCCGAAGCCTCCGGCCAATGGCCGGTCTACCGCGACCTCGATCTCCCCATTCTCGCCGTGCTCGAGGACATGGAAGCCGCCGGCGTCCGGCTCGAGCCGGAGCCGCTCGCCGCCCTCTCGCGCGACCTCGACCGCCGCTGCCAGGAGCGCCAGGAGCAAGTCTTCGCCCTCGCCGGCGCCCGCTTCAACCTCAACTCCCCGCAGCAGCTCGCCGAAGTGCTGTTCACCCGCCTCGGTCTTCCCGCCCCCGCCCGCCGCGGCAAAACCAAGTCGTTCTCCACCGCCTCGGAAGTCCTCGAGGACCTCGACCACCCCGTCATCCCGCCCATCCTCGAGTACCGCCAGCTCGCCAAGCTCAAGTCCACCTACGCCGACGCCCTCCCGCCGCTGATCTCGCCCTCGAGCGGCCGCCTCCACACCACCTTCATCCTCACCGGCTCCGCCACCGGCCGCATCGCCAGCACCAACCCCAACCTGCAGAACATCCCCATCCGCACCGAAATCGGCCGCGAGATTCGCGCCGCCTTTGTCCCCGCGCCCCGCCATCTTCTGCTCGCCGCCGACTACTCCCAGATTGAGCTGCGCCTGCTCGCCCACCTCAGCCAGGACCCGCTCCTGCTCGCTGCCTACCGCCGCGGCGACGACATCCACAGCCTCACCGCCGCCGAAGTCTTCGGCGTCCCGCCGCTGATGCTCAGCGACGAGCACCGCCGCCGCGCCAAGGCGGTGAACTTCGGCATCGTCTACGGCCTCTCCGCCTTCGGCCTGGCGCGCCAGCTCGGCATCCCGCAGGCCGAGGCGGCGCGCTTCATCCAGCGCTACTTCGAGCGCTACGCCGGCGTCCGCGCCTACATCGACCGCGAGCTCGAGACCGCGCGCCGGCAGGGCCGCGTGCGCACCTTATTCGGCCGCATTCGCCCCATCCCCAACCTCGACGCCCGCAACCCCGCCCTGCGCGGCTTCGCCGAACGCACCGCCATCAACTCGCCGCTCCAGGGCACCGCCGCCGACCTGATCAAGCTGGCCATGATCCGCCTCCGCCCGCTGCTCGACGCCCACGCTGCCCGCATGGTGCTGCAGGTCCACGACGAGCTCGTCTTCGAGGTCCCCGAGGCCGAAGCCCCCGCGCTCGCCCGCACCGTGCGCCGCGAAATGGAGCACGTCGCCGAGCTTGCCGTCCCCCTCCGCGTCGAAGTCGGCGCCGGCCGCAACTGGCGCGACCT
>DAIDIF010000239.1 GCA_027451805.1 Acidobacteriota bacterium
CCTGCCCGCCATCGTCCTGGCGCCCGAGCCCGGCGGCCGCGCCTGGGCGCTCACCGACAACTACGCCCGCGTGGCGCTTGCCGCACCCGCCGCGCCCGGGCGCCGGCTCGAGGTCGAGATCACCACCGCCGCGGACGACCATGTCGAGGGCCGCGCCGCATGAGCCGCCGCTTCCTGCTCTGGGCCGTTGTGCTGGCCGCCGGCCCCGGCCTGGCGGCGCAGGCCCACCCCCAGCCCGCGTCGCCGCCCGCGCGCCCGCTGGCCTTCCTGCCCCCACCCAAGGCTGCGCCCGTCGCGACAATCAACTGGCTCACCGTCACCGGGGCCGCCGCCGGCGCCGCCGCCGGCGCGCTCATCGGCACGCGCGGCCTCTCCTTTGCCGCCGTCGCCCCCAGCCAGCGCAGCGCGCACGAGTGGCGCGCCGGCGCCACCTACGGCGTGATCGGCGGCGTGCTGGGCGCGGCGCTGGCCGAGCGCCTGAGCGGGCCCGGCCCGCCCCAGCCGCACCGCTTCTGGCTCGACCGCTGGAACACCCCGCTGATCGCCGGCATCGGCGCGGTGCAGGTGCTCGACTACACCAGCACCCGCTACTTCCGCGACCGCGGCAAGGACGAGTGGCTGTTGACCAACAGCCTGGTGGACAAGCGCGCTCCCTTCATCGCCACCGAAATCTCCGCCGCCGCCGCCGGCGTCAGCCTGATGTACCTCCTCCACCGCGCCGGCCACCACAAGCTCGAACGCTGGGCGGCGGCGGCGTACATCGCCTTCGGAGTGGTCTCGGCGATCGCCAACTACCGTTACCCGGCCACCGGGCACGCGCTGTTCTAGACCGTCGAGGGCGCGGCCGGGGTGGGCGCGCGCCGCGGCTTCAGCGGCTCTGGCTGGCGACCGCGACCTTGGGCATGGCGCTGTCGCGCGCCGGCTGCTGCACGCCCTGCATCGTGATCGAGCGCAACTGCATTGGGCCGCCGCCGCCGCCCGTAATCTCGACCGCGTGGCCCGGCGCCAGCGGCTGCAGCCGCGCCGGGGTGAGGCCGGGGGCGATGGTGTTCAACCGGCCGGCGAGCACGCCCACCCGCGACTGCCGCGCCGCGGCGTTGACCACATAGCTGGTTCCGGCGGTGAGCGGCTCCAGCCGCTCGCCTTGCGGCGTCAGCAGCGCGATCAGCCCCGCCACCAGCGCGGTGCCGCGGCCGAGTTCGAGTCCGCCGCCGGCCGCGCGCGCCACGGTGGCGCTGGAGTCGCCCGCCAGCTCGATGGCGCCGCCGCCGCCGCCGGTGGGCGTCAGCACGACCACGCCGCCGGCGTCGGAGGTGACGGTTTCACCCGGCAGGATGGCGGTGCCGGGCAGCAGCGGCAGCCCATGGAGAAACGCGCCCCGCGTGGTGGGCGAGGCGAAGTAGGCGTTCGCCGGCGCCTGCGCCCCCAGTCCGGCGCAACCCAGCGCCAGCGCCGCCGCCCCCGCAAGCCCGGCCCAGTTCCGCATGACTCACTCTTATCACAACTTCGACTGAGCCGCCTCCACCTGCCGGGTGAAGGCGTTGAGCACCCCCACCAGCACCTGCTCCTCCTGCGCCGCGGTGGCGTAGTCCTTCTGCTCGATGGCTTCCCGCACCCCGGGCAGCGTCTTCACCCCGTAGCCGGTAAACAGGCCGGGGGCGTAGATCTGGTGCTGGTACCAGGGCCGGCGCGGCAGCCCCCGCGGGCTGAGCAGCGTCCGCTCGCTGGTATAGAGCAGGTGGTTGAGCGCGTTGCGCTGCGCCGCCGGGATCGCAAACAGGCTGCCGTTGGCGGCGTCGGCCGCCATTGTCCGGTCGTAACCCACCGCCGCCTGATGCAGGCTGCCGATCGCCTGGCGCAGCGGCGCGAAATCGAATGCCGGCGCCCCCGCCTGCGCCTGGTACTCGCCCTCGATCTGGCGCTCATAGCGCTGCAGGTTGTCGGCGAAGCCGGTGAATTGGAACGGCAGCACGTCGGCGTCGGCCAGCCGCATCACCGCGGTGCCCACCGTCTGCGCCAGCGCGCGCTCGTACACGAAGGTGGTGTCGCCGAAGTGGGTGTACCAGTAGAAGTCGTCGTAGGCGGAGTGGTAGACGCCGTTGCCGCCCTCGCCGCCGTAGCTCAGGTCGGCGGCCGCGATGCCCAGGTGCTGCAGGAAGGGTGAGAAGTCCGAGCCCGAGCCCAGCGCCGCGACGCGCAGGTCGCCGCCGTCCATCACCGCGGCCTTCGCCGCCGGCGTCGTCGCCGCCGCCAGCCGGTGCTGCTCGGCCTTGAGCCAGACCGAAGTGCCGCTCTGCGGATCGGTGATGTCCTGCGCCACCAGGTTGAGGAAGTGCTGCAGCGTCTGGCTGCCGCCCAGTTGCAGATACCCCCGGCCGCTGGTGTCGGTGTTGAAATAGGCGACCGCGTCCTTCTGCAGCTCGGCGGCGTGGGTTTCGCTGAACTCGGTCGACCCGATGATCCCGGGCTCCTCGCCGTCCCAGGCGCAGTAGACGATGGTGCGCTTCGGCCGCCAGCCCTGCCGCAACAGCACGCCGAAGGCGCGCGCCTCCTCCACCAGCGACGACTGTCCGCTCAGCGGGTCGTCGGCGCCGTTCACCCAGGCGTCGAGGTGGTTGCCGCGCACGATCCACTGGTTGGGATGCTCGCTGCCGCGGATGGTGCCGACCACGTCGTAGAGGTTGGCCAGGCCCCAGTTGGACTTCTCCTGCAGGTGGACCACCGCCGGCCCGGGCCCGACGTGGTAGGTGATGGGCAGCGCGCCGCGCCAGCTCGGCGGCGCCACCGGCCCGCCCAGCGCGCGCAGCAGCGGCAGCGCGTCGCCCCAGGCGAGCGGCTGCACCGGAATCTTCTCCAGGTTGGGCACCTGGCTCAGCGGCAGGCGCTTCGCCCCCGGCACCGATCCCCAGCCCGGCGTTTCCGGATCGCCGGGATAGAGCTCCATCTCCATCACGCTGCCGCGCTGCACTCCCCACTGCGGCCGGTAGGCGCCGTTGGGATAGGGGTCGCCCTGGTAGTAGCCGTCGTCGCGCGGATCGGAGTAGATCAGGCAGCCGAGGGCGCCGTGCTGGTGCGCCAGCTTGGGCTTGATGCCGCGCCAGCTTCCGCCGTAGCGCGCGATCACGATCTTGCCGCGCACGCTGATGCCCAGCTTCGCCAGCTCGGCGTAGTCGCCGGGCAGGCCGTAGTTGACGTAGACCAGCGGCGCGGTCACGTCGCCGTCCACTGCGTACATGTTCACCGTCGGCATCTGCCCCGCCTGGCCCGAGGTGGGGTCCTGCGGAATCGGCGGCTCCTGGAGTTTGGCCTCGTAATGCGAAGGCGCCACCAGCTCCACCTGCCGCACCAGCGGGGTGGGGTAGAGCGTTTGATACTCCTCCAGATGGGCGCTGAAGCCGTCGGCCTGCAGCTGGTGCATGACCCAGAGCGCCAGCACGTGCTGGCGCGGCGTGCCGGCGTTGTGCGGCTCGGCGCTCAGGTACTGCATGTTGGCGCGGATGTTGTCCGCCTGCGGCAGGGCGCGGAACTTTTGCTCCCAGCTCACCCCCGGCGCGCTGCTGGCGGCGGCGTAGCCGAACAGCGGCGCCGGCGGCGCCGCGCGCAGGCGGCGGAAAGCGGCGAACGCGACGATGGCCAGGGTGGCGCCGAGGGCCACGGCGCGGGCGGCGCGGGATCCAAACATGCGGGTTCCTCCCAAGCGGATATGCGCTGGCAAGTATAGAGGCTGCGGGAGCTAATGGGAATGCCCGATCGCGTACCCTTCGGCCCCGGGCGATACTCGCACCATCCCCCGCCAACGCCTTCCGCTGTGAACGCCGCACCCCGCTACGCCCTGCTCCGGCAGCAGGCCCGCCGCTTCCGCCTCTGGATCGCCGCCGCCCTGGGGTTGGGCGCGGCGGCGGCGGCGCTGGGCGCGATCGAGCCGCTGTTTCTGAAGTACCTCACCGACCTCATGGTCGCCGCCGCGGCGCCCGGCGCCGCCGCCCGCCCGGCGCCGGCCGGGCT
>DAIDIF010000240.1 GCA_027451805.1 Acidobacteriota bacterium
TCGGCCAGGGTCACCAGCAGGCGCTCCACGCCGCCGTACCGGTTGCCGCCGTAAATGTGCAGCAGCCGCATGCGCTCCGCCTGCGCCCGCCGCGTCAGCGGATGAGCAGGTCTCCTCCCGCGATGGTCACCGCGGCCACGGCGCTTTGCAGCGCCGCGTAGCCGACCTTCTTGCCCGTGCTCCAGGGCACGTAAATCATGTCATCGGCGGCCAGCGGGATGTCCGCCGCCTTGCCGTCCAGGATGTTGTTCAGGTTGATGACCACGGTGGTCTGGTTGGCGGCGCCGACGTGATGGATGAGCTGCGTCTTCTTGGCCTCCGCCGCCTTGGCCAGGCCCTGCGCCTGGGCCAGCGCCTTGCGCACCGTCAGCGGGTCGGTGCTGCTGAGCGGATAGGCGCCGGGCTTGGTGATCGCGCCGCTGAGGTACACGTTGCCGCCGGGCAGGACCCGCACCTCCTCGCCGCCCACCAGCCAGGGATTGTGCGCTCCGCCCAGGCTGTCCAGCATCTGGCTCGCCCACAACTTCTGCTGGTGGATCGTACCGCGCGGGCCGCGGCGGAAAATCGTGATGATCGCGCTGTTGTTGTTCGTCAGCCCCCCGGCCAGGGTCAGCGCGTCCAGCAGCCGAATCGGCTGCACCGCCTGGATGGTGCCCGGCTGCCGCACCCCCTGCCCGGTGATCATCACCGGATGCGACTCCGGATCCACCACCCGCACCTCGACCTTGGGCGCGACCGCGAGCTGGTCGCGCACCAGTTCGGCGGCGATCGCCCGGCGGATGGCCGCCATGGTCAGCCCGGCTACGTGCACCGGCGTCTTGCCGTAGGGCGTGTGGATGGTCCCGTCGCTGTCCACCCGCATCTGGGCGTCGTCGAGCTCGGGATCACCGTAGACGGTCATCGCCAGCACGTCATTGGGCCCCACCACGTAGCTCGCCGGCACCACCGTGCTCAGCGCCGCCAGCGGCAGCGCCGCCGCCGTCTGCGCCGCCAGCCGCGGCGCGGCGCCCGCCAGCGCCAGCGCCGCCGCCACCATCCAGGACCGGCTCATGGCTGCTCCTCCCGGTGCTCCGCCAGCTCGCGCTCGCCGTAATAGCGGGCGTAATGGTCGTGATAATAGGAGTAGTAGGGTGACAGCGAGCTGCTCACCTGGTTGAGCACCAGCCCCAGCACCCGCGCCCGCACCCGCTGCAGCGGCTGCAACGCCGCGTGGACCACCTCGCGCGGCGTCTTGCCGGCGCGGGCCACCAGCAGCGTCGCCTCCACCGCCGTGGCCACCGACACCGCGTCGGCGAAGCCCAGCACCGGCGGGCTGTCCAGTACCACGTAATCGAACTCCGCCGTCAGCGCCGCCAGCACCTGGGGCAGCATGGTCGCCAGCAGTTCGCCCGGGTTGGCCACCGCCGGCCCCGCCGGCATGACGTACAGCCGCTCCACCGTGGTGGCGCGGAAGCAGTCCTCCAGCGGCGCCATCTGCCGCAGCACGTTCGCCAGCCCGACGTGGTTGTTCATCTCAAATAGCCGGTGCAGCGTCGGGCGGCGCACGTCGGTGTCCATCAGCAGCACCTTGGCGCCGTGCAGCGCCAGCGCCACCCCCAGGTTCGCCGCCAGCACCGACTTGCCCTCCTGCGGCTGCGCGCTGGTGATGCTCAGCGTGCGGAACCCCTGCGGCGCGGCGTACAACAGCGCGGTGCGCAGCATCAGCACCGACTCCGCGAACGCCGAGCGCGGCGCCGCCTCCGGCCCCGCCGTCTGGTTTGCCAGTTCCACCAGGTGCTGCTTGTCGGCGATCACCGGCAGCGCCCCCAGCAGCGGGATGCGCAGATACTGCTCCACCGTATCCGGCGTGGTGAAGCTGCGGTCCAGGGTGCCCGCCAGTACCGCCAGCGCGCAGCCGCCGAACAGGCTGAACAGCAGCGCCAGCACGATGTTCTCGCGCACGTTGGGGTACACCGCCACGTAGTTGGGCGTCGCCGGGTTGGTCACCCGCAGCCCGGAATCGCTCAGGCTGGCGGTGAGCTGCTGCTGCTTGATCTGCGCCTGCAGGTCGTTATAGAGCTTCTGGTCGGCGTCCAGGTCGCGCTTCTGGGTCTGGTAGTCCAGATCCTTGAGGTTGAAGCTCTGCATCGCCATCCGCGCCGCCGCCAGTTGCTTCGCCACCAATTGCTCCTGGTTCTGCGCCCGCCGGTACTGGATGTCAATCTGCGCCTTGGTGCTGGCGATGGCGGCGTTCAACTGGGTGCGGGCATCCCGCACCGCCTGCTGCGCCGCCTCGTACGCCGGGTTGGCCGCCCCCCGGGTGGCTTTCACCTGCTCGAATTGCAGCTCCGCCTGCCGCCAGGCGGCGTAGGTCGGACGCAGCGCCGCGCCCTCGTCGCTCGCCAGCAGCGCGTCGGTGAGGTTGCCCGAGCGCAGCATGTTCTCCTCCGCCTGCACCTGGGTCAGCGCGCCCTGCGCCGCCAGGTAGCTGGAGTTGAGCGCGTTCAGGGTGGCGTTCTCCAGGCTGCTCTGCGCGTCCGGGTTGAGGATGTTGTTCTTCAACTGATAGGCGGTGAGCGCCGCCTGCTCGCGCTCCACCCGCGCGTTCACGTCCACGAACTGCTGTTTCATGAACTGCAGCAGATCGTCCTGCTCCTGCTGCCGGGTCTGGAACTCGTGGAAGATGAGCGCGCTGGCCAGCGCATTGGCCACCGTCGCCGACGTCACCGGATTCAGCGACTGGAAGTGGATGTTGATGTTGTGCGTGTCGCCCGGCGAGTCGGCGCGAATCTGGCTCTGAATCAGCCCCACCAGCGCGTCCTCGCGCGCGTCCGGGTCGGCGGTGGTCGGCGTCATCGCGTCCGTGGGCGTGCCCAACTCCAGCCGGAGGCCGGGGTCGCGGTTCAAGTGCGCGTTGTGGATCGCGTCCAGGATCACGCTGCGCTGCGCCACATCCATGACTTCGGTCTGGATGATGGTGGTGGGATCGAAGGCGGGGTTGTTGTTGGCCTCCGCCGCCAGCGCCGGCGCTTTGAAATCCACCCGTAGCGTGACCGCCGATTCATAGCGCTTCGGCAGCTTGAGCGTGTACAGCCCGACCCCGACCGTGATCGCGATCGCCGCGACCAGAATCTTATAGAGATGGCGGCGGATCTGGGTCCAGTAAAACGATAGCGGTAGCCCGGCGTCCTCGGCCGCGATGGTGGCGTCTGGCACGGCGTAGGGATACAGGCCGCCCGCGCCCGGTGGGCCGAAGGCGTTGCCGCTGCCCGCCCAGGTGGGGGGCGGCGCGGGTGGCGCCGCGCCCCCGCCCAGCGCCGCCGCCGAGAGGTTGGGGGGCAAGGCTTCCGGCGGCGTCGCGCGCGCGCTGGACCGTTGCGCGTCGCTCGCCCGCCGCCGCCAGCCGATCATCGGGAGCGGCGCCGGCGCCGGCCCCGCGTGGCCGCCGGAATGCAGTCTCGCCGGCTGTGGCGATTCTCCATGCCGCCGCCGCGGCCCCGGCCGGCCGGCCGGCCCCGCATCGCCCGCGGCTCCGGTGCCGGCCCCGGCCCCCGCCACCAGCACCGGCGTGGCGTCCGCGGCCAGCATGGCCCGCAGCCGCGTTTGCGCTTCGGTGCGGTCGTAGAGCGAGCCGCGGGTGCGGTGATGGCCTGCCTTGTTCAGCCCCGCGTCCACCAGAAAACGCCCCACCGCCGCCGCCTGCCCGCGCTCGCTCTCGAACACCTGCAGGTAGGCGCTCCAGGCCGGCTCGCCGCGCAGCGCCAGCAACAATTCCCCCGGCGCCACGTGTTCTACGGAAGCCGCCGACAGGATGCGCAGTAGCTCAGCGGCCAGGGCTTGACTATGTGAACGCGACTCCGTCATGGCCCGACAGTTCGGACATCGGCCCAACTCCCGTTGGCTGTACGTCTCGCGGGCAGGCTACGTGAAAGACCTGCCACAAGTCAAGTGGAAACGCCAATGAGTATCCAATGTGTCACCGATGGTGAAACAGCGCAACTGGTCTCTTTAAAGTGAGTTAACGGTTTCACCGGCCGGCGGCAGCGCCAGCGCCGCCAGGGCGAAAAACAGCAGCAGGTTGGCGGGGATGTGCAGGTTGAAGTCCACCCAGGAGTGCACCAGCAGTCCCACACAGCCCATCGCCGCAGCCACCGCCAGCGGCACCGCCGGCGGAGCGCGCAGCCCGGTCTGCAACAGCGCCGGCGGCCAGCGCCGCAGGCGGCGCAGGAACTCCCACGCCCAAACCGCCCAGAACCACCCCGCCAGCAGGGCGCCGATTACTCCCGTCTCGGCCAGCAGCTGCAGGTAGTCGTTGTGGGCGTAGGCATAGAACGTGCCGTTGTCAAAACGAGCATAGGCTGGGTATACGTACGCCCACGCTCCCAGCCCCCACCCCGTCAGCGGGCGGGCGCGGAACATCGCCAGCGTGCTGGAGTTCAGCGCCGCGCGCTGCTCCAGGCTGGGTCTGAACGCTGCGCCCTCCGCCAGCCGCCGTTGCAGCCGCTGCGTCCCGAGCAGCAGCACCAGCCCCAGCGTCAGTCCCCCCGCCAACCACAGCGCCGCCCAACGCGAACGCCGCTCCTGCCGCGCCGCGCGTTCCGCTCGCGCCCCCCGCCGCCGCTCCAGGAAGCCCAGAATCAGCAGTCCCGCCGCCGCTTCCGCCGCCAGCGCCACCAGCCCGCCCCGGCTCGCCGCCAGGACCATTGCTGCCACGCCCAGCGCCGGCGGTGCCGCCCAGGGCAAAAACTCCAGCCAACTCCGCCGTCGCTGCCGGTAGGCCGCCACCGTGGCCATCGGCAGCAGCATCTCCATGCAGCCGGCGAAGTGGTCGCGATTGACGAAGCTGCCGGCCGGGCTGGCGTAGGCGTAAGTGAACGTCCAGTAGACGCCGTGGCTGGCGGTCAGCGCCTCCAGAATCGCCAGCAGCGCCAGCGCCGCCGTGAACAGGCTGAAGCTGCGCGCCAGCCACTCCACGTCCGCGTCGCCGCGGTAGGTCTGCGAGACCAGCAGAAACAGCGCCCCCGCCGCTCCCAGATGCAGCAGCGCGCCGGCGGTGGCCGCCGGCACCGCGCTCAGACCGGTGGCGGCTTGCAGCGCCGCCCAGGCGCCGAACAGCAAGACCGGCAGGTAGATCGGCTGCCAGCGCATGGCCAGCGCGCCCCGCCAGCCGAACCACGCCCAGGCGCCCAGCGTGGCGAAGATCAGCAGATAGGCGATGCCGTAAGCCCAGCCGTACACCCCGCCGAACGCCCAAATCGCAAACCCCACCGCCGTCAGCGGCGCTGCCAACAGCAGCCGCCGCCGGATCTCGGCGCGCGCAAGCCGCGGCGGCGGCGCGCCCAGCAGGCCGGCGGGAGCATAGGCGTGCAGCCGCTCGCTCATCGCACCTCGATGCCGGTCACCAGCGCCTTCAGGTGCAGCGGCAGGTAGCCGTTCGGCCGATGGTAGTGCAGCTCGAGCTGGCACGTCACCCCCGCGGCGCCGCCGCCGGCGGCCACCGGCACCCGGAACGTCGCCTGCGTCCGCTGCCAGCCGCCGGCCAGCGGGAGCGCGACTTCGCCCAGCAGTTTCCCCCGCCGCGTGGACAGCCGCAGGCTGAGGCCCCGGCCCTCCCCGCCCGCCACGCTTCGCGTCCAGGCGGAAACCGTGAGCGTCGTTCCCGGCTGCGCCAGCAGCCACTGCTGCGCCAGCGGCGCCTCGTCCGGCTCATCGCCGTCAAAGGCGAACTCGGCAGCGCTGGGGTGGGCGCGGTCAGCGGTCAGCACCTGGTAAAAGCGCACCCCCGGGGCGCCCGGCCAGCGCCAGGCGACGATGGCGCGCAGCGCCGAGGCCGGATCCGGTGCCAGCGCCGCCGCCGCTTCCTGCCGCAGCGGATCGAAGCTGCCGTCCTCCAGGTAGGGCGGCTGCGCGCGCTTCACCGGCAACGGCAGCAGGCCGCCCGCCCGTAGCGCCTGCCACGCCGCCGGCGCCTGCGCCGGCCAGCGCTTCCAGGCCGCCGTCAACCACTGCAGCAGCGCCTCGCGCCGCTGGCTCCGGTCGGCGGCCACGGTCGGATGCAGCCGCAGCAGCCATTGCGCCGCCCCCGCCGCTGCGCCCGCATCGCCGCGCGCCAGCGCCGCCTCCAGCAGCGCACTGGCCGCCGGCGCCGAGTCCGCCGGCAGCGCTGCCCGCAGCGCCTCGAAGTCGAAGTTCGAGGCGGTCAAGGCGCGCGACTCCAGCGGAGGGAAATCGCCCGACTGCGCCCGCGCCGCCGCCACCCGCGTCTGCCGCCAGAACCCCGCCAGGTCGCCCTGCGCCAAATCCAGGTTCGCCAGCCGCCAGGCGGCGCCGAACCCGGGATTGCGGCGCCGCGCCGCCGCCGCCATCGCCGCCGCCTGCCGCGGCCGGCCCAGCGCCAGGTCCACCGTGGTCAGATCGGCCTGCATTAGCGGGTCGTCGGGATCGAGCCGCGCCGCGATCTGCAGTTGCGCCAGCGCCTGCCGTGGCGCGCGCAGCAGCAGCGCCTCGGCCAGCTCGCGGTGGTAGAGCGGCACGCCCGGCCGCCACGCCGCCGCCGCGGCGTAGTCGCCCGCCTGCGCCGCCGCGTCCGCGCGCCACATCACCAGCGTCGCCGCCGCGCCCATCGCCGCCAGTGCCGCCACCCCGGCCGCGATCACCCGCCGCACCCACCCGATTGGCTCTGCCATCCGCTCTCCCGGCGTCAATCTAGCATAGCCACGCGCTGGCCGCGGGCGCAGCCAGGCCGTAAACTACCAACCATGGCCTGCGTGCGGATTGGCAAAACCGGGTTCCGCTTCAACGCCCTGCACTCGTTTCCCGACGATGCCGGCTACGACCGCCATCCCCACGGCCACGATTACGAGCTGCAGGTGATGCTCGAAGGCGAGCGTCCCGCCGGCGGCATGCTCTATGACATGCGCCGGCTCAAGGCGTTGGTGGCGCGCGAGATCATCGCTCCGCTCGACCACGGCGACCTGGACAAGCTGCTGCCCGACTCCTCCCTCGAGGGGCTGGCGGAGTGGATCTGGCAGAGGCTCCGCCCCCACCTGCCCGCGGCCCTGCGCCTCGGCCTGGTGGTGTGGGAGACGCGCTCGATTTACGCCGAGTTCTGGGGGACGTGAAAGATTTCGGCGATGTAGCCGCCCGCGCCGATCGTCCGCACCAGGTGCCAGACGCTGCCCGCGATGGCCTCCGGCGCCAGCGCCCCCTCCAGCGCCGCCGCCGGGAAGCTGCGCTCGGTCAGCGGCGTGCGCACCAAGCCGGGGGAGACCACGCTGGCGCGAATGCCGCGCCCGCGCAGTTCGGCATCCTGCGCCCGCGCCAGGCCGATCACCGCGTGCATCGCGCTCATGTAGGCGGTTTCGTCGGCGAAGTCGCGATGCGCCGCCAGCGAGGCCAGGTGCACCAGCGCCGCCGGCCGGCCCCCGCGCGGGCCCGCGCCCGGTGGGAGTTGCGGCAGCAGCGCCCGCACCAGCGCGAACTTGGCCCACACCGTCAGCCGCCAGATCCGCTCGAACTCCGCCGGCGCGGTGGCCTCGATGCTGCGCACCAGAAAGTCGCCGGCGCACTGCACCACCGCCTGCAGCCGCGGCCGCCAGGCGGCGGTGGCGGCGGCGATGGCCGCCAGGTCGGCTTCGCGCGTCAGGTCGGCGGTGATCGCCAGCACCCGCTCCGGCGCCTGCGCTCGCAACCCCTCCAACCGCTCCCGCCGCCGCCCCACCGCCGCCACCGACCAGTCTTCGTCGAGAAAGCGCTGCGCGCATGCT
>DAIDIF010000241.1 GCA_027451805.1 Acidobacteriota bacterium
GGCTCCGCGGGGGCCCCTTAGCTGCTTTGCTTGAACGCGGGGCCGGTCGTGGCTGCGCCACGACACCCGCTGCTATCTACGGGCGCGGCTCCGCGGGGGCCCCTTCGCCCCGCTCCGCCTCGCCCTCGAGAGTAGCGGGGCCGGTCGTGGCTGCGCCACGACACCCGCTGCTATCTACGGGCGAGGCTCCGCGGGGGCCCCTTCGCTGCTTTGCTTGAACGCGGGGCCGGTCGTAGCTCCGCCACGACACCCGCTGCTATCTACGGGCGCGGCTCCGCGGGGGCCCCTTCGCTGCTTCGCTTGAACGCGGGGCCGGTCGTGGCTGCGCCACGACACCCGCTACTATCTACGGGCGCGGCTCCGCGGGGGCCCCTTCGCCCCGCTCCGCCGCGCCCTTGAGAGTCCGCGCGGCGGCGAGGTGCGGCTAGAACCAGGCGTGGAGGCGGAGGCCGAGGATCCAGACGGGGCCGCGGGCGTGGTTGTAGCCGGGGTTGCGGATGCACTGGAGGTCGGGACCCCAGTCGAGGCCGGGGCGGAGGCGGCGGAGGTAGTAGGCTTCGGCGATGGTTTCGCGGCCGTAGGCGAGGGCGCCGTCGCCGAGGAGGAAGCCCTGGCCGCCGCGGGCGAGGTAGGCGGCGTGGGCGGCGGATAGACCGTTGGAGGCCAGCGCGAGGCCGACGCGGTTGGGACCGCGATGCCAGGCGAGGCCGACGGAGGCGGTGTTGGCGGCTTCGGTGAAGGCGATCTCCTCGAGGGCGTCGTCATCGGCACCGAGGCGGAGGCCCAGCGTGAGCGACGGCGTGAGGGGCGTATCGGCGCTGACTTCGGCGCCGGGCTTCCAGCGCCAACTCTGCACCGCGTCGATGTTCGTGCCGGCGCGGGCGTATTGGCCGAGCGGAGCGTGGGTGGCGTAGCCGAGGAGGCGCAGGGTGAGCTGATGCCAGCGGACGTTGCGCTGGACGACCAGCTGGCTGGTGTGCCAGTTGAGGCGCATGCCGTTGGGCATGACCGGCATGAGGGCGTAGGCGAGGCGCCAAGGGCCGGAAGCCCATTCGAGGGCGTCGGTGTAGCCGCGGGTATCGGCGGCGTAGTCCCAGGCGAGGTCCTGGTTCATGGCCCAGTTGAGGAATTCGTAATGATCGCCGCCGAGCACGGCGTTGGCGTCGAAGTCGTCGGCCAGCGAGAAGCGGCCGACGCGCAGCGTGGTCTTGCCGAAGCGGCGTTGCACATAGAGGCGGGCGATGTAGGCCTGGGGCAGGAGCCGGGGGGCGAGGCTGCGGGTGACGTCAAGATTGGAGATACCCGCCAGCCCGGTGACCTGGCCAAGGCCAATGCCGTTGGCGGATTCGAGATCGCATTCCAAGCGCCAGCCCGGCGCGAGGCGGGTAGCGGTGGTGAGGGTCAGGACGCGCGAGTTATGCCACTCGGCGGCGGTGGGCAGGCTGAGCGGGCCGCTATAGGCGGCGGGAAACGAGGGGTAGCCCTGCCAGATCAGATCGGCCTGACCGCCGAAGGCGACCGGGCCGAGGCGCAGCGCCGGCGCCTGGGCGGCCACGCCGGCGGCAAGGGCGAAGATGGCAAGGGCGGCGCGCATGGCGGGTTACCGGTGGCATATCCAAGACGGCCCGCACACAGCTTCGTGGACCGCGCACTCTCGACCATATACCCGGCTGGGTATCCATGGCAAGCGCAAACCCTCACATACCCGCCGGGGTATCGGGGCCGCGCGCGATTCTGCGATAATCCCGCCCAGGAGGACACCGTGGCGCACACCCGGGAGGAGAAGCAGCGACTGCTGAACCGCATCCGGCGGCTGCAGGGGCAGATCACGGCGGTGGCGCGGGCGCTGGATCGCGACGGCGAGTGCTCGGAGGTGCTGCACGCGATCGCGGCCTGCCGCGGGGCGATGGATGGGCTGATGGCGGAAGTGATCGAGGGGCACATCCGCTTCCACGTGCTGGCGCGGCCGGGGCGGGCGACGCGCGAGCAGACGCGGGCGGCGGACGATCTGGTGAGCGCGCTGCGGGCGTACTTGAAGTAGGCGTTGGCGGCCCGCCGGCGCGCCTTGCGGGGCGGCTCAGTTGGACAGTTGGGCGGTGATGGTGCCCCAGCTGACCTTGCCCTGGATCTCGACGGGGAGGTGGCGGGCGTCGTCGCTGAACCAGATCCAGAGGCGGCCGGGGCGGGGGCCAGAGCGGCCGAGGATGGTGGGGGTGGCGCGGACGGCGGTGAAGCTGCCGGCGGGGGTGGTGATGGTGCCTTTGAGGTCAACGGCGAGGCGGACCTCGGCGGTCTTGCCGCCCTCGTTGACGGGAAATTCGTAAACATCGCCGAGGCGCAGCGGCTGGGCGCGGATGTAGTCGAGGGTGCTGAGCAGATCGAGCACGCAACCGGGGATGGGGCGGACGTCGTGCTTGGCGGGGGCGGAAGGGCGGGAGGGGTCGGACTCGTCGAGCAGAAGGCGATGGCGGGCGGGCTGGTATTGGATGACGGTGTGGCGCTGGCGGCGGCCCTCGACCACGTGATTGTCGGCGCGGGCGGCGCAAAACGAATCAGGGTCGTAGGTGGTGGCCATGCGGTCGTGGACGGGATAGAAGAGGCTGACCAGGTCGTTGGAGTCGGCGGCGAAGCTGACCTGGATCCGGCCGTTGACGCGGCTCCAGCTCAGGGTGGCGGCGCCGGCGGGAATGACCTGCCAATGGGCGACGAAGTGGAGGGGGCCGGGCAGCGGAGACGGGGGCGCGGCGGCGAGCAGCAGGACGGCGAGCGGCAGGGCGGCCAGCAGCAGCGCGGCGGCGCGGAGGATGGGCTTCACCACGGCCATGTCAGCCTCCATTTGAGCACCAGCACGGCGGCCAGCGCCAGGAAACCGGCGAGGGCCTGATATTCGCGGTGGCGGAGGTAGAGGGCGAGGGAGAAGCGGCCGCCTGCGGCGGCAGGCGCGGGCCAGCGCGGCAGCAGACGGGGGACGCGGGCGGCGTAGGCGGTGAAGGCGGGGCCGAAGCGGGCGGCAAGAAAGCGCTCCTCGCGGCGGATGACGGGGAGATAGACGCCGGCGAGCAGGGCCAAAGCAAGGAGGGCGAGCCACCAGACGTTGGCGGCCACGATGAGGCCGAGGGCGAGGATGGCGCTGCCGAGGTAGAGCGGGTTGCGGGTGCAGCGGTAGGGGCCGGTGATGGCGAGGGCGTCGTTCTTGCGGATGTGGCCGGCGGCGGCGGCGCGCAGCGCGAGGCCGCAGGCGGCGAGCGGCAGACCGAGAGCCAGGCTGAGCGCGCGCGGCTGGGCGGCGAGCAGCAGCACGGCGGCGGCGGCGAAGCCGAGCGGGACGCGCCAGCGCTGGACGGCGAAGCTCATCGGGCCGGGCCCGGCGGCGGAGGAGCGGGGGTGGCCTGCAGGAGGCGGCCGCAGGCTTCGGCGACCTCCTCGGGGGTGATGGCCAGCATGGCGGGCGAGAAGGAGGCGTGGCGGCGGTAGGTGGTGACCTGGGTTTTACGCAGCACCACGGCGGCTTCGCCGTAAGGGCCGTTGCGGGCGGGATCGGTGGGGCCGAAGAGGGCGACGGTGGGAGTCTGGAGGGCGGCGGCGAGTTGCAACGGGCCGGTGTCCCCGCCGACGGCGAGGCGGGCGCGCTTCAGGATGGCAGCGAGATGGTCAATGTCGCCGGAGAACAGACGGGCGCGGATCTCGTTGGCGCGGCGATGCGCGGAGTCCAGCGCGCCCTCATCGGGACCGCGGTTGATGACCGCGGCCAGGCCGAAGTCGCGCTCGAGCATTTCGGCCAGGCGGGCGTAGCGGTCACTGGGCCAGCGCTTGGAGGCCCAGCCGCCGCCGGGGGAGAAGAAGGCGAAGGGGCCAACGCGATTGGTTTCCAGCCACGCATCCACTTCGGCCTGGATCGCGGCGGGAATGGGAAAGGGGAACTCGAGGCGGCGCTGCAAGGGCCCCAGGGCCGCGGCGAGGTCGAGCATGGTTTCCACGACGTGGGCGCTATGGGGATGGATGCGGTCAGTGTAGGCGAGCGAGGCGCCACGTTCCAGGCGGACGTTGCTGGCGTAGCCGATGCGGCGCGGGGCGCCGCTGAGGCGGGCGAGGAGAGCGGACTTGATGGTGCCCTGGAGGTCGAACGCGACGTCGGGCTCGAAGCGACGGAGTTGAGCGAGATCGGCCCCGAACTCCTGCCAGCGGTGGGGGCGGCGGCGGAAGGCGTGGCTATCGACGGTAAAGACTTCGTCCAGGGCGGGATGACGGCGGACCAGCGGCAGCCACTTCTGTTCCACCAGCCAGGCGAGGCGGGCGCTGGGATAGCTGGCGCGCAGGCTGGCAGCGACCGGCAAGGCGTGCACAATGTCGCCCAAGCTGCTGAGCTTGACGATCAGAATGCGAAGGGGGCCGGAGCGGGAGCCCGGCGGTGCCGGTGCGGCGGTCACAATAGGTTCAGTGTAGCGTCAGCAGGTGGCGTCCGGACGCAGGCGGCGGAGGAGGTCGGCGCTGGAGTGGCGCTTGGGGTCGCCCACGATGCGAACCTGGATACCGAGCTCGGCCGCGATGGCGGCTTCGGGCACGGTGGCGGGGGTGTAGTCGGTGCCCTTGGCGTGGATGGCGGGGCGGAGGGCGCGCAGCAGGGGCTCGACGGTGGGCTGGTCGAAGATCACGACGGCGGCGACGCCGCGCACGGCGGCGACCAGCTCGGCACGGGCGCGTTCGGAGGCAACCGGGCGGCCGGGGCCTTTGAGACGGCGGGTGGAGGCATCGCTGTTGAGCGCAACGACGAGGTGATCGCCGAGGGCGGCGGCGGCGCGCAGGTAGCGGACGTGGCCGACGTGGAGCAGGTCGAAGCAGCCGTTGGCGAAGACGACGGTGTCGCCGGCGGCGCGCCAGGCGCGGACCTGAGCGGCGAGCTGGGGGAGAAGCAGGATTTTGTCGCGGGTCGACACTACCGGCTTTCGGCGGCGAGCGCGGCGGCAAGCTCGGAGCGGGTGACGGTGGCGGTTCCGGGCTTCATCACCACCAGGCCGCCGGCGCAATTGGCCAGCTCGGCGGCCTCGGCGCCGGTGGCGCCGGCGGCCAGCGCGGCGGTGAAGACGGCGATGACGGTGTCGCCGGCGCCGGTGACGTCGAGCGCCTGCTGCGAACCGAAGACGGGCCAGTGGCGGGTGCGGCGGCCGGGCTCGAACAACGCCATGCCGTCGCGGCCGCGGGTCACGAGCAGATGGGCGCAGCCGAGGCGGGCGCGGAGGCGGCGGCCGGCGCGTTCGAGTTCCTCGGGGGCGGCGACGCGGCAGCCGAGAGCGGCTTCGAGTTCGGCCTCGTTGGGGGTGGCGGCGTCGGCGCCATGATAGGCCGCCACCTGGTAGCGGGCATCGACGGCGAGCAGGCGCGGCGGCGCGAGGGTGGCGCGGGCGGCGGCGGCGG
>DAIDIF010000242.1 GCA_027451805.1 Acidobacteriota bacterium
CCGCCGCGCTGCTGCTGGAGACCGACGCCGCCCGGCTGCTGCGGGATCCCACGCTGGGCGAGGAGCTGTTCGGCCCGGCCACCATCGTCGTCCGCCACGCCGGCCCGGACGAGCTGCTGCGCCTGGCCCGCAGCCTCAGCGGCCATCTCACCGCCACCGTGCACGGCACGGAGGAGGATTTCCGCGAACATGGCGAGCTGCTCTCCGTGCTGGAGACGCGGGTGGGGCGGCTGGTGATCAACGGCTTTCCCACCGGCGTCGAGGTCACCTCGGCGATGGTGCACAGCGGCCCCTATCCCGCCGCCTCCTCGCCCGCCAGCTCGGTCGGCACCCGCGCCATCTACCGCTTCGCGCGCCCGGTCTGCTATCAGGACGCGCCCGACTTCGCTCTGCCGGCAGAGCTGCAGAACGCCAACCCGCTGGGCATCTGGCGGTTGCTCGACGGCACCCTCTCCCGCGACGCCGTCTAGAGCGGGCGGATCGTCATTTCGCCGAGATCTTTTCCAGCGGGTGCGCCATGCGCCGCGCTTCCAGCAACTCGCGCAGTGAGCGCCCGGCGTGGCGCACGTGTTCGCCCAGCAGGGCGCAGGCGGCTTCCGTGTCCTTGCGCCGGCAGAACTCCAGCAGGCGCTGATGCTCATCCACGGCGCGTTCGCGGCCTTGGGTGAGAAACAACTGCAGCCGGGTGTAGCGCTCGCCGTTGTTGTTGATGGTGCGCAGAATCGCCTTGAACTGCGGCAGCGCGGCGCCGGCGTACAACGCCGCATGGAATTGCGTGTTCAGCCGCCCCCAGGCGCTCACGCCCTCGGAGTGGAGCAGTTCGGCGCGGAAACGCTCCTGGATGGCCGCCGCCTCCGCCAGGTCCGCCGCGCTCAGGTGGGGGATCGAGGCGCGCAGCATCTCCCGCTCCAGCACCGAGCGGATCTGGAACAACTCCTCGATCTCCGCCGGCGTCAGCGCCGAGACCACCGCCCCGCGGTTGGGGTTGATGTTCAGCAGCCCTTCCGCCAGCAGCTCGCGGAACGCCTCCCGCACCGGAATCCGGCTGACCTGAAACTCAGCCGCAATCTCGTCCTGCCGCAACTGCTCGCCTTCCTGCAACTCGCCCAGGATGATTTTGTCGCGCAACTTGTCGGCCACCGCGGAGGCGAGCGACTGGCGGGGTATGGGCGTGTTCGCCACCTGCACAGTGTATTCCTACGTCAACGGGATATAGCAACACAAAGACAAAAACAGTAGTCGTAGAGCGGAAAGAACTGCGGATTTCGCCCCTAGCAGCCTGCCTTGCCGTAGGTTGCGGGTTCCGGGGGGAGTGGAAAACCGCCCCGAAACGGTGCACCGCTGTGCACCGCCGTGGCACGCCAAGCACGATGCACACGCCCCCCGCAGCGTAATGCACAGCTTGTGCACAAGGGTGGACGGCCGTGATAACGTAGCCGCATTCGCGAAACCACCGAGCAGCGCGCGCTGGTGATCGGCGCCGGGCCCAATGGTCTGGCGGCAGCGGTGGCGTGGGCGCGATCCGGCCGCCCGGTCACGGTGTTCGAAGCCGAGGCCCAGCCCGGCGGGGGCGCGCGCAGCGGCGAGCTCACGCTGCCGGGTTTCGTTCACGACCTCGGCTCCGCCGTGCATCCGATGGCGGTGGCCACTTCCTTCCTTCCGGCGCTGCCGCTCGAGCGGTTCGGGCTGGAGTGGATCCGCTCGCCGCTTTGCCTAGCGCATCCGTTCGACGACGGCTCCGCCGCCGCCCTGGGCGCATCGCTCGACGCCACCGCCGACGCGCTCGGCAGCGATAGCCGCGCCTACCGCAACCTCATGGCGCCGGTGGTCGAGCATTGGCGCGCCATCGAAGCCGACCTGCTCGGTCCGCCGCGCCTACCGCGCCATCCCGTCGCCGCCGCGCGCTTCGTCCGCCGCGCGCTTCGCCCGGCCGCCGGCCTGGCGCGCGCGGTGTTCGCCACGCCGGCGGCACGCGGGCTCTGGGCGGGCCTGGCGGCGCACAGCGTGGTCCCGCTCGAAGCCCCCGGCAGTGCGGCGATTGCGCTCATCCTGGCGGCCGCCGGCCATCGCGCCGGCTGGCCGATTCCGCGCGGCGGCGCGCAAGCCATCACCGAGGCCCTGATCGCCTATCTGCGCTCGCTGGGCGGCGAAGTGGTCTGCGGCCAAAGGATCGCCTCGCTGCGCGAGCTGCCGCCCGCGGCCGCGGTGTTCTGCGACGTTGCGCCGCGGGCGCTGGCGGCGCTCGCCGGCGAGCGCCTGCCCGCCGCCTACCGCCGCCGCCTGGAAGGCTTCGAGCCCGGCCCGGGGGTGTTCAAGATGGACTGGGCCTTGCGCGCGCCCATCCCCTGGCGCGCGGCCGCCTGCGCCCAGGCCGCGACCGTGCATCTCGGCGGCACGCTGGAGGAGATCGCGGCGTCGGAGGCCCAGGCCTGCGCCCGCCGCGGCGCGCGCGCCCCCGCGCGGCCGTTCGTGCTGCTCGCCCAGCCCAGCCGCTTCGATCCCACCCGCGCCCCGGGCGGGCAACACACGGCCTGGGCCTACTGCCATGTCCCCAACGGCTGCACCGAGGATATGGGCGCGCGCATCGAGGCCCAGATCGAGCGTTTCGCTCCCGGCTTCGGCGGCCTCATCCTAGCCCGCGCGGTCTGGCCGCCCGCCGCGCTGGAGCGGCAGAACGCCAGCCTGATCGGCGGCGACATCACCGGCGGCCGCAACAGCCTGCGCCAGCTACTCCTGCGCCCCCGGCTGCGTCCCTATGCGACGCCGCTCGCCGGCGTCTATCTCTGTTCCGCCTCCACCCCGCCCGGCGGGGGGGTGCACGGCCTCTGCGGCGCGCAGGCCGCCCGGGTTGCGCTCGAGCAACTCCGCCGCCTGGGGTAGCATCGGAGGGGCATGGCGCATCGCGATCAGATCAATGTGCTGGCGATCGACGGCGGCGGCATTCGCGGCGTGATTCCCGCGCTGGTGCTGGGCGAACTCGAGCGGCGCCTGCAGGCGCGCCTCTGCGATGTCTTCGACGTGATCGCCGGAACCTCGACCGGCGGCATTTTGGCGCTCGGCCTGGGCAGCGGGTGCAAGGCGCCGGGCGAGCCGTACACGCCGGAGGAGTTGCTGGACATCTATCTCAGCGACGGCACGCGTATTTTTCCGGGCGGCCCGCGCTGGCGCTGGCGCGGCGTTTTTTCTGCCCTCTATCCGGCGCACCCGCTGGAGCAGGTGCTGCGGGAGCGCTTCGGCGACACCCGTCTCTCCGCGGCGCTCACTGCGCTGGTCGTCCCCAGCTACGATCTGCACATGGCGGGCTCGTTCTTCTTCAAGACCGCCGGCCGGGGCGCGCTTCCGCCCGGCGCCACCGACCACTTGATCCGCGACGCCGCGCGCGCCACCAGCGCCGCCCCCACCTACTTCAAGCCGCTATTGCTGGCCGACGGCGGCCGCCAGCGGGTGCTGATCGACGGCGGCGTGGTGGCCAACAATCCGGCCATGGCGGCTTACGCCGAGGCGCGGCATCTTTTCCCCGATGCCAGCCGCGTCGTCGTGGTCACGGCCGGGACCGGGAGCCGCAAGGACACAGTCGGCTATCCCAACGCCCGCGGCTGGGGCCTGCTGGCGTGGGCCGATCACGTCGCCCCGGTGCTGCTGGAAGGCGACGCCGCGGCGGTGGATTACGAGATTCGCGCGCTCGCCTCGCCCGCCTGCGACGTGTTTCGCTTCCAGCCGCCGCTCGCGGCGGACGAGACCGCCATGGACGACCCCGCGCCCGCCAACCTGCAGCGCCTCCAGGCCACCGCGCGCCAGTTGATGCAATCCCAATCGGACCGGCTCGCCGCCGCCTGCGCCGCCCTCACCCGCGCCGCCCGCGGCACCGCCGCCACCTGATACATTGGGGACATGAAGTGGGCGCCGGCCTGTTGTCTGGCTGGAATGCTGCTCGCCGCGGCGGCGCAAACCCCGCCGCTGGAGATCGTCACGACGCACCTGCCGTTGCCGCGCGCCGGCCGGGAGTATCGGGCCGAGTTGCGCGCCCGCGGCGGCACGCCGCCCTACCGCTGGAGCGCGCTCGATCCCGGCTTGCCGCGAGGGCTCGCGCTCGACGCCGCCACCGGGGTGATCCGGGGCGTCCCCGCAAGCGATGATGCCTTCCGCGTGCTGGTGCAGCTGCAGGATTCCGCCTCGCCGCCGCGGGCCGAAACCCGCCTGCTGCCCGCCGCCCAGGGCCCGCCGCTTGAGCTTGCCTGGCTCGAGCCGCCGGCGTTCTCCGAGGGCGAGATTCGCGGCGCGCTGCGGCTGCGCAACGCCAGCGGCGACACCGTCACCGCCACCGTGATCGTCGAGGCGGTGAACGAAACCGGCAAAGCCTTCGCCCTGCGCTACGACCACCGCGACCTCGCCCCCGGCGACGCCACCCCCGCGCTCGCCTTCGCCGTCGCCCTCCCGCCCGGCGCCTACACCCTCGGCGCCGACGCCGTGGGCGAGATCCCGGCGCAAAAAGCCATCTACCGCGTCCGCCTCGCCGCCCCCCGCTTCACCGTTCCCGGCAGGTAACTACGCCGGCTCGACTTCGATCCTGCTCTGCTCCGGCTCGATCCGCGTGATGCGGAACTTGCGCACTTCACCCGGCTTGAGTTGCACGCCCACCGGCGCGGGCGCGGCCTCGACCGGCTTCTTCCACACCGCCGCCAGCTTCGCCGCCAGCGTGCCCTCTTCCAGCACCCGCACCGGCGCGGCGGCGCTGGGGCAGGCGGCCTCGATGCCCTCGTCCAACTGCACCCGCCCCGGATACGCCTTCACCACCCGCCCGCTCAGCTCCTCGCCCACGTTGTGCGCCTCGACGAACGCCTCCAGCGGGGTCGGGATGAGCTGCTTCATCCCCAGCCGCAGCCGCCGCTTGGCCACGTCGATTTCCAGCACCTTGGCGCGCACCGTGTCGCCCACCTTCAGCGCCGCGCTCGGATGCTGCAGCCGCTCGGGCGCGATGTCGCCGATGTGCACCATGCCGTCCACGCCCTCGGCGAGCTCGAGGAACGCGCCGAACTGCTGCAGGTTGCGCACCCTGCCCTCGACCACCGTGCCCTCGGCGTAGCGCGTCTCCGCCTCCGCCCACGGATCGCCCAGCGCCTGCTTCAGCCCGAGCGAAATGCGCCGCTCCTTGGGGCTCACGCCCAGCACCACCGCCTCCACCGTCTCGCCCAGTTGCACCGCGTCCTCGGGCTTGCGCACCCGCCGCGACCAGCTCATCTCGCTGATGTGGATCAAGCCCTCGACGCCGGGCGCGATCTCGACGAACGCGCCGAAGTTCGAGGTCCGCTTCACCGCACCCCGCACCCGCGCGCCCACCGGGAACTCCTCCACGACATGGGCCCAGGGATCGGGCGACAACTGCTTCACGCCCACCGACACCCGCCGCTTGCCGCGGTCGAGCTTCAGCACCTTCACCTCGAGCGCCTGCCCCAGCGTCAGCGCCTGCGCCGGCTCGTCCAGCCGCGACCAGCTCAAATCGGAAATGTGCAGTAGCGCGTCGAGCCCGCCGATGTCGACGAAGGCGCCGTAGGTCGCCAGGCTCTTCACCGTGCCGGTGACCACGTCGCCTTCGGCCAATCGCTCCAGCGTCTGCCGCTGCTCCGCCCGCTGCTCCTCCTCCAGCAGGCTGCGCCGGTCGAGCACCAGGTTCTTCTCCTCCGGCGCGCGCGCGATGCGGCAGCGCACCTCCTGCCCCACCAGCTTGTGCGCCTCGGCGGGGTCGCGCACCCCGCTCTTGGATTGCGGCAGGAAGGCGCGCATGCCGACGTCCACCGTCAGGCCGCCCTTGACCATGCCCGTGACCTTGCCGCGCAGCACCAGCCCCTGCTCGAAGGCCAGCTTGGCGTCTTCCAGGTTGCGGGGATGGTCGGGCGAGTACGGGCTGAGCTTGAAGCTGCCCTCTTCGTCGCGCCCCTCGACCACCACCTCGAGCGCCAACCCCGGCGTCAGCTCGGTTCCCGGCCCGTGCTCGCGCCACAGCGCCAACGGCAACACGCCCTCGGCCTTGGCCCCGATGTCCACCAGCGCCACGTCCTCGCGCAGGTTGACGATGTGGCCGGTGCGGCGCTCGCCCACCGCCGGCCCGGCGGCCGCGCTCTGGCTCTCGAACTGCTCGAGCATCTGGGCAAACGAGGATTCTTCGCCCGGCCGCGAAACGGTCGCGGCGGATTCAGGCGCGGGGGGAGGGGCAAATTCCTGCATGACGGGGGTCCTTCGGGGGTAGGCCGGAGCGGCCAGCGACTCATTTTCTCACAACGAGGCCGGTTCCAGCAGCCGGTCGGCGATCCGCGCCGCCGCCCGCGTGGGGCCCACGTCGTGCACCCGCAGCACGTGCGCCCCGGCCAGCACCGCCGCCGTCGCTGCCGCCAAGGACGCCGGCAGCCGCGCCTCCGCGGGCTCGTCCGCGGCGGCGCGCAAAAACGACTTGCGCGACACCCCCACCACCAGCGGCGCGCCCAAGGCATGCAGCGTCCCCAGTTCGCGCAGTACCGGGAAGTTCTCCTCCAGCTTCTTGCCGAAGCCGAAGCCGGGGTCGAGCGCCAGGCAGGCGGGCGCGATGCCGGCGGCCCGCGCCCGCGCCACGATCTCCGCCAGCCCTGCGCGCACGCACGCTGCCGGATCGGCCAGCGGCGGCAGTTGGTGCATCGTCGCGGGCGTGCCGCGCAGGTGCATCGCGATCACCGCCGCGCCCGCCCGCGCCGCCGTCTCCGCCAGCGCGGGGTCCGCCAGCCCACCGACGTCGTTGAGCAGATCCGCGCCCGCCTCCAGCGCCCGCCGCGCCGTGGCCGCGTGGCGCGTATCCACCGACAGCAACGCCTCCGGCCAGCGCCGCCGCACCGCCGCCAGCGCGGGGAGCAGACGCGCCGATTCGGCCTCCGCGTCCACCGCCGCCGCGCCCGGCCGGGTCGACTCCGCCCCCAAGTCGAGGATGTCGGCGCCTTGCTCCAGCGCCGCCCCCGCCGCCGCCAGCATCCGGTCCAAGCCCGCCACCCGGCTGGCGGCGTAAAACGAATCCGGCGTCAGGTTCAAAACGGCCATGAGCCAGGTCCGCCGCCCCAGCTCCCAGTCCCGGCGCCCAATCCGCCACCGCCGAACCGGCCTACCATAGTGCACAGGCCATGATAGTGCGACGGTCGCGTTGCGAAACCCGTCAGCCGGAACATTCGTCGAATGTCACAGGGCGCCGCCAGGGGGTTGGAGGAGGAGTGTGTATGAAGCTGCCGAAACCGTCGCTCGCGGCACTGGCGCTCCTGGCGCTGGCCTTTGCCGCCGCCCCGGCGCTCTTGCGCGCCCAATCCGGGGGCACCGACCCGGCCTACGTCGCCGGCTACAACGCCGGCTATCCGCTGGGGCAGCAGGATCAACGCCAGGGCTTCGCCGCCAACGCGCACAAATTTAGCGCCTATCAGCAGGCCGACGCGGGCTACACCCCCGACTACGGCACCCGCACCGCCTGGCGCGCCGCCTTCCAAAGCGGCTTCGACGACGGCTACGGCGACGGCTACGGCGGGCGCCCGCGCTCGGTGATGCTCGCCGGCGGCACTTCGGCCGCCCCCGCGCCCGGCGGCGGCGGCGCCGCCACCCCTCCGGTCCTGATCGGCGGTGACACCGCGCCGGCCGCGCCGGCCGCATCCACGGCGCCGCCTCCACCCCCGACGCCGGAGCTGGTCAAGACCGCCCGCGGCAACGGCTATCGCGAGGGCTACAACATCGGCCAGTCCGATGCCGACTCCAACGCCGTCTACAACGCCACCGCCAGCCGCGAGTACCAAGACGCCAACATCGGCTACTCCGCCGCGCTCGGCTCCAGCGCCGACTACCAGGAGGAGTTCCGCCTCGGCTTCTCCGCCGGCTACGACGACGGCTTCAATCATCGCCTCTACAACACCGCCGAGGGGGCGCGCACCGCGCCCCCGGCGGCTGCCGCGACCGCCTCCGCGGGGGGCAACAACCTGCCCACCAGTCCCAAGCGCGCCGCGGCGCGGCCGAGCGGGGTTTACGACAACGGCATCCTGGTGGCGCAGGGCACGCAACTGCAGACCACGCTCGATAGCGAGCTCGACACCAAGAACTCCTATGGTGGCGAGGCCTTCACGCTCACCACCACCGTCCCCGTCTGGGTGGGCAGCGTGGCCGCAATCCCCGCCGGCAGCAAGATCGAAGGCATCGTGGAAAAGGTCACCCGCGGCGGCAAGCTCAGCGGCCACGCCCAGATTCAGTTGCAGTACAACACCCTCACCCTCCCCGGCCAGACGCCGATCGCGCTCAACGCCACCACCTACGCTGTCGGCGCCGCCGCGCAATCGGTCAACTCCAACGAGGGCACGGTCAACGGGCAGGGGCCCAGCACCGCCAAGCACGCCGCCACCGGCGCCGCCATCGGGGCGATTCTCGGCGGCATCTTCGGCGGGGGCGGAGGCCTGCTGCGTGGCGGCATCGCCGGGGCCGCGGTCGGGACCGCCGGCGTGCTGATCTCGCACAAGAAGGACATCGCGCTGCGCCAGGGCGAGCAGATCACCGTACGGCTCGACCAGCCGCTCGAGTTGCCCAAGATTGGCACGGCGAGCAACTAGTTCGATGGGCGGGTTGGGTCGCCGGGGTCGCGCCGCTCCCGCTCTCGCCGGCGCGGTGCTGGCCCTGCTCGCCGCCGCCGCCCGCCCGGGTCCGCAAGCGCGTGCCGCGGTACCGTCCGGCGGCCCCGCGCCGACGTTCTACCGGAATGTTCTGCCGATTCTGCAGCAACACTGCCAGAGCTGCCACCGGCCGGGTGAGATCGGGCCCATGCCGCTCGAGAGCTACGCCCAGGCGCGCCGCTACGCCGCCGCCATCCGCCGCAAGACCTCGGCGCGCGCCATGCCGCCCTGGTTCGCCCAGCGCGGCATCGGCCGCTGGGCCAACGATCCCTCGCTGACCGCCGCGCAGATCCGCACGCTCGCCGCCTGGGCGGCCGCCGGCGCGCCCGCCGGCGACCCGCGCGCCGCGCCCCCGCCCCGGCACTGGACCCGCGGCTGGAACATCCCGCCCCCCGACCGCGTCTTCCGCATGCCGGTCGCGGTGCACCTGCCTGCGCACGGAGACGTCGCCTACACCTACGAGATCGTGCCGACGCACTTTCGCCACGCGCACTGGGTGCGGATGGTCGAGGTCCGCCCCTCCAGCCGCGCCAACGTGCACCACGCCGTGGTCTACGTGCGCCCGCGGGGCTCGGGCTGGCTGCGCGGCGCTCCGGTGGGCGAGCCGTTTACCGCCGAATCGCTGCTTGGGCGGCGCTACCTGCGCAACGCGCTGGCCACCACCAGCGATATTCTGCTGGTCTACGCGCCCGGCAGCGCGCCCGGACGCTGGCCCCATTCGATGGGCGAAAAGATTCCGGCCGGCGCCGACCTGGTCTTCCAGATGCACTACATCACCTCCGGCCGCCCGGCGGTGGATCAGGCCAGCGTCGGGCTGGTGTTCAACCGCAAGCCGCCGGCGCAGCGCGTGCTCACGCTGCAGCTCACCAACAGCAGCTTCGTGATTCCGCCCCACGCCGCCAACTACCGCGTCGAGGTCCACGGCTCGCTGCCCGGCAACGCCACGCTGCTCAGCTTTTTCCCGCACATGCACCTGCGCGGCAAGCGCTTCGCCTACAACCTCATCGGCCGCGACGGCCGCATCCATCCGCTGCTGATCGTGCACTGGAACTTCTACTGGCAGCGCAGCTACATTCTGGCCAAGCCGTTGTTTCTCAAGGCCGGCACCGTGCTCCAGGCGGTGGCCTGGTACGACAACTCCAGCGCCAACCCCCACAACCCCAACCCCAACGTCGCCGTGCGCTGGGGCGACCAGACCACCAGCGAAATGATGGTGGGGTTTTTCGACATCGCAGTGCCGGCCAACATCAACAAACAGCGGTACTTTGCCGAACGCGGCTCCCGCGCCGGCCGCTGATAGAGTAGTAGCAGCGGGTGCCGCAGGCTTGCACGCCATCCTCATCTACTGCTTCCTTCTCGGCCTGCTCCACGGCATCGTGCCGGACGAGCACACCTGGCCGATCACCTTCAGCTACGCCATCGGCAGCGGCGGGAGCTGGGAGGGGATGCGCCGCGGCATTTACTTCGCCGCCGCCTTCACGGTGCAGCGCGCGCTCATGTCCGAGCTCGCCTACCTCGCGCTGGCGCAGTTTCTTCGCCGTCCCGCGGTCAACGCCATCGTCTACGTTGTGGTGGGACTGGCGATGTCGCTCGCGGGCTGGATCTTGCTGCGCAGCGGCCGCTACGGCCACATCCATCTGCTCGGCCATCACCATGAATGCGAAGAAGAGATGGAAACCTCGGGCGCGTTGCTCGGCCGCCGCCATGCTCCCTGTGACGAGCCCGGCCACGTCCCCGCCGAGGTCCACGATGGCGCGCTGCCGGCGCGCTGGACCATCGTGCACGGGTTCATCGCCGGTTTCGGCATCGGCGGCTTCGGCGTCTACGTCAACGGGGTGGCCGCGCCCGCGATGCCCAACGCCTGGGCGGCGGTACTGCCGGGCCTGCTCTTCGGCCTTGGCACCATCGTCACGCTGGGGCTCATCGGCGCCGCCTTCGGGGCCGGCCTGCCGGCGCTCACCAAGCTGCAACGCGCCGACGTGCAGCGCTTCGGCGCCCACGCCGGGGCGCTGATCCTGTTCGCCGGCGGTTTCCTTTTCATGCTGGCCGGCATCCTGCTGGGCTTGGGGGTGGGCGGCCGTTGGCCGGTGGATTTTGGCTACATCGTGATCGCCGCGTTCGTGCTGGCGGTGGCCATCCCGGCGCTGGTCTACGCCTGGCGCAAGACCCCGCGCCCGCCCGCTGCCGCGGCAAGCGAGCCCCGCGACGCCCCGCATTGACGGGCGCCGGGGTGCTTATTGCACGGGGTTGATGATGATGCGGCCGGTCTTGATGTCTTTGCCGTCCAGCTTGAACTGCACGCTGTCGTACTCGCTGGGGCAGCACTTGCGGTCCCCGGGGGCGTAGCGCGCGGCCCGCAGCGTCAACTGGCGCTTCTTCGCGTTCCAATCCGCGCCCGCGCCGCCGCGGCAATCGTAGCTGAACTGCTGCGCCAGCATCAACCGGCCCTGCTTCAGCTCCATCACCTGCACGATGCCGGTGCAGCTGGCCAGCTTCTTGCCGGTATAGAGCACGCTGTAGACCAGCAACGCCGACTTGCCCGGCGCCTTGGGGAGCTCCACCGGGGTGGCTTTGATCACCTGGAACTCGAACGGATTCTTTTCGTCCTGGCTGTGATCGTACAGCCCGCGCACCACCGGGATCATCGTCGGCGCGCCCGTGGCGCTGTCGCCCGGCACCATGCCGTCAATGCCCAAAGCGTCGGTGGGGTAAAGGGCGTAGGTGAAGCTCTGCAGCGGAAACTGCGACAGACTGGCGAGCGGGGGCGCGTGCAGGGGCGCGTTGAGCACGAATGAGGTGATGCGTCCGTAGCTCTTGAATCCGGAGGACTTGGTGTGCTTGAACAGCCCAAGCTGCCCCCAGGCGGGCAGCGCCAGCCAGGCCCCCAGCAGGGCGGCCAGCATCCAGCGTGACGGCGGCGACAGGCGAAACACGGCGATGATTTTCAGTGTACCGTGTTTTCAGCGATGCCCAGCGAACCCGCGGAACCCCGCTCGCGCCTGACCGGCTCGCGCGCCCTGGACGCCCTGCTGCCCGCCGGCGTCATTGCCATCGCGCTGGCGCTGTTGCACCTGCCGCCGCTGTGGTCGTTTCTGTTCGCCGCCGTCGGCCTGGTGCCCGCCGCCTCGCTTTTGGGCCGCGCCACCGAGGAGCTGGCCTCGCGGCTCGGCTCCGTCGCCGCCGGATTGGTGCAGGCCACGCTCGGCAATGCCAGCGAACTGATCCTCGGCATCGTGGCGTTGCATGCCGGCCTGGTGGAGGTGGTCAAAGCCTCGCTCGCAGGCAGCATCATCAGCAACCTGCTGCTCATTTTGGGCATGGCGATGCTGTTCGGCGGCCTGCACCGCCCGCGCCAGCGCATTGACCGCGACCTCGCCCGCACCAACGCCGCCACGCTGTTTCTCGCCGCCGTCGGCCTGGTCGTGCCCGCCGTCTTCGCGCTCAGCATCTACGGCGATCTCGGCGCCAACCGCCCGGCGGTCGAGAACATGAGCTTGTGGACCGCCGGCATCCTGATCCTGGTCTATATCGCCAGCCTGCGCTACCAATTCGATTCCACCGCGTCCGCGCGCCGCCGGCGCACCTCCACCGGCCGCCGCAGCGGCCCGCTCGCCGCCATGGCCCTCACCACCGCCTACATCGCGGTGCTCAGCGAACTGCTGGTCAGCGGTCTGCAGTCGGCCCAGCAGGCCTTCCACGGCACCGACCTGTTCTGGGGGGGCGTGGTCTTCGCCATCATCGGCAACGCCGCCGAGCACGCGGTCGCGGTCTCCGCCGCCCGCCGCAACGACATGGACCTGGCCATGGCCATCGGCGTCGGCTCCAGCCTGCAGATCGCGCTGCTGCTCGCCCCCGCGCTGGTGTTCGTCTCGCTCGCCTTCGGCCATCCCATGTCGTTGGTGTTCACCGGCATCGAAGTGGTGGCGGTGGTGCTCTCCACCATCCTGGTCGGCATGATCGCCTCCGACGGCGAAACCAACTGGTTCGAGGGCGCGCAGCTGCTCGCCGTCTACGCCATCCTGGTGGTTGGATTCTACTTCGCGCCCCTGCTGGAGCGCGTCGCCAGCACCAGCCGGTAGATCGAGTACGCGCTGGCGATGATCGCCACCACCATCAATGCCTCGATGAAGCGCTCGAACCCGGGCGTGCTGAGCCAGCCCGCCACCGCCCGTCCAAAGTAGAGCGCCGCCAGCCCTTCCGCCAGAAAGCGCGCGAACCGCATCAGCGCCAGCGTGCCCAGAAACGGCGCCTGCCGCACCTCCAACGCCCCCGCCCCGAGCACGAACGCGGTGAACGGAAACGGCGGCGGGATCAGCGCCGGCACCGCCAGCAGCACCGGCCCTTTGCGCCCGATGGTGTGCTGCATGCGGTCGAAGCGCGGCTTCGACATATGCGCCCGGATGAAGTTTTCACCCCCGGCCCGGCCCACCGCATACATGACCCAGCAGCCGATCACCGACCCCAGCGTCGCGGCGAGCACGTAGGCCGGCAACAACTTGTGGTGCAGCGACACCATCACGATCACCGCGATGTCGTTGGCGAACGGCAGGGTCAGAACGCTCGAGTCGAGCGCGCCCAGCAGCACCAGCCCCGGCGGCCCCAGCCGGAGAAAGAAGTAGAAAAAGGCGGCCAGCCAGCCGTGGCCCGTGGGCAGCATCGCTGGATTGGATGCCGGGCTCAATAGTACGCCGCCGACAGCGTCATCTTCACCAGCCGCCCGCGCGCGTCGAAGCTCGACTCCAGAATCTGCGGCTTCGAACTTCCGGCCCAGGAGAAGTTGAACACGATCAACCGCATCGTCTGTCCGCGCCAGCTCGCTTGCCCGACAAAAAACGGCTTGCCGTAGATGGCGAGCAGTTGCCGTGGCGAGTCACCCAGCCGCAGGCCCCGCCCGGTGGCGAAGCGGCGCGGCGGGAGAGACCCGCGGCAGGCATTTCCGGCGCGCGCCCGCTCCACCGTCACCGCGCGGATGACGCCCCGCGGGTTGGCCTCCAGGCTGATCTCAAGGTTGCGCCGCGCGTCGCACCAATCGTACACATCGCGCTCGTCCGCCGACGGATGCCGCCAGTCCGCCCCCAGCCGCTGCTCCGCCGTGCGAATGTCCGTCTGCCCCGGGCGCAGCCCCGCCAACGTGAGCTCGTTGACGTTGCCGGGCGGATGATCGGCGCTGTCGGCCGGGTCCTGCGCCCGCGCCCGCGCCAGCAGCAGCAGCGCCAGCGCGGCGAAAACGGCCGCGCGCACGACGTTGGGCACAAAGGGGCGAGCCACCGGCACGCTTCACCCGTTACCTGCGTCGCCCAGGACCTCTTGCCCGGCTTCCCCGGCGGCATCGCGCAGGCGCTGCACCAGCTTCTGCGTCCAGTCGGTCTCTTCGTCCGACCACAACCGCCGCATCCGCGGGCGCATTTGCTGCTGGGCCTTGTGGCAATAGGCCAGCAGCTGCAGGATGTTCGCCTGCAGATGCCGGCGCGTGTCCACGTTCCAGGGCGCCGCCTCCGCCAAAAACGCCTCGTCCAGCCCGAAATCCACGCTCAACTGGCCCTCTTCCGCGGCTAGCCCTTCGGCGAAGCTGGGCCCCAGGCTGGTGAACCGCACCGGGTGCAGCGCCTGCTCCCACCCTTGCGCGCCGTAGCGCCACAGCATCCACGCCAGATCCATCTCGCAGGCGCAGTCCTCGTGCACGAACCCGCGCATCTCTTCCAGCGCTTCCGCCACCGTCATTCCGCCGGTGGCGCGCTCTTCCACCAGCGCCGGTTCGCTCCAGTTCAGCGCCACGACCCGGAACTGCTGTACGCCCCGCTCCAGCGCCTCAATTGGCAGCACCTCGGCGGCATGCGCCAGCCGGGGCAGGATCTGCGCCGTCGTCTGGCTGTCGAACCAGAGACTGAAGCGGATACGATCGCCCATTCTTACAGCGTATGCGGTGGCCTTGCCGGAGGCAAGCCGCATCCAATGGAGTTCGGAGTCTACGTGGAATCGCACCAGGAACGAGCCTACCGCTCCGCCTTCCGCAAGGTGGAGGCACTACAGATTGAGCTGGCCCGCCACGTCTACTCGGTGCAGCGCCGCCAGGAAGCGGAGCGCAAGCTGAGCGAAGCATTGGCGGTGCTCGACCGCACCCGCCGCGAGCTGATCCAGCAGCGCAACCACCCGCGCGCGGCCGCCTGAGCGCCTTGGACGGGCGCGGCCGCCCGTGGCTGGCGTATGCTGGGCGCGTGAACCGCCTGCTGCGTTTCCTGGGTCCGGCACTGGCCGTCGCCGCCCTGTTTGCACTGCCTGCGCTCCGGCTGGTGCTGCCCATGCTGCCGCCGGCGCAATGGAGCGTGGCCGGCATGGCTGCCGAGATCATGCCCGCCGCCCGCTCCAACCCTCCCGCGCCCCCGGGGGCGCGCCAGCCGGATCTGCGCGAGCTGCTGCGGCAGGCGCGGACGATGCAGCAGCAGTTCGGCGGCGGCGGCGACGCGGCGTTGCAGCGGGGGTTCGCCGCCGCCGCGCTCATCCCGGCCGCGGCGCTGGCCGCCGGCGTGCTGGCGCTGCTGAGCTGGCTCTGGCTGCTGCTCGGCTGGCGGGCGGTGGCGATGGTCAACGCCGCCGGCGGCGCCGCGGCCGCGCTCTACGCCATCGGGGCCAGCGCCTGGCTGACGCATCTGGCCCGCGCCGCCGCGGCGCAGGCGATGGCGCGCATGCAGCAGAACCTCTCCGGCATCATGCGCACGCTGGACTGGGGCAAGCTCGGGCATGAGCTTGCCGGCAACATTGGCCTGGTGCCTGAGGCCGGCCTTTACGTGCTGCTGCTCGCCTTCCTCGCCATCCTGCTGGCGCCGCCGGCGCAGCGCCGCCCGCCGGTGGCTAGCGATGGGCCAGCCGCAAATTGAGCCAGCTTCCGTCCGCCGTCCAGCCGCCGTCCACCGCCAGCGCCTGGCCGTTGATGAAGCCGCTTTCGGCCGGATCGGCCAAAAACGCCACCGCCCGCGCGACATCGTCCGGCAGCGCGAACCGCCCCATCGGCACCCGCCCGGTGATGTCGGCGTCGGTGTACAGCCCCGAATGCTGGGCGGAATCGTCCATGGCGGTCTTCACCCAGCCCGGGCAGACCGCGTTGGAGCGCACGCCGCGGCCGCCCCACTCCGCCGCCAGGGTGCGCGTCAGGCCGATCAATCCGTGCTTGCTGGCGTTGTAGGCGGCGCGGTCGGCGATGCCCACCAGGCCGGCGACGGAGGCGATGTTGATGATGCTCCCCATCGCCTGCTCCAGCATCATCGTCCCGAATGCCTGGCAGAGCAGAAACGGCCCCACCAAGTTGACCTCCAGCACCCGGCGCAGGTCCGCGGCGGCCACCGACTCCGCCGGGCAGATGAAGCTGACCCCGGCGTTGTTCACCAGCACGTCGGCGTGGCCCCAGCGCTCGCGCACCGCGGCGGCGAAGCGGCCGACGGCCGCGGCGTCGCTCACATCGCCGCGAAACTCCAGCGGTGCTTCCGGCGTGCCCAACTCGCGCACCGCGGCCGCAGTCTCGGCCATGGGCTCGCGGTCGAACAGCGCCAAGCCGTAGCCCCGCTCCGCCAGCACCTCCGCCGTCTTGCGCCCGATGCCCTGGGCCGCCCCGGTGATCGCTGCCACTCGCATCCGAACAGCATACCGCGGGGAAGCCTACAATCGCTTCTATGCGGGTGGTCCTGATCTCGACCTACGATCTGGGCCACCAGCCCTTTGGCCTGGCCTCGCCCGCCGCCTGGCTGCGCCGCGCCGGGTTCGACGTCGTGCTCGCCGACACCTCCCGCCGGCCGCTGCCCGCCGCCGAACTCGCGGGCGCCGGTCTGATGGGGCTCTTCCTGCCCATGCACACCGCCACCCGCCTGGCGCTGCGCCTGCTGCCGGGGCTGCGCGCGGCCGCTCCCCGCGCCCATGTCTGCGCGTACGGCCTGTACGCCCCGCTGCATCGCGCCCACCTCGAAGCGTCCGGCGTGGACACCGTTCTCGGCGCCGAGTTCGAGGCCGAGCTACTCGCCCTCGCCGAAGCGGTGCGCGCCGGTGCACCGCCGCCCGCCCGGGGCGCGGCGGCGCTCCCGCGGCTTGACTTTCTGCCGCCCGATCGCGCCGGCCTGCCGCCGCTCGACCGCTACGCCCGGCTGGTCCTGCCTGACGGCAGCGAGCGCCTCGCCGGCAGCACCGAAGCCACGCGCGGATGCCGGCATCGCTGCCGCCACTGCCCGATCACGCCGGTCTACCAGGGCCAACTGCGCGTCGTCCGGCGCGATGCCGTCCTGGCCGACATCCGCCAGCAGGTCGCCGCGGGCGCCGGGCACATCACCTTCGCCGATGCCGACTTCTTCAACGGCCCGGCCCACGCGATGCGCATCGCGGAGGCCCTGCACGCCGAGTTTCCCTCCCTCAGCTTCGACGCCACCATCAAGATTGAGCACCTGCTGCGCCATCGCCGCCTGCTGCCGCGCCTGCGCGAGTGCGGCTGCCTGATGGTCACGACCGCGGCTGAATCTTTCGACGACGCGCTGCTCGCCAAGCTGGACAAGGGCCATACCGCCGCCGATTTCGAACGCGCGCTCGCCCTGACCGCCGCCGCCGGGCTCGCCCTCAACCCCACCTTCCTCGCCTTCACTCCCTGGACCACGGTTTGCGGCTACGGCGAGATGCTCGCCCATCTCCGCCGCCTCGGCCTGGCGGAACAGATCGCGCCGGTGCAGCTCGGCATGCGCCTGCTGATCCCGCCGGGCTCGCCCCTGCTGGAGCTGCCCGACGCCGGCGCCTGGCTCGGCGCTTTTATCCCCGCCGAGCTGAGTTACCGCTGGCGCGGGCTCGATCGCGACGCCGAGGGCCTCTACGCCCGGGTGCAGGCGCTGATCGCGCGCGCCAGCAAGGCCGGCCGCCCGCGCGCCGAAATCTTCGCTCAACTCGAAGCGCTGGCTCCGCCCGGCGCCTACGATCCACCGCCCCAGGCGCCGCCCCGCGCCACCATCCCCTACTTGAACGAACCCTGGTTCTGTTGAGCCGAGCCCACCGGCGAGCAGTTCGCCCGCCTAATGACTTGACGAAACTGGAGCCGTGCTAGGTTGGAAGGATGGCCGCGCCTCCGCGCGTTTTGCTCGTCTCCGCCACCACCGGCTACCAGGCGGACAGCTTCCGCACCGCCGCCGAACGCCTGGGCGTGAGCCTCGCGCTGGCCACCGACCGCTGCGACCAACTCGGGGATCCCTGGCGCGACCAGGCGATTCCGGTGCGCTTCGACCAGCCCAAGGCTGCGCTCGAAGGTCTGCGCAAACGCCCGCCCTTTCAGGGCATCACCGCCATCGGGGATCGCGCCGCGCTGCTCGCCGCCCAGATTGCCGCCGGCTTCGGGCTGCGCTTCCACTCCCCGCTCTCGGCGGCGCTGGCGCACGACAAGTTTGCTTTCCGCCAGGCGCTGGCCGCCGCCGGCCTGCCGGCGCCCAAGTTCCGCCGCTTCGGTCTGGACACCGATCCTGCGGTCGCCGCTTCCCAGGTGGAGTATCCCTGCGTGCTCAAGCCGCTGATGCTTTCCGCCAGCCGCGGCGTCATCCGCGCCAACAACGCCGGCGAGTTCACCGCCGCCTTCGCCCGCATCCGCCAGTTGCTGGCCCGCCCCGAGATCCAGCAATGGCACAACCCCAACGCCGCTTGGCTGCTGAGCGAAACCTACGTCCCCGGCCGCGAGGTCGCGCTCGAAGGTTGGATGGAGGCGGGCACGTTGCAGCGCTTCGCTTTCTTCGACAAGCCCGACCCGCTGGAGGGCCCGTATTTCGAAGAGTCGGTCTATGTCACGCCCTCGCGCTTGGAGTTGAACCAGCGCGCGCTGATCTGGGACGTCGTCGAATCCGCCGCCCGCGCCGCCTCGCTCGGCCCCGGCCCCATCCATGCGGAGATCCGTTTCACGCCCGACGACACGCCCTACGTTCTCGAGATCGCCGCCCGCCCCATCGGCGGCCTCTGCGCGCGCACGCTGCGCTTCCGCCGTCCGCCCAGCCCCGAGCCCATTACGCTCGAGGAGTTGCTGCTGCGCGGCGCGCTGGGCGAGCCGCTCGCCGCCTGGGAGCGCGACACCGCGCCCGCCGGCGTGATGATGATTCCGGTGCCCGAGGGCGGCGTGCTCGATCGCGTGGACGGCATCGAAACGGCGCGCCGCATCCCCGGGGTCGAAGCCGTCGAGATCACCGCAAAGCCGGGCGAACCGCTGGCGCCGCTGCCCGAAGGCGCATCCTACCTGGGCTTCATCTTCGCCCGCAGCGCCACGCCCGCGGCGGTCGAGCAGGCGCTGCGCGCCGCCCACGCCCGCCTCGCCATCCATATGCGCCAGGCGCTGCCGGTGGTGTAGAGCGCCGGGGCTCCGCCGCGCCTGCCGGCTATTTGCTGCGCTGCGGAACGAAGCCGGGCGGCAACTGCGCGCCTTGGCCGAAGAAGAACTGCTCCAGTTGCTCGTTGATGATCTTCTGCGCTTCCGGGGTCCAGGGCGCGAGGCGGTACTCGTTCATCAGCATCTTGGCGTGTTCCTTCCACAACGTCCACGCCTGCGCCGAGACGTTCTCGTAGATGCGCTGCCCCAGCTCGCCCGGCCAAGGCGGCTCCTCCAGGCCGGGCAGTTCCTGTCCGAATTTCACGCAATGGACCATGCGCGCCATCCGATTATGATAATCCACGTGCGCATCGTGTTTCTGGGCACGCCCGAATTCGCCGTGCCCACGCTGGAACGCCTGGCCCGCGAGCCCGGCCTGGAGCTCAGCGCCGTGGTCTGCCAGCCCGACCGTCCGGCCGGGCGCGGCGGCGGGTTGCGCGCGCCGGCGGTCAAGCTCGCCGCCGCCGCGCTCGGGCTGCCGGTCTACCAGCCGCAGCGTCTGGGTGGGGCCGACGGCGTCGCCTGGCTGCGCCAGCAACAGCCGGACGCGCTGGCGGTGGTGGCGTTCGGCCAGTTATTGCCGCCCGCCATCTTCGAGCTCCCCCGCTTCGGCGCCGTCAACGCCCACGCCTCGCTGCTGCCGCTGTACCGCGGCGCGGCGCCCATCCAGCGGGCGATCGCGCAGGGGGAGACCCGCACCGGCGTCACCACCATGCGCATCAACGCCGGACTGGACACCGGCGACCTGCTGCTGCAGCGCTCGCTCGACATTCCGCCCGATGCCACCGCGCTCGAGCTCGCGCCCCGCCTGGCCGCGCTCGCCGCTGATCTCATGGCGGAGACCCTGCTGGGGCTGGAGGCCGGCCGCCTCATTGCCCGCCCACAGCCGCCCGAAGGAACGCTCACGCCACGCCTGCGGCGCGAGGACGGCGAGATCGACTGGGCCTCCCCCGCCGGCGAAATCCACAACCGCTGGCGCGGGTTTCAGCCCTGGCCCGGTCTGCACACCCGCTTCCGCGGTCAGCAACTGGCCATCCTCGCCTGCCGCCCGATGCCGGCGTCCGCCGCCCCCACCCCGCCCGGCCAAATGGCACTGCGAGGCAATGAGCTCTCGGTCCAGTGCGGCGAGGGCCGTCTCGGCCTCGATCTGGTCCGCCTGGAAAGCCGCAAGGCCGTCTCCGGCGGCGATTTTGCCCGCGGCGCCCACCTTCAGCCCGGCGAAATCCTCGGCCCCCGAACCCGCCCCGCGCTTGACCCTTTTTCGGGGCTCCATTAGAATCAATCTTTTCAGAGCCCTCCTGCGGAGCCGGACGCCTGGAGTGTCCCCGAGGCCCGGGCCGCGACTTGTCCGAACTGCGAAGCCATGCAAATCGTCCTCCAAGAGTTGGGGCAATTACTGTTCGACAGCATCCCCACGATCCTCCTCTTCGTGCTGCTGCACTTCTACCTGAAACGGGTGCTGTACCGCCCGCTGCAGCGAATGTTGCACCAGCGTTCGGAGCGGATCGAGGGCCGGCTGAAGGCCGCGCGGGAACTGGTGGAGCAGGCGGAGCAGAAGCTGGGCGGCTATGAGGCCGCGCTCCGCGCCCGCCGTGTGGAAAATTACAAGCAGGTCGAAACCCGCCGCCAGGCGGCGCTGGCCGCCGGCCAGCAGCGCCTGGCGCAGGCGCGCCATGCCTCCGGCCAGGCGGCGGTGGAAGCGCGCCAGCATCTCGCCGCGCAAACCGAGGAGGCGCGCCGCAGTCTGCAGACCAGCGCCGACGTGCTGGCGGGCCAGATCATGAGCCAGATCCTCGGCGGCGCCCGCCATCCGGCCGCCTCGCCCGGAGCCGGCGCATGACCCTGCTCTTCGCCCTCTGGCTGCAGGCCGCAACCGATGTCCGCAGCGTGAGCTGGTGGCTGCCGCACAATCCCGCGCTGCGCGGCGTCATCTGGTGGGCGGTGTTCACGCTCAACCTGTTGGTGCTGGTGTGGTTCCTCTACAAAATGCTCTTCAAGGGCGCGCCCATGAACCTGCCGGCGGCGCTGCGCCAGCGCGGGCAGAGCATTCAGGAGCAGATCCGCGAGGCCGAGCAGGCGCACCGCGACGCCGAGACCCGCCTGCGCGATACCGAGGCCCGCATCGCCAACCTGCCGGCCGAGATCCAGGCGCTGGCGCTGGAGGCCGAGCGCGAAGCCGAGGAAGAGTACAAGCGCCTGGTGGAGGAGAGCGAGCGCGATGCGGAGCGCATCCTGCGCCAGGGGCGGCTCGAAATCGAGGCCGCGGCCAGGTTGGCGCAAAAGGAGCTGCAGCGGCTGGCGGCGTCGCTGGCGGTGGACCTCGCCACCCAGCGCCTGCGCGAGCGCCTCACGCCCGAACAGGATGAAACCGTGGTGGGCGCCGGCCTCGCCAGCCTCACGGCGGGACGGCCGCAGTAGCGGGCGCGTATGGGAGTCATCGAACAGCGCTACGCCGAAGCCCTCGCCGACCTGGTGGCGCGCGGCGGGGTCCCCGCGGCCGAGATCAGCCGCGACCTGGCCCAGGTGGGCGCGATGCTCGCCGAGCGCAACGGCCTGGCGACCGTGCTCGCCAGCCCGGCGGTCAACTGGCCGCGCAAGCGCGCGGTGCTCGATGCCCTCGCGGCCGGCGCCCAGCTCGCCCCCATCACCCGCAACTTCCTGCTGGTGGTGGTGCAGCGCGGCCGCACCGCCCGCATTCCCGGCATCGCCCGCGCCCTGGAGCAACTGCTGCTGGAGCGGCGCGGCATCGTGCGCGCCGAGATCGCCAGCGCCCGCACGCTGTCGGCGGCGGAGCGCGCCGCGCTCGAGCAGGCGCTGGCCCACCGGCTGGGCCGCCAACTCGAACCCCACTATCGCCTGCAACCCGATCTGGTCGGCGGCTTCATCGCCCGTGTGGGCGACGACGTGTACGACGCCAGCATCCTGGGCCGCCTGCAGCGGCTCCGCCACCAGCTCACGGCTTGATGCCCCATCCCTTCGCACCCTAAGCAACGCCCATGGCCATCCTTCGCACTGACGAAATCACCCAACTGCTGCGGCAGCAAATCGAAAACTACGATGCGGTCCTCGCCGTGGACGAGGTCGGCACCGTGCTCTCCGTCGGCGACGGCATCGCCCGCGTCTACGGCCTGGACAAGGTCATGGCGGGCGAGCTGCTGGAGTTCCCCAAAGGCGTGGCCGGCATCGCCATGAACCTGGAGGAAGACCAGGTGGGCACGGTCATGCTGGGCGACTACACCGGCATCCGCGAGGGCGACCAGGTGAAGCGCACGCACCGCATCATGTCGGTGCCGGTGGGCGAGGCTCTGGTCGGGCGCGTAGTCAACGCGCTGGGCCAGCCGATTGACGGCAAGGGCGCGATCGCGACCGAGCAGTTCAACGCGATCGAGCGCATCGCCCCGGGCGTGCTCGACCGCTCCCCGGTGAAGGAGCCGATGCAGACCGGGCTCAAGGCGATTGACGCCATGGTGCCGATCGGGCGCGGGCAGCGCGAACTCATCATCGGCGACCGCCAGACCGGCAAGACCGCGGTCGCGCTCGACGCCATCCTCAACTCGCGCGGCAAGGACCTGATCTGCATCTACGTCGCCATCGGCCAGAAGCGCTCCACCGTGGCCCAAGTGGTGGCGACGCTGGAGCGCTACGGGGCGATGGACTACACCATCGTGGTGGCCGCCACCGCCAGCGACCCCGCCCCGATGCTCTACCTCGCCCCCTACGCCGGCTGCGCCATGGGCGAGTATTTCCGCGACACCCAGCGCCACGCGCTGGTGATCTACGACGATCTCTCCAAGCATGCCGCCGCCTACCGCGAGATCTCGCTGCTGCTGCGCCGCCCGCCCGGCCGCGAGGCCTATCCCGGCGACGTCTTCTACCTCCACTCCCGGCTGCTGGAGCGCGCCTCCAAGCTCAGCGCCGAGCGCGGCGGGGGCTCGCTCACCGCGCTGCCAGTGATCGAGACCCAGGCGGGCGACGTCAGCGCCTACATCCCCACCAACGTCATCTCCATCACCGACGGCCAGATCTTTCTGGACAGCGATTTGTTCAACAGCGGCGTGCGCCCCGCCATCAACGTCGGCATCTCGGTCAGCCGCGTCGGCGGCAACGCCCAGGTGAAGGCGATGAAGCAGGTTGCCGGCTCGCTGCGCCTGTCCATGGCGCAGTACCGCTCGCTCGCCGCCTTCGCCCAGTTCGGCAGCGACCTGGACAAGGCCACCGCCGCCCAGTTGTCGCGCGGCCAGCGGCTGGTCGAGCTGCTCAAGCAGGATCAGTACTCGCCGCTGCCGGTGGAGAAGCAGATCATCGCCATCTACGCCGGCACCAACGGCTTCCTGGACGATGTGGCGGTGGATCGGGTGCGCGCCTTCGAGGCCGCGCTCTATGCCTTCCTGGACGGGGCCCACCCCGGCCTGCTCGCCGAGTTGGCGAAGAAGAAAGCGCTCGACGACGAGCTCCGCGCCCGCCTGCAGCAGGTGCTGAAGGAAGCCAAGGCCCAGTTCCAAACCGAGGAGGTGGCGCGCGCCGGACGCGCCTGAGGCATGCCCAACCTTCTCGACATCCGGCGGCGCATCCGCTCGGTCAAGAACACGCAGCAGATCACGCAGGCCATGAAGATGGTCTCGGCGGCCAAGCTGCGCCGCGCCCAGGAGCAGGCGCTCGCCGCCCGCCCCTATGCCCGCCAGTTGCAGGCGCTGATGGGCGGCTTGGCGCCCCATCTGGATCCGCAGGTGCTGGGCGAGGCGAGCCTGCCCGGCGCCGACTGGGCGCTGGGGGAGCTGCTGGTGCGGCGCGCGGTGCGCCGCCGCCGGGTCGTCGCCATCACCACCGACAGCGGCCTGGTCGGCGCCTTCAACGCCAACGTGCTGAAAGCCGTGTTTGAGCTCGGGGCCGAGCCCGCCGGAGTGGCAACCAGCTACGTCGCCGTGGGCCGCAAGGCGCGCGACGTCTTTCGCCGCCGCGGCCTGCCGCTGGCGGGCGAGCACCTGGGCCTCTTCGGCCGCCAAGTCGACTACGCCGCCGCGCGGGCGATCGCCGCCCAGGCCATGCAGGCCTACGCCACGGCGGAGGTGGACGAGGTGGTGGTGGTGGGCAACGAGTTCAAGTCGGTGCTGCAGCAGAAGGTGGTCAGCCGCGTCCTGCTGCCGCTGGAGTTGCCCGCGACCGCGGCCGCCGAGGATCGCGATTACATCTTCGAAACTCCGCCGGCGCAGTTGCTCGCCGCGCTGCTGCCGCGCGCCCTCGAAACCCAGATCTACCGGTCGCTGCTGGAGTCGCTCGCCAGCGAACATGCCGCCCGCATGAACGCCATGGAAGCCGCCACCAGCAACGCCGGCGAGCTGATCGACTCTCTCACCCTTTATCTCAACCGCGTCCGCCAGGCCGCGATCACCAAGGAGATCATCGAGGTAGTCAGCGGCGCGGCCGCCCTCGACTAGACCACGCATCATGGCCACCGTCACCCCCCCCGCCCCCGCGCAAGCCCATTCCGGCGCCGTCGTCGAGATCACCGGTCCCGTCGTCGTGTGCAGGTTCCCCGAGGAGCACCTGCCGCCCATCAACCAGGCGCTGCGCATCACCTCCGAAGGCTTCGACACGCCCCAGCCCATCGACATCATCGTCGAGGTGCAGCAGCAGCTGGGCGAAGGCCGGGTCAAGTGCATCGCCATGGAGGCCACCGAGGGCCTGGTGCGCGGGATGCGCGCCCTCGACACCGGCGGCCCCATCTTGGTGCCGGTGGGCAACGCCTGCCTCGGCCGCGTGATGAACGTCATCGGCCAGCCGGTGGACAAGCTCGGGCCCATCCAGACCGAGCTGCGCTCGCCCATCCGCCGTCCCGCGCCCAGCCTGGAGGAACAGTCCACCGAGCTGCAGATGTTCGAGACCGGCATCAAGGTGATTGACCTGCTCGAGCCCTACCTGCGCGGCGGCAAGATCGGCCTCTTCGGCGGGGCCGGCGTGGGCAAGACGGTGATCATCATGGAGCTGATCAACAACATCGCCACCAAGCACGGCGGCGTCTCCGTGTTCACCGGGGTGGGCGAGCGCACCCGCGAAGGCAACGACCTGTGGCTGGAAATGTCGGAGTCGGGCGTCATCGTGCCCGGCGACAGCGCCAAGAGCAAGGCCGCCCTGATCTACGGCCAGATGACCGAGCCCCCCGGCGCCCGCCTGCGCGTCGGCCTCACCGGCCTCACGGTCGCCGAGTACTTCCGCGACGTCGAGCACCAGGACGTGCTGCTGTTCATCGACAACATCTTCCGCTTCACCCAGGCCGGCTCGGAAGTCTCGGCGCTGCTCGGCCGCATGCCCTCCGCCGTGGGCTACCAGCCCAACCTGGCCACTGAAATGGGCGAGCTGGAGGAGCGCATCACCTCCACCAAGAGCGGCTCCATCACCTCGGTGCAGGCGATCTACGTGCCCGCCGACGACTACACCGACCCCGCCCCGGCGACCACCTTCGCCCACCTCGACGCGACCACCAACCTCAGCCGCGCCATCTCCGAGATGGGCATCTACCCCGCGGTGGATCCGCTCGCCTCCTCCTCGCGCATCCTCGATCCGCGCATCGTGGGCGCGGAGCACTACGACGTCGCCCAGACGGTCAAGCGCGTGCTGCAGAAGTACAAGGACCTGCAGGACATCATCGCCATCCTCGGCATCGAGGAGCTGAGCGAGGAGGACCGGCTTACGGTCAGCCGCGCCCGCCGGGTGCAGCAGTTCCTCTCGCAGCCCTTCTTCGTGGCCGAGCAGTTCACCGGCTTTGAGGGCAAGTACGTCAAGCTGGCCGACACCATCACCGGCTTCAAGAAGATCGTCTCCGGCGAATTGGACGACATCCCGGAGCAGGCCTTCTATATGCAGGGCACGATCGAGGATGTCTACAAGAAGGCCGAGGAGCTGAAGAAGTAGCCGTGCCCGCCACCCTCATCGCCCTCGCGGTAGTCACGCCGCAGCGCCAGGTGCTGGAAACCCAGGCGCTGTGGGTCGAGATTCCGGCCAGCAGCGGGCAGATGCGCGCCCTGCCGGAGCACGCCCCCACGCTGGGCGAGCTCGGCGCAGGGCTGGTGCGCTACGAAGCCGCCGGCGGCGGCGAACAGAGCTTCACAGTCAGCGGCGGCTTCTTCGAAGTCCTGGGCGACAAAGTGACGCTGCTCGCCGACGCGGCGAATTAGGCCGGGGTTACCGGGCGCGGTGGTCGAGTTCGGCGAGCAGGGTGTTGACCTGCGCCGGGCGGGCCACCGCGCCGCTCAGAATCTGCTGCGCGGTCGCGTTCTTGTACATCCAGGCGTTGGCGTCGCGGTCCTGCGTGATCACGCCGCCCTTCACCGTGATGCCGCCGAAGAGGCCGCGGCTGCGCGAATAGGCCAGCATCCGGGCGCGCATCCGCAAATCGGTCTGGGCGTCGGCGTCGCGGCCCACCGGTCCGGCGGTGGCGGCCATGTCGCCGCCGAGCGAGACCTTGTCCTTGAGCAGCGACAGCTCGCCCCGCTTGTTCATGATCAGCATCACCAGGTTGCTCTCTTCGGCGCCGATCTGCAGCCCGAAGCTGGCGCCGCCCAGGCTGACGAACAGCGGCGCCGACCATCCCGCCGCGCCCACGCGGCAGGTGACCACGCCCTTGCCCATCTCGCCGCCGAACCCGAAGCCCGCCTTCTTATATCCCGGCACGATCATCACGCACTGGGCGTGCTGGAGGATGACATCGGGAATGCCGCCGTCGGGCGCCGCCATGACCGCGTGAAACACCTGCGCCGACCGCCGCAGCCGCTGCAACGCCTTCTGGGCCCGCGCCTGCGGCACCAGCCCGACCGCGGCCACCGCCAGCGCCACCGCCCCGCCGCAACTCCGCCCGAAAGGCCTCATTCCTGCTCCTCCTCTGCTCCCCGCTGTGGCAGGCGGTTGCGCCGGGCGCGCGCGCCTACTTGCTTTCCGGCGGCTTGTACCCCATGAGATAGAAGGCCTGCGACACGCCGCCCACCGGGCAGGCCGCGGTCCAGCGCAGCGTCTGCCGGATAACCGGATCCTGCTCCTCGCCGGTGTCGCACTCCACCTCGTGCGTCAGGCAGCGGAACACGCCCGCGCCGTCGTGGACAATCTCGCAGCCGCAGCGCCGCACCAGCCCCTGGCGCGCGCGCTCGATGGCGGCGCGCAACTCCGGATCGCCGGCGGTCTCCGGATCGAAGCGCTCGAGTTCGGAATCGTAATCCTCGAGCGTGAACACCGCCCCCAGTTCCGGCCCCGGAGCCAATTCCCCGGGAGCGACAAAGAACACGTCCAGCCCGACCTGGCCGGCCAGCCAGCGCACGCGTTCACGGCAAGCGCGTTCGGTCACCCGAGTACCTCTCCCCAGAGTATAGGGGATAATGGAAAGGTGGAATCCCTGGTGCAAATTGAAGCCGCTCCGGCGCGCGCCCCGCGTCCGGCGTGGCTGCGGGTGCGCGCCCCCGGGGGAGAAAACTTCCATCGCCTGCAGGGCCTTGCCCGCCGGCTGGAGTTGCACACCGTCTGCGAGTCGGCCCGCTGCCCCAATATCGGGGAGTGCTGGAATCAGGGCACCGCGACCTTCATGATTCTGGGCAACGTCTGTACCCGGCGCTGTGGCTTCTGCGCCGTGCCCAAGGGCCGCCCCGCGCCCCTCGACCCGGATGAACCACGCCGCGTCGCCGAGGCGGTGGAGCGCCTGGGGCTGCTGCACGCGGTCATCACCTCGGTCAACCGCGACGACGACAACCTGGGCGGGGCGCGCCTGTTCGCCCGCACCATCGCCGCCATTCGCGAGCGCACGCCGGCGTGCGCGGTCGAGGCGCTGATCCCGGATTTCCGCGGCAGCGAGCCAGCGCTGCGGATGGTGGTCGAGGCCCGCCCCGACGTGCTCAACCACAACACGGAAACCGTGCCCGCGCTCTATCGCTTCGTCCGCCCCGGGGCCAAATTCCAGCGTTCGCTCGATCTGCTGCGCAACGTCAAGCGACTGGATCCCGCCATGCGCACCAAGAGCGGCCTCATGCTGGGCTTGGGCGAAACCCGGGAGCAGTTGCTGGAGGCGCTGGCCGCGCTCGCCGCCACCGGCTGCGACATCCTGACCCTGGGGCAATACCTGCGTCCCTCGCGCGACCACCTGCCGGTGAAGCGCCTCTACTCCCCCCAGGAGTTCGCCGCACTGCGGCACGAGGCGCTGGCGCTGGGCTTCGGCCACGTGGAGGCGGGGCCGCTGGTGCGCAGCTCCTATCACGCCCGCGCCCAGGCGGCGGGTGTCGCCGGCAGTCCGCTGCCCGCCGCCAGCGCGAGCTAGCCATTGACGGGCGCGGGCCCCAGCGCGGCCGCGCCGCGCGTCCCGCTTGTGCCCCGCCCGGCTGTAGCTGCGCCGGGCGGGTGCTCGCGCCGGCACGGGGCCCCGAAATTCCCGTACCGGCGCTGCGCCTCGCTGGGGCCGCGCCTCCCCGCTCCCCGGGGCGGGCCGCCCTTGGGAATTACGACCACGCAGGCGCTCAGGGGGCCCCAGTTCGCGGCCTTTCCGCGCCCGCTTTGCCCGCGGGCAAAAGGCGCGGCCCCCGCGACCGGATCCGAGTTGAATCCGCCGTCCGCGCATCTAAAGATGCAGCGTGGCTGTGCGCATCCTCCGCGGGTTCGGCATCGTTATGGCGGCGATCGGCATCTCCTTCGCCGCCACCATTCTGCTCGTTTTTTTCCAGGCCGACCGCGCGATCACCACCCTCGTCTACCTGCCCGGCATCGCTTTGGTCGAGGCGCTGTTCGGCTTCTGGCCCGGCGTCACGGCGGTATTCCTCAGCGTTCTTGGCAGCGCCGCCTACCGCATCTGGTTCCTGCCGCTCCAGATCCCCGCCGTCCACCGCAGCGTCTACCGCACATGGGAAGAAGAGCTCATCCTGCTCGCGGTGGGGCTGTTCGTGGTGGCGCTGATGGAGGGCCGCCGCCGCAGCGGCGCGCGCGCCGCCTTAAACGCCGGCCAACTGGCCGCCATCCTCGAACACTCCGCCGACGCAGTCATCATCTTTAATCGCGACTTTCGCGTCGCCTCCATGAACCCTGCCGCCTACGCTCTCCTCAACCGGCCCGGCGAAACCCTGGTGGGCCAGACCGCTACCGGGCTGCGCGAGCGCTTCCAGTTCGTCACCGAGCCCGAGCTCATGGACCTGACGCTGGAAGACGCCATGCGCGCCGGCCAGCCGGTACGCGCCCGGGGCAGCATTCTCGACGTCACCCATCAACGCCGCCTGCAGGTGCTGATGTCGGCCATCCCCTGGCACGACGGCCGCCACCGCCTGGCTGGCGCGGTCATTTTGCTGACCGATCTCACCGCGCTCACCGACCTGCGCCAGCGCGCCATCGTGGACGCGCGCCATCTCGCCGTGGCGCAGATGTTTTCCGGCCTCAGCCACGATTTCAACCATGTGCTCGACATCATCCGTCGCGCGGTGGCCGTGCTCGAGCTGCAGGAAAACGCCCCCGCGGCCGAGCGCCGCAAATACCGCGAGATGATCGAGCGCGCCGCGCGCGAAGGCGGCGTCATCGTGCGCCGCCTGCGCGACTATCTCGCCGGCGGCGGCCAGCCCGGCCCGGTGGATCTCGCCGCCATCGCCCACGACGCGGTCGAACTCACGCGCCCGCTGTGGCGCAGCCGCCCCGGCCTGGAAGTGGTCGAAACCCTCCAGCCCACGCCCCTGGTCGAGGGCAGCGCCGCCGACCTGCAGCGCGTGCTGGTCAACCTCATCTTCAACGCCATCGAGGCCGTCGGCGCCGCTCCCGGCCGGATCACCATCCACACCGAGCGCGTTTCCGGCGCCCCACCCGGCGCCCGCGCCTGGATTGAAGATACCGGCCCCGGCATCCCCGAGACCTCCCGCGCCCACCTCTTCGAGCCCTACTTCACCACCAAGCCCCACGGCATGGGGCTGGGCCTCTTCGGCGCGCAGCGTATCGCCCTCGCCCACGGCGGCAGCCTGCGCTATGTGGACACGGCCGGCCACGGCGCGCGCTTCGTGCTCGATTTGCCCGCCCGCCCCGCCGCCGATCTCGCCGCCCCGCGCCGCCGCGAGTCGGCCTGACGGGTGATCTGGTGTAAACTTTTGAGACGTGCCGCAGTGGCGGAACTGGCAGACGCGCGTGGTTCAGGTCCACGTTCTCGCAAGGGAGTGGGGGTTCGAGTCCCTTCTGCGGCACCACCTTTCGGCCGGCATCTCCGGCTTCCGGCGCCAGGCGCTCTCAAGCAACAGGTCTTTCGGCGGGCGGCATCGCACGCGGTAGCGTTAGAGCCGTAAAAGGAGAGCGCCCATGCCGGACAACGTTGCCGATCTCAAAGCCCTGCTGGTGGACGAGATGGAAGACCTCCTCCACGCTGAGAACCAATTGGTCAAAGCGCTGCCGAAAATGGCCAAGGCCGTGCACTCGCCGGAGTTGCGCCAGGCCTTCAGCGATCATCTCGAGAAGACCCGCGGCCACGTCGACCGCCTGCATCAGGCGTTCGAGTTGCTGGGCGCCCGGCCCAAGGCGAAACCCTGCAAGGGCATGCAGGGCCTGGTGGCGGAGGGCGAGGAGAGCATCAGCGAGGGCAAGGACCTGGATCCCTCCTGCGCCGATCTATCCGCGATCATCGCCGCGCAGAAGATCGAGCATTATGAGATCTCCGGCTACGGCTCGCTGCGCGCGCTCGCCGACCGCATCGGGGAATCGCGCGTTTCCCGGCTGCTGCTCGACAATGAGCGCGAGGAATCACAGGCGGACGCGCGCCTGACCGAGATCTCCCAGCCGCTGTTCGCCAAAGCGGCCTGAGGGTTGCTACTCGGAGGAGGCGGCCGCCCAGGCCGTGTTCCACTCCCGGTCCACGCCCCGGCCCGCCTTCGGGCGGCGTTCCAGGTACTGCTCGATATCGTGCAGTACCGGAGCCACGTCCTCGACCAGGTGAAACATCTTGCGCTTGTCTTCCCAGCGGCAGGCGACGATGCCGGCGCGCTGCAGCCGTGCCAGGGAGTGCGAAACGCGGCTTTGCTCGAAGCCCAGGCTCTCGGCGATCTGCGTCACGGTGGCGCTGCGGCGGCGCAGCAGTTGCACAATCGCCAACCGGGAAAGGTTGGCCAGAGTGGAGAAAAACTCGCGGTAGTCGCTTTGTTCCATGCCAGTATCCCCGGCGGAGCCCAAGGGTAATGGCCCGGTGGGAGCGCCTACTGTTCACAACGGGAACCGTGGGCCAAAGTTACAGCCACGGCCAAATTTAGTCGCCGGGATCGCTAAAGGTCTCCGTCCCGGCGGGGGAAACACCTGCATATGCTTTGAGTTGCGGGAAGCGGCGCCGGAGCCAGCCGCGGTCGGGGGCCGCTTCTTCGTCCAGCAACTCCAGCACCCCGTCGGGCAGTTCGGACTCGGCCACCGTCCCCACGCCGCAGGTGCGCAGCCTGGCCCGCGCCTCCTCCGCCCCCGGGGCCTGCGCCGGCATCACCGAGACCCGCGCGCAGCCGCAGCCGCGTAGAAACGCCAGCGCGTGATTCATCGCCAGGGCGTGCTGCCGGCTGGTCTGCCAGACCCGCATCGTCAGCTCCCCGTCCTCCACCGCCGGCGACAGCCGCAAGGCGGCGGTGAACTCGCGCACGCCATCCACGATGGTTGCGCCGCGCGCCGCCGCCCGCCGCTGCAGCCAGGCACCGTGCTCGAGCATCAGCGCCGGCGCTGCCGCACCCGCGGCGACCAGTTCCAACAGGCGCTGCACCGCCTGCAGGTGGGCCGCGGCTTCGGCGGCGGCGCCCGCGGTCACCGCCGCTCCGTCCCAGGTCGCCGCGAAGGCCTCCTCCAGCGTCTCCGCCAGGGCGCCGGGATCGTCGGGCGGCGAGAGGAAGCCATTCACGCCATGCACCACCTGCTCCGCCAGCCCGGCGACGGCGGTGGCTACCGCGCGCGCGCCCGCCGCCTGGGCCGCCGCCACCGCCAGGCTGAAGGGCGCGTCGTAGCGCGCCGGCGCCGCCACCACAGTGGCCGCATCCAGCCCCGGCCACGGCGCCGCCGGCGCGAGGTGCAGCTCGTGCGGCGGCGGCAGCGCCGCGCGCCAGCGCGCCCCGGCCACGGCATCCGCCGCCACCACGAGCCGCACCGCCGGGCGCACCTGCTCGAGCGCCGCTGCCAGCAGCTCGGCGCCCGCGGCCTCGTCCCAACCGCCGGCGAAGACCACCCGCCGCGGCGCGCCTTCGCCGGCGGCAGCGGCGGCCGCGGCCAGGGGAGCGATCACCGCGATCCGCTCCGGCGGGGCGCCCACCTCGGCCCAGAATTCGCGCGCGAAGCGCGAGGGCACGATCAGCGCCTCCGCGCCCGCCAGCGCCGTGCGCCACGCCCGCGGACGATGGCGGTAGAGCAGCGCGCGCAGCGGGACTTCGGCGGCTTGCCGGACCTGGCCGCCGCTGACGCACCAGGCGCACTTCCAGCCGGTGCGCCCCGGCCCCGAGCAGCGCTCGCCATGCCGGTGCCACAGCCGCTGCGTGGGGCAGATGGGCGCGAAATCGTGCAGGAAAGCCGCGAACCGCACGCCGCGCTCGCGCAGCAGCATCAGCAGCCCGGGGCTCGCCAGCCCGAGGTGAACCAGCGCCACCTCCGGCGCCGCCTGCGCCAGCGCCCGCTTCAGCGCCGCCTCCGCGCTCTCGCCCCGGGGCAGCTCGGCGAGCGCCAGCACCGCGCCGCCGGCCGCCGCCTGCACCCGGCCGGCCCACGCGCGTGCGCCGTCCACGCCGGCGGCTTCGCGGCCCACGATCTGCAGCAACTTCATGAGGGCGCGCCGAGATCGGCCGCCGCCGTCCGCCCGCTGGCGATGCAATCGGGCACGCCCACGCCTTGGTAGGCGTTGCCCGCCAACCGCAACCCCGGCCACCGCTCCAACCGCTGCCGCAGCGCCGCGACACGCGCCCCGTGCCCCGGCCCATACTGCGGCAGGGCCCGCAGGCAGCGCCGGATCTGCACCGCATCCGCCGCCTGGGCCACGCCCAGCGCGCGGCGGACGTCCGCCATCGCCTGCTGTTGCAGCCGGGCGTCGGGCCACTCCGCCGCCTCGGCGCTGTAGAACAGCCGCAGCAGCGCGGCGCCTGCGGGCGCGCGACCGGGAAACTTCTGATGCGCGAAGGTGCACGCCAGCAGCGGGCGATACCCGCCGCCGGCCAGAAACCCGTGTCCCGCCGGAATCGCCGGCGCGCTGCGGTAGGCCATATTGATGTTCACCGACGAGACGTAGGGGATCGCCTCCAGCGCCGCCGCCAGCTCCGCATCCAGCCCGCGCAACAGTTCCGCCGCCCGCCAGGCCGGGGTGGCCACGATCACCGCCGGCGCGGCGATCTCCTCGCGCCCGGCCAGCGCCACGCGAAACCCGGCCGCCTCCGCGCCGACCGCCGTCACCGTGCAGCCGGTGCGCACGCTCCCCGGCTGCAGCCGCTCCAGCCCCGCCGCCAGCGCCTCGATCAGCGCGCCCATGCCGCGCCGCAGGCTGTGAAACAGCGGCGTGCCCGGCTTCACCGCCGCCGATTTCGCGCCCACGCCCAGCGCCTGCGCCGCCCCCAGCTTCTCCAGGTCGCCGCCGTAGACGCCGCCCAGCAGCGGTCCCGCGATCGCGCTGGCGATCGCCCCCCCGCCCGTCTCCCCGAATCGCCGCCGCAAATAGGCGCCCACCGTCTCGTCGTCGCGCGGCTCGGCTTTGCGGTGCCAGTGCAGCGCAATGGCGAGCTTGGCCCGCAGCGGCAGCAGGCGCGTTTTCGCCATCACCGGCCGTAGGCGCGTCGGCGCCGCCATGCGCCAGCCCGCCGGTAGCGGTTCCATCCGCCCGCGGTGCAGGATCTGCGCGCCCGTGGACGGCAACGTACCGACCACCTCGCTCTCCAGCCCCAACTCGCGGCACAGCGCGTCGCCTTCCAGCTTGGAGGTCAAAAACGAATCCGCCCCGCCCTCCATCACGAAGCCATCGCCGTCCTGGCTGGTAATCACCCCGCCCAGCCGTGGCGCGGCCTCCAGGACCGTGACCCGGCGTCCCGCCCGCGCCAGCGTCCACGCCGCGCTCAGTCCGGCGATGCCGCCGCCGACGACCACCACTGGTTCGGCCTGCGCGCTCATGTCATTAGTATCCGTCGCATTACCTCCTCCGCGCCGCACGCGGGGGTCGCGCCGCTGGCACCCTGGGCCAGGTCGGCGCGAGAAGGCCGCGAAACTCAGCAGGGTGGCCTGCCCCCGGCCAGCAACGAGGCGCGGCCCCGGCTGGCCGGGGCGCCCCGGGGCCCCCGGCCGGCCACGGTGACCCGCCAGACCGCGCAAGTCACGCCTTAAAAGGTACAGGATCGCGTGGCGAACGTGTCCCGTCGTCACAGCCGGGACCGGAAACCGCCCGGGGTCCCGCGCCCGTCAATGACCGCAGTCATCGGCGGCCGCCGGGGAATAAGCGGTAGGAGCCGGGCGGAGGATTGCACCCCGGCAGCCGTCCCAGAACCCAGCCGTTCTGGGAACCCCGGCGACGCGGGCGCGCGACCTCGCTCGGGGTAGACTGGTGCGACTCGCCAGCGAGGGCTCGAGCGTTGGGATCAACGCCGGGAGCGCAGGCAGGAGCGGATGATTCGACCGATGCCGGCGCGAAGACGTTTTCCTGCCACCGCCGTATTCCTGCTCTGGGCACTATCGCTCGCACCGCCGCCTTTACGATCGCAGAGCGCGGCCCCGGCGCCGCACTCTGCGGCGTCCTCCGCATCTCGGGCCGGCTCCGCGCCTCGGCGCCGCGTCGGGCCCGGCGCTCCGGCCATCGCAGCACCGCCGGCGGCGGCTCGAAAATCGCATCATCCCCGGTGGGTCACCGTGGCGCTCGTCGCCGCCGAGGTTATTGTCGCCGTGCTGATCGTTCACCACCTCGCGAAGGGTGGCCAGTGCTCCAATGGCTGCGTTCAGGCCGCGAGCGGGGTGCCATAGGCGCCCGCCCGTGCGCACCGGGCAGGCGATGGAGATCGCTAGCTTCGGACGCCACGCCAGTGTCATAATGCCGCCGCAGTCCAATTTTTATCTCCCGAGGTTGGCATGAAGAAAATGACCTGGCGCGGCGCGATTGCGCTTCTGCCTCTGTTGGCGCTGTGCGC
>DAIDIF010000243.1 GCA_027451805.1 Acidobacteriota bacterium
TGCTGCTCTACCGCCGCATGATGCTGCGTATCGGTGAGGCGTTGGCGCGCACCATCCACGCCCACGGGCTGATCACCGGCGATTCGCTGGCGCAGGTGGCCAGCCAGACGGTGCTCAACCTGGAGGCGGTGAGCACGGCGGTGCGCATGGTGGTGTACCGCCCGCTGATCGGCGACGACAAGATCGCCATCCAGGCCGAGGCGCGCCGCATCGGGACGTATGAAGCCAGCTCCGAGCTCGCCGACGACTGCTGCTCCGCCTTCCTCCCCCGCAGCCCGTCGCTCGCCGCCACGCCCAGGGAGACGGAGACGGGCGAAGCCGGGCTGGACGTGGCGGCCCTGACCCAGGCGGCGCTGGCGGACGTGGTGGCGCGCCGCTTCCGGCTGGAACGCGGCGAGGTGACGGAGGGGTAGCGCCCGGCTGTGCGAAGATGGCGCTGTCATGCCCGGCAGCGGCGAGATGTTTAGCGGCCTGGAGGGGCGCTTCGGCGCGATCCTGGCGGATCCGCCATGGCGGTTCGGCAACCGCAGCGCGCGCCTGACGCCCGAGTTGCGCCGGCTGGAGCGCGGCCGCACGATGACGGTGGGCGAGATCGCGGCGCTGCCGGCGGCCGGGCTCGCCGCGCCGCGCTGCCATCTCTACCTCTGGTGCCCGAACGCGCTGCTGCCGGAAGGGCTCGAGGTCATGCGCGCCTGGGGCTTCGGCTACAAGACCCACCTGGTGTGGTACAAGGTGCGCAAGGACGGCGGACCGGACGCGCGCGGCGCGGGCTTCTACTTCCGCACCGCGACCGAACTGCTGCTGTTCGGCGTGCGCGGCCGCCTGCGCACGCTGGCCGCGGCGCAACGCCAGGTGAACCTGATCGCCAGCCGCAAGCTGCCGCAGGCGCGCAAGCCGGAAGTGATTTACGGCCTGATCGAGCGCTGCAGCCCCGGGCCCTACTGCGAGCTCTTCGGCCGCCGCCCGGTGGCCGGCTGGTCGCGCTGGGACGGCGCCGCCAGCGCACGTGGCGCCACCCGCCCCAGGGCTCGCCTCGCGGCCGCCGGCGCGTGGCTATTCCCGCCGCCGCCGTGATGGCGACTCAGGCCGCTTGCGCGAGGGCGGTGACCGCGGCTCTGAGCCGCGGCATCAGCGCTTCCAGGTCGGCGACCGAGACGGTGCCGATCGAGAGCCGGAACCAGCCCTGATCCGGCGGCGCGCCAAACGCCGCAAAGGGCACGACCGCCAGCGCGGCGGCGTGCAGCAGGTAACGGCGGACGTCTTCGTCGGTGCGCAGCAGATCGCCCGCGGGGGCGCGCCGCCCGTGCAGGGCGAAGCGGGCGCTGGCGTAGATGGCGCCTTGCGGGCGCAGGCAATCCACCGGCAGGCCCGCGGCCCGCATCGCCTGCAGGCCGTGGTAGATGGTCTCGAGGCGCGCCGAGGCTTCGCGCCGCATGCCGGCGATGGCGTCGGTGACGGCGGCGGTGTCGGCCAGCAGGCGTGCGGCAGCGACCTGCTCCGGGCGCGGCGCCCAGGCGCCGACGTGGCCGAGGATGTTGTTGAGCGCCGCGATCACCGGCGGCGGCGCAATCGCCCAGCCGACGCGCAGCCCGGTGGCGGCGAAACACTTGGAGATGCCATCCACCGCGACCAAATAGGGCAGGATGGCGGGGCGCAGCGCGCCGGGGTCGGCGTGCACGGTGCCGGGGGTGGTGATCATCCAGTAGATCTGGTCGTAGAGCAGATAGAGCGGGCGCTCGTTGGGTCCGCGGCGGGCGTTCTCCTCGAGCACGGCGTCGCAAATGGCGGCGAGCTCGTCGGCGGTGAAGGAGGTGCCGGTGGGGTTGAGCGGCGAGTTCAGCGCCAGCATCCGGGCGCCGCGCAGATGCGGGCGCAGCATCGCGGCGGTGGGCAGAAAGCCGGACTCGGGGCTGCAGGGCACGCGCACGCCCTGGGCGCCGATCAGGTCGCAGTAGTACTCGTTGTTCCAGCCGGGGACGCCGAAGACCACCTGGTCGCCGGGATCCACCAGGGCGCGGTAGAGGCCGTAGATCACCGGGCGCGCCCCGCCAGCGATCAGGATGGTGTTGAGCTCGAGCGCCCGGCCGCCGTGCGCGGCATAAAAGCCGGCGACGGCACGGCGCAGCGGCTCGAGGCCGACCGGCGGCGGGTAGTTGGTCTCGCCCGCGCGCAGCGCATCCACGATGGCGTCTTCCAGCGCCCGCGGGATGCGGAACTGCTTGGGATGGAAGTCGCCGACGGTGAGGTTCAGCACCGTGTTGCCCTGCGCGACGAAGGCGCGAATCTCATCGGCGATGCCCAGGATCATGGAGCCGCGCGATTCCTGGGCGAGGCGGGAGAGTTGGGAGTTGGGCACGTGTTCATTTTAGGGGAAGCGGAACCGGGTTGCATCTGCGCCGGTGAGGAGCGTAGGCTGCAAGCCGATGAGCCGAAAAGTTGCTGTGCGGGCCAAGCCCGGTGCGCGCCGGCCGCGCGTCGAACCGCTGCCGGACGGAACCCTACTGGTCGCGGTGCGCGAGCGCGCCATCGAAGGCGAGGCCAACCGCGCCATTGAGGCGGCGTTGGCGGCGCATTTCGGCGTGCCGCGCGCGCAGGTGCGGGTGGTGCGTGGGGCGCGCGGCCGCGACAAGCTGGTCGAGATCGGCTGAAGCCGAACCGGTGGCCGAAAAAGAGCTTTTTACCGGCCCTGCGGCCTGCTGGCTGGTATTTTCCACCGCCGGAAGGCCTAAGTCCTTAGGAATCATATGCAGCAGGATGGCAACCCGCCTGCAGAGTCCCGCACAGGAGGGGTCGTCATGTCCAACACGAAACGCTGGGTCGCCAGCGCCCTGGCCGGCGCCGGATTCATGGCCGTCGTGAGCGCGGGTTGCGGCGGCAGCAACTCGACCACGGTTTCACCCGCCACCACCACCGTGACCATGAGTGATCCAGCGACCTGCGCTGGGCCCAACGGCCCTTTCAGTCACGTCTATGTGACCGTGAAGGACGTCGAGGCCAGCACCAGCGGCAGCGCCGGCGCCAGCTTCGTGGACCTCACCCCCAATCTGGCATCCTCGCCCATGCAGATTGACCTGCTCGGGCAGTCCAACAACCAGTGCCTGCTGGCGACGCTGGGCTCGACCACCGAGCTGCAGCCGGGCAACTACCAGCAAATCCGCCTGATCCTCGAGGACAACAACTCGGCCGCCGTGGTCGCCGGAAATCAGTGCGGCGCCACCGCCGCCAACTGCGTGGTTTCGAACACGGGCACGGTCACGGCGCTTCAGTTGTCGAGCCAGGCGCAGACCGGCATCAAGATCCCGGCCGGCCAGATCGCCGGCGGCCAGTTCGTGGTGGCAGCCGGCCAGACCAAGGATCTGAACCTCGATTTCAACACCTGCGCCTCCATCGTCACCGAAGGCAACGGCGCCTACCGCCTCAAGCCGGTGCTGCACGCCGGCGAAATCGCCACCACCGCAACCTCCATCAACGGCACCGTGGTGGACCAGGCCACCGGCAAACCGCTGGTGGGCGGCAACGTCATGGTGGCGCTGGAGCAAAAGGACTCGGGTGGGATCGGCCGGGTGGTGATGGCCACCGACGCCGACACCAGCGGGCACTTCGTGTTCTGCCCGGTGCCGGCCGGCACCTACGACGTGGTCGCGGTGGGGGTGAACGGCAGCGGCGTCGGCTATGCCGCCACCGTGACCGGCGGCGTCAGCGTCGGCACCGCGATGGGCAATGTCCCGTTGGTGGCCGAGAGCGGCTTGCAGGGCAGCGCGTTGGCGACGATCACCGGCAGCGTCACCACCACCACCGGCACCGCAGCCGTGGCCGAGGACGTGACGCTCTCGGCGCTGCAGACCGCCAGCGTGGGCGCCAGCCCGCTCACCTTCACCATGCCGCTGGTGCAGCAGCTCTCGGCGACCACCAACGTCACCACCGCCGCGGGCGGCACCTGCCCCGCCAACAGCGATTGCGCCGCCTACTCGCTCTCCGTGCCCGGCGCGGCGGCCAACACCGGCGCCTTCTCGGCCTCCGGCACCAGCTACACCCAGGCCAGCGGCAGTGCGAGCTACAGCGTCGAGGCCGACGCCGACACCTGCTCGCCCGCCAGCGCGACCACCGCCAACACCAGCGCCAACGCCGCGCTCACCCTCGGCCCGGGCGCGACCGTACAGGCCGCGGTCTTGGCGTTGACCGGCTGCCAGTAGGCGGCCGGCGCCCTCAGGCCGGGCGCATGCGGCGCTGCAGGAAAGCGAGGATCTCGGCCACGGCGGCGTAGAGCGCGCCCGGGATGGGCGCGCCGATCTCGACGTGGGCGTAAAGGGCGCGCGCCACCGGGCGGTTCTCGACGATGGGCACGCCGCTGGAGACGGCGAGGGCGCGGATGCGTTCGGCGACCTTGTGCCGGCCCTTGGCCACCACCACCGGGGCGGCCATGCTGAGCGGGTCGTAGCGCAGGGCGACGGCGTAGGTGGTGGGGTTGGTGACGACCACGGTGGCAGTGGGCACCTCCTGCATCATGCGGCGGCGGGCCATCTGGCGCTGGATGCGGCGGATGCGGCCGCGGGTTTCGGGATTGCCGACGGTCTCCTTGGCGTCCTGCTTGACCTCCTGCTTGGTCATGCGGAGCGAGACCTCGTAGTTGTGGCGCTGCAGGAAGAAATCAATCGCCGCCCAGCCCAGCAAGACCGCGCCCCCGCGCCAGGCCAGGCCGAGCGAGATCGAGAGCAGCAGGCTGAGGCCCGAGGCGACGGTCATGCCGTTGGCGCGGACGATCTCGCCCCAACGGCCCGCCAGCAGGCCGTAGGTGAGCCAGACCATCACCAACAACGGAAGGATGGAGCGGCCGATGCGGCTGAGCGAGGAGGCGGTGAACAGGTTCTTGACGTTGCTGGCGGGGTTGAAGCGGTTGAAGCGTAGCAGCGCGGCGCCGGCGAAGATGAAGCCGCCCTGGAAGGCAACCAGCGTGCCGCACACCCAGGCGGCGGCGGCGACGGTGCCGCTCCAGCCCAGGGCGAGCAGAAAGGTGGTGCGCAACTGCTGCAGGCCGACGGCGGCGCCCGGCGTGGTGGCCTGGGCGAGCAGCGCGCGCAGCAGGCTGCGCCAGGCGTTGAGGCCGCTGCCGCCGAACCAGGCGAGCACGGCGATGGCGGCGAGCAGGCCGACCGCGCCCGGCAGGTCGCGGGCGCGGGCAATCTGGCCCTCCTCGCGCGCCTTCTCGCGGCGATGCGCTGTCCCCTTTTCAGTCTTGTTGGCGTCGGCCACTTACACCCTCAACTACCGGGATGGGCGTGCTGCGCCAGAAACTGCAGCGCCTGCTGGAAGTGGCCGGCGAGGATGCCGGGCCAGAAGCGCATGGCCGCCATCAGCACGCCGTAGCCGACCAGCTCGGTGATCGGGATGCCGAAGAAGATCACCGGCAACTGGGGCGCGCTTTTGGCGAAGAACGCCATGGTGACGTCAATCAGGAAGGTGGCGATGAGGATGGGCAGCACCAGCTCGACGCCCCATACCCAGAGGCTGCCGGCGAAAGTGAGCAGGGCGTGGAGGCTGGGGGCGCCGAGGCTGGAACCCAGCGGCAGGGTCCGGAAGCTGGAAAGCAGCGCGAGCAGGATCCAACGGTGCACCCCGAGTTGGAGGAAGACGTAGAGCACGACCAGGTAATGCAGCGTGGCGAGCACGGTGCTGCTGGCGCCGCTGCTCGGGTCAATCGAGGTTTCGAGCGAGAGGCCGAGCTGGAAGCTGGCGACGTCGCCGGCGAGCTGCACCGCCTCGAAGATGACGCGCACCGCCAGCCCCATGAAGGCGCCGATCGTGAGCTCGGTGAGGCCGTAGCCGAACCAGTCCAGCGGCCCCTGGCGCGGCAGCGCGAGCGGAACCACGGGCAGCATGAGCAGAGTGAGGGCGATCACCAGCGCCGCCTTGATGCGCGGCGCGATGGTGTCGGCGCCCAGGAAGGGCATGGTGATCAGCAGGCCGCTGAGGCGCGAGGCGATCAGCAGCCCGGGCACGACGTAAACGATCCACTGCGTCGGTACCAGCATGGCGGGCTTCGGGTCAGTGCAGGTAGGGGCGCAGGTTGCCGAGCAGGTGGATGGTGAAGTCCACCATCTCGCGGAACATCCAGGGGCTGAGGAAGAAGGCGGCGGCGGCGACGGTGGCGAGGCGGGGGACGGTGGAGACGGTGGTGTCCTGGATGGAGGTGACCACCTGGAAGACGCTGACCACCAGGCCGACGAAGACGGCGCAGGCGAGGATGGGGCCGCAGATGGTGAGGGTGATCTCCAGCGTGCGGCGGACCAGTTCGATGGCTTGATCGGAATTCATGCGGCACCGTCAGGCAAAGCTGTTGAGCAGCGCGCCGACCAGCAGATGCCAACCCCCGGCGGCCACGAACACCAGCAGCTTGAGCGGGGTGGAGATCACCACCGGCGGCAACTGCAGCATGCCGACCGAAGTGGTGATCGAGGCGACCACCAGGTCAATGGCGAGGAACGGGAGGAACAGGACCACGCCGATCTGGAAACCGGTCTGCAGCTCGCTCACCATGTAGGCGGGAATGACCACGCGCATGGGCAGATCGGCGGCGCGGCGCGGCTGGGGCAGTTTGGCGGCGGCCACGAAGAGCGCCAGATCCTGCTCCCGGGTGAACTTCAGCATGAACTGCTCCATCGGCACGCTGGCGCGGTCGAGCGCCTGATTGATGCTGATGCGGCCCTGCTGGAATGGCACCGCCGCCTGCTGGTACATGGCCGCGCCCACCGGCTGCATGATGAAGTAGGTGAGAAACAGCGACAGGCCGATGATGATCTGATTGCTGGGCGCGGTCTGCGTGCCCAGCGCCTGGCGCAGGAAGTGAAACACCACCAGCAGGCGCACGAACGGCGTCATCGAGACCATGATCGCGGGGATCAGCGTCACCAGGGTGAGGATGACCACCACGGTCCAGGAGAGATCGCTGGTGGTGCCGGGGATGCGCAGGCCCTGCGCCTGCAGCAGCATGGCGGGGAACAGGATCACTGCACCTCCCGGCCGAAGCGGGGCGGGGGCGTGAGCTCGTCGAGCTCCTCGTTGATTTCGCCCAACAGCGTGAGCGAGTGCAACGTGGCGCCGACGAGCAGCTCGCGGCCGTCGAGGCTGACGACGGCGACGAAGCGGCGGTCGCCCAGCGGCAGCGTCTCCACCAGGCGGAGGCGGCGGGCGCGGCGGCGGACGCGCGGCTTGGCGAGCCAGCGCTTGAGATCGAGATTGTGGAAGAGAGTTCCGGTGCCCATGGGAAGCTGGCCTCAGGCCAGACGTGTGACGCGCACGGCCAACTTTTCGTCCACGCCCTCGAATTCGGCCCAGGCGATGAGCTGGCCGTTGGCGCGGATGGGGACGTCGGCGTTCTGCTGCCAGCGGGTCTCGACCACGGTTTGGGGCGCGAGACGCAGGATGTCACCCACCGTGACGCGGGGGACGGAGAGCTCGACGGCGAGGCTGCAGGACAGCCACTGCAGCTGCTCCCAAGCGGCGTCGCCCGGCGGCGCCTGCGGCGGCAACGGCGGCTGCTTGGGCGGCGGCGGGGGTGCCGGCGGCTGGAGCGGGGAGGGATCGGGGATGGGCAGGGCCGCCATGGGGGCTCCTAGTGTTGGACCAAGAACTCGTCGAAGTAGACCTTTTGCACCCCGGTCGCCGGCAGACGCTTGCGCAGCGCCGCCAGCACGGCCTGCTTCAGCCCGGCCTTGCCGGCGGGCGTGAGCAGTGTGGCCGCGGTTTGCGCGCTGGCCAGGCTGACGATGGTGTCGCGGGCGACAGTCTCGACCTTGGCGTCCTGGGTCTGGTCGGCGGAGGTGACCCCCAGCGACACGCCGATGCGCAGATAGGCCGGGCTGGCGTCGGCGAGATTGAGAACGGTGCTGTCGAGCTTGAGGATACGGGTGGGAACGGCGGCGGCGGCGCTGGCCTTTTTGCCATGGAAGAGGCTGCAGCCGGCGCCGCCGCAGGCCAACAGCAAGCTCAGCGCGGCCAGAGCGAAGCGGCGGTTCATGCCAACGCTACAAGCAATTTGCGCGCCGAACCCGGGATTAGAAGGGGCTAACACACTCCTGGGCTGGCACCGGGTTACGGGCCAGCCCAGGAGCACAGCAACGACCGCGATTACAAGCCGGTCTGCATGGTCATCGTCGTCTGCACCATCTGGTTGAAGGCGGTGACGGCCTTGGCGCTGGCCTGGTAACTGTTCTGCGCCTGAATCAAGGTGGAGAACTCGGCGGCGATATCCACGTTGCTCTGCTCGATGGAACCGCCGGTGAGCTGGCCCAGCGCGCCGGCGCCGGGCACGCCGACGTTGGGCGCGCCGGAACCGACCGTCGCCTGGAAGGCGTTGTTGCCGACGCCCTGCAGGCCCTGGACGTTGGGGAAGTCCGCCAGCGCGATCTGGCCCAGCGACTTCGTCTGGCCGTTGCTGAACGAGCCTTCGATGGTGCCGTCGGACTGGATGTTGAAGTTGAGCAGGTTGCCGGTGGCGCCGCCATCCTGGTGGGAGGAGAGCGGGGCGGACGCGGAAGCGGTCTGCGTGACGAGCGAGCCGCCGCTGCCATTGAGCACGTTCCAGTTAATGTTGAGCGCGGCGGCGCCGTTGGATAGCGCGGCGGAACTGAGGGCGATGGTGTCGCTCCCGGGCGTGGGCGGGATGACGTTGCCGCTGGTATCGAAGTTCATGCTGCCGCTGGCGAGCGTGGTGGGCGAGGTCCCGCCGGTGTCGGCGCCGGGAAGGGTGACGGCGTAGCTCCAGGCGTCGGTGCCGGTCTTGGTGAAGGTCGCGGTCAGGGTATGGGTGGCGCCGAGGGAGTCGTAGACCTGGATGGGATCGGAGTAGGAGGTCCCGACGGCGGACTGGCTGTTGAGGTTGAGGCCGATCTGAATGTTGGAGGTCGCGGTGGCGGGGGTGGTGAGGCCGCTGCCGACCTGCAGGGCGCCGAGGGGCGCATTGGGGTTGACCACGCCGTTGACGGCGGGATAACCCTGCACCAGGCTGCCGTTGGCGGTCACCAGGAAGCCGGCGTTGGAGACGGTGAAGTTGCCGGCGCGCGTATACAACTGCTGGCCGTTGTCGTTGACCACGAACATGCCCGAGCCCTGGATGGCGGCGTTGGAGTTGACCCCGGTGGCGCTGGGCGCGCCGTCAGTCGTATCCACGGTCACCGACCCCAGTTGCGCGCCGGTGCCAACCTGCATCGGATCGCCGTTGCCCGAGGTGCCGAGATTCTGGTAGAAGAGCGTGCTGAAGTTGGCCGAGGCCGCCTTGTAGCCGGGCGTGTTGATGTTGGCGAGGTTGTTGGCGATGAGGCTCAACTCCTGCGAGCTGGAGTTCAGGCCGGAAAGCGGAATGGAAAACGATGCCATGGGGGCTCCTTGTTGAGGCTGCGGTCAGGATTTCGCCGCCGGGCTGGTCCCGCCGGTCGGATTGGAGGGGGAGGGAGTGGGAGCAGTGACGGCAGAGGCGATGGTATCGAGATCCGCCTTCATGCTGAGCAACTGTTCGAGGCTGTTGAACTGCACCAACTGACCCACGAACTGGGTCGGATTCACCGGGTTGGTGGGGTCCTGGTTTTTCAACTGCGCCGTCAACAGATCCATGAAATCGGTGCTGGTGAGGGAGTTGGGATTGTTGGCGGAGGGTTGCGAGGCGGGTGCCGGAGTGGTTGCCGCGGCGGGGGTGGTGGTCATGGACTGAGATCCTCCTGTCGTCAGACGCGTAAGTTCAGGCGGCCGCCGGCACTGGCGGCGAGAGCAGGTTCGGCAAGATGCGGCGCCGATGCGGCCTCCGCCGGGCGCCCAAGGCCGGGCGCCGGCGCCGGACGCGCGGGAGTCTGGGGTGCGGCGCCGCCGTTGGAGCCGGTTTGATTCTGGAGCTGGGTGCTGAGCTGCATTGAGCCCACCTGCACCTGGCGGTTGAGCGTGAGCTGCAGGTTGGGCAGCTCGGAAGTCAGCCAGGCGTGGGTCTCGGGGCGGTCGGCGGTGAGCGTGGCACCGAGCACGTTGTTGTGCAGCGAAGCCTTGACCTGCAACGTGCCCAACGCATCGGTATGGAGCGCGGCGGTCATCTCCTGCGGCGTGGCGGCGTTGAGCGCGGCGCCGGCGGAGGTGGCGCGCCAGGCGGCCAATCCGTT
>DAIDIF010000244.1 GCA_027451805.1 Acidobacteriota bacterium
CTTCGCCCCGCAGCCCGTGCCCGCCGCGCCCGCCGCCGTTCCCGCCACCGCCGGCGTCCGCCTCAACATGGTCGCCGCCATCCGCCAGACGCTCGAGGTCGAGCTCGCCCGCAACCCCAAGGTCATGATCTTCGGCGAGGATGTCGGCCCCAAAGGCGGCGTTCACACCGCCACCGAGGGCCTGCAGTCTCACTTCGGCGTCCGCCGCGTCTTCGACACCAGCTTGTCCGAGGAGGGCATCGTCGGCTCCGCCGTCGGCTTAGCCCTCGCCGGCCTCCGCCCGGTGGCCGAGATTCAGTTCCGCAAGTATGCCGATCCCGCCACCGAGCAGCTCAACGACTGCGGCACCATCCGCTGGCGCACCGCCGGACGCTTCTCCGCCCCGGTCGTCGTCCGCATCCCCGGCGGCTTCTTCAAGTGCGGCGACCCCTGGCACAGCCTCTCCAGCGAGGTCACCTTCGCCCACGCCATCGGCTGGCAGGTGCTGTTCCCCTCCAACGCCGCCGACGCCGTCGGCCTGCTCCGCGCCGCCCTTCGCAGCCCCAACCCCAGCATCTTCTTCGAGCACCGCAACCTGCTCGACTCCGCCTTCGCCCGCCGCCCCTATCCCGGCGACGACTTCCTCCTTCCGCTCGGCCAGGCCGCCCTCGTTCAGCCCGGCGATGCCGTCACCCTCGTCACCTGGGGCGCCATGCTCGAGCGCGCCCTCGCCGCCGCCGCCGGCTTCCCCGGCCAGGTCGAAATCCTCGACCTCCGCACCCTCGTCCCCTGGGACCGCGACGCCGTCCTCGCCTCCGTGCGCAAGACCGCCCGCCTGCTCATCGTCCACGAGGACACCCTCACCGCCGGCTTCGGCGCCGAAATCGCCGCCACCGTCGCCCAGGAAGCCTTCCTCTCCCTCGACGCCCCCATCGAGCGGCTAGCGGTTCCCAACGTCCCCCTGCCCTACAACGTCGGCCTGATGGAGGCCCTCCTCCCCTCGGTCGAACAAATCAAGCAAGCCATCCAGCGCCTTCTCACCTTCTAGGGCAACCCGGAGCGGGGCGCAGGGCCCCCGCGTAGGCTTGCCCGTACATGGCAAGCGGGTGTCGTGGCGCAGCCACGACCGGCCCCGCGTTCAATCGAAGCCCCCCGCGTAGCCTTGCCCGTACCTGGCAAGCGGGTGTCGTGGCGCAGCCACGACCGGCCCCGCGTTCAATCGAAGCCGCCGCTACCGTGCCATCGCCGGCAAACTCTTCACGAACGCGTCGAAGTCCGCGTGCAACTGCTCCCGCGATGCTTGGTGCGCATAAATCATGTGCCCCGACAGGAACGGCACCAGCTGCACCCGCTGCAGCGCCTCCGGCGTAAGGAACAAATGCCACAGCCCGTACTGCGCCTCCAAAATCGGCGTGGCCTGATCGAAATACCCCTGGCAGTCCATCAGCCGCAGCGACGGGTCTTCGGCGAACGTGCGCTCCAGATCCTGGCTCACGTCGTTGCCGCCGCCGCGCGTGCCCCAGCCGCCCGCGCCGCCGGTGCCGCCGATGTTGTAGGTCCACATCGGAATCCCCGCCCCGCCGTCGCCCCGGTCGCCGTACTCCAGCGTCGTCCGGTAGTGCAGCTCGTCCCGCAGGTAGTCCACGAACTCGTCGATGTACGGCGTCGAGAGCAGATCGCTGGCGTCGAAGCCCGGCCGCACTTCCCCCGGCGTCCGGCTGGCCGCCGTCTGCGTCCCGTCGTACCGCCCGATCGTCTCCCGCTGGCTGCGCAGCAGCGAGGCGTCGAACACCGCCGTGCTGATCCTCAGGTTCCATGCATCGAGCAGACGCGGCGACAACCCGGTGAACTCCGCCATCTCCTGCAGCGCTTGCTGTCGCTCCGCTCCCTGCAGCGCCCCGCCCAGATCGAGATACCCCTGGTACTTCGTCTGCGCCCACGTCTCCGCCTGCTTCACCACCGCCGCCAGCGGCTCCTTCTGCAAATCCGGCGGCAGCTTGTGAAAATGCCAGGCGATCGCCGTCTGCGTCGGCAGCGCCAGCCAGTACGGCCGGTCGTCGCTGTAGGACTCCACGATCGTGTTCTGGTTCAGCGCCGCCGAGAGCAGCACGATCCCGCTCAGTGCGATGTGGTGCTGCCACAAATCGAACGCCAGCCCGCCCGTGCGGAACGTCCCATAACTTTCCCCCGCCAGAATCACCGGCGAGTTGATCCGGTTGTTCTGATACAGCCACAGCCGTACGAACTGCGTGAACGTGTCCAGGTCGCCCTGCGCCGTCGCCGCCTTCATCAGATTCTTATGCGACGTCGCCCGGCTGTACCCCGTCCCGATCGCGTCCACGAACACCAGATCGGTTGCGTTGAGCCACGTATCCTGGTTATCCACCAGCCGGTACGGCGGCGCCGGGTTGTCGCCGTTGGCCTCCAGCGCCACCCGCCGCGGCCCGAACCCGCCCATGTGGACATACACCGAGTCCGACCCCGGCCCGCCGTTGTAGCTGAACGTCACCGGCCGCGGCCGCCCCGGCGCCGGATTGTCCAGGATGTAGGCCACATAGAACATGTGCCCCATTGTCTTCCCGCTGGCGTCCGGTATCGGAATCTTGCCCACCTCCGCCGTGTACCGCAGCGTCTTGCCGTTCACCGTGATGCTGTGCTCGGTCTTCACCGGCGGAGGATCCGTCTTCGCCGGCTCGTAGCAGTACATCGGCCCCCCGCGCCCCGGCGCCTGCGCCGCCGCCGGCAACCCCGCCAGCAGCGCCAACCCCAACGCCATCCCACACCAGTCCCGGCCCCGCTTCCCTATCGCCATGGCTCGCTTCTCCCCCCTATTGCGCCACCCCGGGCAACGTCTTCACGAACGCGTCGAAGTCCCGATACAGCTTCTCGCGCGAACCGTCGTGGGCATAGATCATATGCCCCGACATGTAATGGTGAATGGTAATGTGCGTCTGCTCCGCCGGCGTGATGAACAAATGCCGCATGCTGTAGGTCGCCTCCAGCATCGGCGTCGCCTGGTCGAAGTACCCCTCGCACAGCATCAGCCGCATCGCCGGATCTTGCGCGAACACCCGCTCCAGGTCCTGGCTCACGTCGTCCCCCGGCCCGCCGAAGCCGCCGAACCCGGCCGCCGGAATGTTGTAGTTCCAGCGCGGAATCCCCGCGCCCCCGTCGCCCCGGTCGCCGTACTCCAGCGTCGTCTTGTAATGCAGCGAGTTCCGCATGTACTCCACGAACTCCTCGGTGATGGCCGTCCCCAAAATACTGCTGGCGTCGTAATCCGGCCGCGTCTGCCCCGGCGTCCGGCTGGTGCCCACCTGCGTCCCGTCGTACCGTCCCAGCGTCTCGCCCTCGCCGCGCAGCAGCGAGGCGTCGAACAGCGCCGTGCTGATGCGCAGGTTCCAGCTGTCCAGGAACCGCGGCGATAGCCCGGTGTACTCGGACATCTCCTGCAGCGCCTGCTGCCGCTCCGCCCCCTGCAGCGTGTCCCCCAAATCGAGATCGTGCTCGTACTGGGTCTGCGCCCAGTTCTCCGCCTGCTGCACCACCGCCGGCAGCGGCTCCTTCTCCAGCTTCGCCGGCAGCTTGTGGAAGTGCCAGGCGATCGCCGTCTGCGTCGGCAGCGCCAGCCAGTAGGGTTGGTCGTTGCTGTAGGAGGCGCGCAGCGTCGCCAGGTTCAGCACGCTCGACAGCAGCACGATCCCGCTCACCGGAATATGGTGCTGCCACAGCACGTACGCCAGTCCCGCCGAGCGGAACGTCCCGTAGCTCTCCCCCGCCAGAATGATCGGCGAGTCGATCCGGTTGTTGTCGTACGTCCACAGCCGCACGAACTGCGCGAACGCTTCCAGGTCGCCCTGCGCGCTGGCGGCGTACACCAGGTTCTTGTGCGACGTGGCGCGGCTGTAGCCCGTCCCGATCGCGTCCACGAACACCAGATCGGTCGCGTTCAGCCAGGTCTGCGGATTGTCCACGATCTTGTACGGCGGCGCCGGCGTGCTCCCGTTGGCGTTCAGCAGCACCCGCTTCGGTCCGAACCCGCCCATGTGCACCCAGTCTGAATCCGCTCCCGGCCCGCCGTTGTAGCTGAACGTCACCGGCCGCGGCTTGCCCGGCGCCGGATTGTCGAGGATGTAGGCCACGTAGAACATGTGCCCCATCGTCTTGCCGCTCGCGTCCGGCACCGGAATCTTGCCCACCTCCGCCGTGTAGCGCAGCGTCTTCCCGTTCACCGTGATGCTGTGCTCGGTCTTCACCGGCGGCGGATCCGTCGCCGCCTTTTCATAGGCAAACGTCGGCGCCGCCCCCCGCCCCTGCGCCGCCGCCGGCGCCACCGCCGCCAGCGCCGCCATCGCCGCCACCGTTCCGAACCCAACCCTGCGTCTCATTCCCATGGCATGTTCATCCCGTGAAAAAGCGCGGCGCATCCCCGCGGAGGCGCCGCGCCCAATGGTTATTCTCCCGCCACTCCCGGCAGCGTCTTGACGAACGCGGCGAAGTTCTGCTGCAGCTTCGCGCGCGATTGGTTGTGGGCGTAGATCATGTGCCCGGACATGAAGTGGCGAATCGTGATGTGCGTCTGCTCCGCCGGCGTGATGAACAGGTGCCGCATGCTGTAGGTCGCCTCCAGCATCGGCGTCGCCTGGTCGAAGTACCCCTCGCACAGCATCAGCCGCATCGCCGGATCCTGCGCGAACACCCGCTCCAGGTCCTGGCTCACGTCGTCGCCCGGTCCGCCGAAGCCCATGAACCCGCCCGCCGCGATGTTGTAGTTCCAGCGCGGAATCCCCGCGCCCCCGTCCCCGCGGTCGCCGTACTCCAGCGTCGTCTTGTAGTCCAGCTCGTTCCGCAGGTAGTTCACGAACTCGTCGATATACGGCACCTCCAGGATGCTGCTGGGGTCGTAGTTGGGCCGGATCTGTCCCGGCGTCCGGTTCGTGCCCACTTGCGTGCCGTCGTACCGCCCGATGATCTCGTCCTGCCCGCGCAGCAGCGAGGCGTCGAACAGTGCCGTGCTGATGCGCAGGTTCCAGCTGTCCAGGAACCGCGGCGACAGCCCGGTGTACTCCGCCATCTCCTGCAGCGCCTGCTGCCGCTCCGCTCCCTGCAGCGTGTCCCCCAAATCGAGATCGTGCTCGTACTTGGTCTGCGCCCAGTTCTCCGCCTGCTGCACCACCTCCGGCAGCGGCTCCTTTTCCAGGTTCGGCGGCAGCTTGTGGAAGTGCCAGGCGATCGCCGTCTGCGTCGGCAGCGCCAGCCAGTACGGCTGGTCGTTGCTGTAGGAGGCCCGCAGCGTCGCCATGTTGAGCACGCTCGACAGCAGCACGATCCCGCTCACCGGGATATGGTGCTGCCACAGCACATACGCCAGCCCCGCCGAGCGGAACGTCCCGTAGCTCTCCCCCGCCAAAATCACCGGCGAGTTGACGCGGTTGTTCTGGTACAGCCACAGCCGCACGAACTGCGAGAACGCTTCCAGGTCGCCCTGTGCGCTGGCGGCGTACACCAGGTTCTTGTGCGACGTGGCGCGGCTGTAGCCCGTCCCGATCGCGTCCACGAACACCAGGTCGGTGGAACCCAGCCAGGTCTGGGCGTTGTCCACGATCTGGTACGGCGGCGCCGGGTTGCTGCCGTTGGCGTTCAACACCACCCGCCGCGGCCCGAACCCACCCATGTGCACGTACACCGAATCCGACCCCGGCCCCCCGTTGTAGCTGAACGTCACCGGCCGCGGCTTGCCCGGCGTCGGATTGTCCAGGATGTAGGCCACGTAGAACATGTGCCCCATCGTCTTGCCGCTCGCGTCCGGGATCGGAATCTTGCCCACTTCCGCCGTGTAGCGCAGCGTCTGCCCGTTCACCGTAATGCTGTGCTCGGTCTTCACCGGCGGCGGATCCGTCGCCGCCTTCTCATAGGCAAACGTCGGCGCCGCCCCCCGCCCCGGAAACTGCGCCGCCGCCGGCACCGCCGCCAACCCGACGGCCAACGCCAACCCCGTCCAACCCACGTTCCGCTGCTTCATCGCGATCCCTGCCCCCTTTGACGTATGAGTGTGCCTCTCCCTAAACGTCACATTGTGACAGGTTGCCCGCGGCCCCGGCAAGCCCCCATGGATTCTCGCCATGACGCCCGGGACATAGCCTCGCCCCGCCTACGCCCGCTCCAGCACCATCGCGATCCCCTGCCCCACCCCAATGCACATCGCGCACAGCGCGTACCGCCCGCCGCCGCGCCGCAGTTGCCAGCACGCCGTCGCCGCCAGCCGCGCCCCGCTCGCCCCCAGCGGATGCCCAATCGCGATCGCCCCGCCCTGCGCGTTCACCCGCCGGTCGTCGTCGGCGAGCCCCAGCGCGCGCGTCACCGCCAGCGCCTGCGCCGCGAACGCCTCGTTCAGCTCGATCACGTCCATCTGCTCCAGCCGCAGCCCCGCCCGCTGCAGCGCCTGGCGCGTCGCCGGCGCCGGCCCCATGCCCATGATCCGCGGCTCGACGCCCGCCACCGCGCTCGCCACCACCCGCGCCATCGGCCGCAGCCCGTACTTGTCCACCCCCACCTGGGTCGCCATCAGCACCGCCGCCGCGCCGTCGTTCACCCCGCTGGCGTTGCCCGCCGTCACCGTTCCGCCCGGCTTGACGATCGGCTTCAGCTTCGCCAACCCCTCCCGCGTCGTGTCCGGCCGCGGATGCTCGTCCGTCTCCACCACGCGCTCGCCCTTCTTCTCCGCGATCCGCACCGCCATCACTTCCTCCCCGAACGCCCCCGCCGCGTGCGCCGCCTGCCACCGCTGCTGGCTGCGCAGCGCGAACCCGTCCTGGTCGGCGCGCCCGATCCCGAACTGCTCCGCCACGTTCTCGCCCGTCTCCGGCATCGAGTCGGTCCCGACCATCGCCTGCAGCTTGGGGTTGATGAAGCGCCAGCCGATGGTGGTGTCGTAGATCGCCGCCTGCCGGCTGAACGCCGTCTCCGCCTTCGCCATCACGAACGGCGCCCGCGACATGCTCTCCACCCCGCCCGCGATCACCACCTCCGCCTCCCCGCACTTCAGCGCCCGCGCCGCCTGCGCGATCGCGTCCAGGCTCGACCCGCACAGCCGGTTGAGCGTCACCCCCGCCGTCGTCACCGGCAGCCCCGCCAGCAGCGCCGCCATCCGCGCCACGTTGCGGTTGTCCTCCCCCGCCTGGTTGGCGCACCCGTAGAGCACGTCCTCCACCGCCTCCGGCTTCAGCCCCGGGTTTCGTTCCAGCAGCTCCCGCAGCGGCAGCGCCGCCAGATCGTCCGCCCGGACTGCCGCCAGCGCCCCGCCATACCTGCCAAAGGGAGTTCTCACGGCATCGCAGATCAACGCTTCGAGCATGAGTAGAGCCTACCATCCTGATATCCTGGCTATTCGCATGCGCCTCGCCGCCGACGTCTTCTCCGCCACCCTGCTCGTCGTTGCCGCGCTCTTTCCCATCGTCAACCCGCTCGGCAGCTCGGTCATCTTTCTCGGCCTTACCGACGGCTACTCTCACACCCTCCGCGCCTCGCTCGCCCGCCGGATCAGCATCAACAGCTTCATCCTTCTGGTGGTCTCCATTCTCATCGGCGGCAAGGTGCTCGACTTCTTCGGCATCTCCCTGCCCGTGGTTCAGGTCGGCGGCGGTTTAGTGGTGGTGGCGATGGGCTGGGCAATCCTGCAACAGAGCGACGACGCCCCCCACACCGCCGTGCTCAACCCCGCCGAAGCTTCGGAGAAAGCCTTCTACCCGCTCACCCTCCCGCTCACCGTCGGCCCCGGCTCCATCTCGGTCGCCGTCGCCCTCGGCGCCAATACTCAGCACCAGGCCTACCCTTGGCCTGCCCAGCTAGCCGCCCTGTTGCTCGGCCCCTTCCTCATCGCCCTCAGCGTCTTTATCAGCTACCGCTCCGCCGAACGCCTCTCCAAGCTCCTCGGCCGCACCGGCCTCAGCGTCTTCATCCGCCTCTCCGCCTTCATCGTCCTCTGCATCGGCATCCAAATCCTCTGGAACGGCGTCGCCGCCCTCGCCCACGCCGCCCATTTCCGCTAGTCTCGCAGTCCTCTTTCCGCGTAACCTCGCGCCCCGCGTTACACTCTAATAGCTGCTTGCACTCGAGGAGTATCCGTATGACTCATCGCCCGATCGTCGCGTTCCTTGCCCTCGCCCTGGCCTTGCCCGCCTTCGCCGGCTCCAACCTCAAGGACGACAACACCCGCCTGCAGCGCGCCAACGAAGTCTTCCGCGCCATCATGCAGACCCCCGACAAAGGCATCCCGCAGGAAATCCTTGAAGGCGCGCAGTGCATCGCCATCGTCCCCGGCGAGAAGAACTTTGCCTTCGGCTTCGGCGGCAACTACGGCAAGGGCATGGCCACCTGCCGCCATGGCAACGCCTGGAGCGCCCCGGTCTTCATCCAGATCGGCGGCGGCAGCTGGGGCCTGCAGCTCGGCGGACAGTCCACCGACGTGGTCATGATTTTCAAGGACCGCAACGGCCTCGAGCACCTGCTCGGCAACAAGGTCAAAATCGGCGCCGACGCCAACGCCGTCGCCGGCCCGGTCGGCCGCCACGCCGCCGCCGCCACCGACGCCTCGATGCACGCCAAGATCCTCACCTACTCCCGCAGCCGCGGCATCTTCGCCGGCATCAGCCTCAACGGCGACGTGGTCCAGCCCGACGACAGCGGCAACCGCGCCATGTACGGCCACCGCCCCTGGAAGTCCATCCTCGACGGCGCCGTCTCCGCTACCGCCACCGCCCGCCCCCTGCTGGCGACTTTAGCCCGCTACGCTCACTAACCCCTTCAAGGCCGCGCCCGGACCGGCGCTCGCCCGCGCCGCATCAACTCTCGAGGGCGAGGCGGAGCGGGGCGAAGGGGCCCCCGCGCAGCCTCGCCCGTAC